>CANQRK010000134.1 GCA_947626245.1 uncultured Paenalcaligenes sp. | reverse complement strand
GTGCCCTACTTACAGCAACTAGAAATGGAGTCTCTAGGCAAATCCGTCGATTTGGCAGGACAACCCGTTCCTGTTCCCACCGGCCCCGTCATTTGGGGTATGCCCGGTACCGATGCCCAACACACTTTTTTTCAATGGTTACACCAAAGCAGTGATGGTGCGGCCGTGGATTTTATCGTGTGCCAAGAAGCCGAACACCAATGGGAAAGTCACCATCAAAGCCTACTCGCTAATTGCTTAGCCCAACGCGAGGCTATGTTACGCGGCAAGACCGAAGCCCAAGCCCTAGAAGAATGCCTAGCTCATGGTCACGAACTAGAGCACGCTCGCTGGCTAGCCAAGCACCGTACACACCAAGGAGGCCGAGCTAACAGCCTGATTGTGCTCCCTCGTCTATCCCCCTATTACTTAGGTGCTTTACTGGCCTTGTATGAGCATAAAATCTTTGTCCAAGCCGTCATCTGGGGCATTAACCCCTTTGATCAATGGGGTGTGGAATACGGCAAGGTATTAGCTACGGATATTACAAACGAGCTACAAAACCAAAGCAGCTCCAAAAACCATGACCCTTCAACGGCGTACTGGATTAAACAATTTAAAAAGTGCTGACTAATATCGAAGGTGGTTTTGCTGCCATGACGCATCTCGTTTACGACCGAACGATTCAGCGCGGAGCGAGCAACGCGAGTGAGCACTGCTTAGCGAATCCATCATGACGACACCGCAGGCGAAAAGGACACACCGCATCGGAGGCGTAGCCTCCTCGTACAGTTAAGCGTTTTTCAAGCCGCGTAGTACGTACTGCATAATTCCCCCATGACGGTAGTACTCCGCCTCGGATGGCGTATCAATACGCACAATGGCCTCGAACTCGACCTCTCCCGCTTTCACCTGCACAGTTTTAGGAATCAGCCCCTGATTCAGTGCAGTAACACCCGTAATCGCAAAGACCTCATCACCCAGCAAACCTAAGCTTTTTGCATTTTGCCCCTCAGGGAACTGCAGAGGCAACACCCCCATCCCTAATAAATTAGAACGGTGAATACGCTCGTAAGACTCGGCAATTACCGCTCGCACTCCTAATAGCACCGTGCCTTTGGCGGCCCAGTCTCTAGAAGAACCAGAGCCGTATTCCTTGCCAGCTAAAATCACCAATGGAATACCCTGAGCCAAATAATGTTGCGACGCATCATAAATAGTAGCGAGAGGAGCATCGGGCAAAGTGAAGTCTCGGGTGTAGCCCCCCTCGGTACCGGGTGCTAACTGATTACGTAAACGCACGTTGGCAAAGGTACCTCGAATCATCACCTCGTGATTGCCACGACGCGATCCATAGGAGTTAAAGTCATGAGGCTCAATACCGTGTGATTTCAAATATAAGGCGGCAGGAGTCATATCAACAATAGCCCCTGCTGGGCTGATATGGTCAGTGGTTACCGAGTCACCTAACTTGGCCAACACACGAGCACCGTGAATATCCGTTACGGGGTTGGGTTGCGCCGGCATCCCTTCGAAGTATGGTGGGTGACGAACATAGGTGGATTGAGGATCCCACTCGAACTGCTCACTACTCGGAGTCGCTAAAGCTTGCCAACGAGCATCGCCCGCAAAGACGTCTTGGTAACCTGCGCTATACATGTCTTCGGCAATCACTTCATCAATCACCGCTTGGATCTCAGCGGTAGAAGGCCAAATATCGTGTAAATAGACCTCTTTGCCCTGTTGATCATGACCCAATACCGCTTTTTGCAAATCGATGTTCATGGTGCCAGCAATCGCATAGGCCACAACCAAAGGCGGCGACATCAAATAGTTCATTTTGACTTGAGGGTGAATACGCCCTTCAAAGTTGCGGTTTCCTGATAATACCGATGCCACCGTCAGATCGTTTTCATCTATAGCCGCAGCGACCTCAGGAATTAAGGGGCCAGAGTTACCAATACATGTAGTACATCCATAGCCCACTAAATTAAAGCCCAATGCATCTAAATACGGGGTTAGGCCAGCGCGCTGATAATAATCAGTGACCACCCGGGACCCCGGTGCCAAACTGGTTTTAACCCAAGGTTTACGGGTCAACCCTTTTTCATGGGCTTTTTTAGCCACCAAAGCGGCGGCAATCATTACGCTAGGATTAGAGGTATTGGTACACGACGTAATGGCTGCTATCACTATGGCACCGTCTTTAAACTCGTAACGTGTACCGCTGTCTTGGGATACCACCACACATGACGCCGTGCGCTCGGGTTGGCGCAAAGAAGGCGCATCGGATGCAGGGAAAGACTCTTTAGAGGCCTCATCTACCCCACTATCATTTTTATCCCCCTGCAGCACGGATAACTCTTTTCGGAAAGCCGACTGGGCTGAAGTTAACGGCACGCGGTCTTGGGGACGCTTAGGCCCAGCAATAGAGGGCACAATAGAGGATAGGTCTAGCTCGAGGTATTCAGAGTAAACTGGTTCGTGTAAAGGATCGTGCCATAGGCCTTGTGCCTTGGCGTAAGCCTCGGTCAAAGCAACTTGCTCTGAGCTACGACCCGTAAGCGTCAAGTACTTGAGAGTTTCCTCGTCAATAGGGAACATAGACACCGTGGAGCCGTACTCAGGGCTCATATTGCCAATGGTAGCCCGGTTTGCCAGCGGCACAGCACTAACCCCCGGCCCATAGAACTCGACAAACTTGCCCACCACACCGTGCTTGCGCAACATTTCGGTAATGGTCAGCACCAAGTCAGTGGCCGTTACCCCATCAGGCAAACTACCGGTTAGCTTAAAGCCCACCACCCGTGGAATGAGCATAGAAATAGGCTGCCCTAGCATGGCGGCTTCGGCCTCAATCCCCCCTACTCCCCAAGCCACCACACCTAAGCCATTAACCATAGGGGTATGAGAATCTGTCCCTACACAGGTATCTGGATAGGCGTGAAGCTGCCCTTCTTGGTCTTGAGTAAAAACCACTCGAGATAAATACTCTAAGTTAACCTGATGCACAATACCCGTGCCTGGTGGTACCACTTTAAAATTATCAAAGGCATCTTGTCCCCAGCGTAAAAACTGATAGCGCTCTAGGTTGCGCTGATATTCAATTTCCACATTGCGCTGAAACGACTGATTGTGAGCAAAATCATCCACGATGACCGAGTGATCAATAACTAACTCGACGGGAACCAACGGATTAATACGCTGCGGATTGCCGCCTAATTGCGCCATGGCCTCTCGCATAGCGGCCAAATCCACCACAGCGGGTACGCCGGTAAAATCCTGCAAAACCACGCGCGCTGGACTAAACGCAATTTCATAATCAGGCTCAGCTTGAGGGTCCCAACTAGCTAAAAAACGAATATGATCGGCAGTCACATTCACACCATCTTCGGTACGTAGCAAGTTTTCTAGAAGAATTTTTAAGCCATAAGGTAAACGGTGAACGTCTAAACCCTGATCTTGGAGTGCGCTAAGCTGATAGATGTGGTAGTTTTTGGTGCCTACCGTTAGGGACTGACTAGCCTTGAAGCTATTAGGATGGGACATACTAGACCTCCGTGAGCGGTGATTTGCGCTGGCCTCAACCCGCACGCCCTAGACACTAGCAACTAGGCAAGGCTTCAGCGTATTTAGTCATTCTCTTTCATCATACACTATCCTTTTCATTGCGCTTTTATAGCAAATCACCCTATATAATTGGGGTTAATACTAACCTCTCTATTGGAAAACAGAAAACTGCAGGTTTTCCAACCGTGAAAGAACATCTTCTTGTAAAGTAAAAAGACACGGAGTAACTTTTCTATTTAAAGGAGACAACGATGAAACTGTTTTATTCTCCCGCTTCTCCCTACGTTCGCAAAGTTCTAGTGACAGCTTGGGAGCGCGACGTTCACGACAAAATCGAACTCCTGCCCATTTCAACTCATCCTCTACACCCAGATCCTGAGTTACTTGCTGTAAACCCCACAGGGCAATTACCTTGCGCCCTCACACCCAGTGGCGCTGCCTTATTTGATAGCCGAGTTATCACTCAATACGTGGATCAGCTGACTACCGGAGGCGAGTCGGTCTATTCAGGCACAGACCGCTTTGCCATTCTCACCCTCGAGGCGCTAGCTGACGCCATGCTTGATGCGAGCCTATTGTGTTATGCAGAAAACGTTTGGCGCCCCAAAGAGCTTTATTGGCATCAATGGCACTGCAGTCACATGCAAAAGATCAACAGCGGTCTTTACGACTTAGAGTATAAATGGCTGCGTCATTTAGATAGCCCCCACTTTCATGCGGGCGCTATTGCTATCGCCTGCTTACTGGGCTATTTAGATTATCATTTCCCCCACAAAGACTGGCGTACCTATCACCCAAAACTGGCTGCATGGTTTACGCATATATCCGAACGCCCGTCCCTACAACGTACCCTACCTCACGACTAACTCGTTATGCCGCTCTCTTTTTCCCCTTATGCCATAGGCGTACTCTGTGTGATCATCGCTTCTGTTTTATGGGGAACGACCGGCGTCTCGGCTACCTTTGCCCCTACGGTAAATGCCCTAGCTATAGGTGCGGCGGCCATGGGATTAGGCGGATTACTGCAAGCCTCGTTGGCATGGCGTCCTCTACGTACTCATCGTCAACAACTCTACAAAAAAAAGAATTACGTATTACTGGGTGGGTTGGCTGTGGCTATTTACCCTTTAGCCTTTTATAGCTCAATGCGTTTGGCCGGCGTCACCATTGGTACCGTGGTCTCCATAGGAGCTGCGCCCATTTTGTCCTTTTTAATTGAGCGCCTGCTTGATAACGCTAGACTCAGTCAACGCTGGGTACTGGCCACCACCTTAGGACTAAGTGGCATTATTTTATTATGCCTAGCAGAAAACCCCACCAATAGCCATAGCGATCTGTCTTCCAATGCCATAGGCGGCATTGTGCTTGGGCTAATCGCCGCCTTTACCTATGCGTTGTATTCGTGGGTATCACGGCGTTTAATTCAAACGGGTTTACCTGCTCGCGCTGCGATGGGTTCTATTTTCGGTCTAGGTGGTCTTTTATTAATGCCTGTGCTTACCCTAACCGGCGCTGCGTTTTTAGACTCTTGGCAAAATATGGCGGTAGGGCTATATATGGCCCTAATCCCCATGTTTTTCGGTTATTTATGTTTTGGCTATGGACTAGCACAAATACCGGCCAGTACAGCGGTAACCATTAGTCTTCTAGAGCCCGTAGTCGCAGCCGTATTGGCAGTAGCCATCGTAGGCGAGCGTTTGGCTGGACTCGGTTGGGCAGGTATTGGGCTGATTATTGCGTGTTTAGTCTGCCTAACATGGCCTACTAGACGTCTCAAACCCTAAAGGAAAGGTCCCTGCTAAATCAGCCAACGTATAGGTTTTCAAGGTATCTATAAATGCTTTTTTAGCCTGCGCAATGGCTTGTTGTAATACACAATGTGGACTAAGCACACAGGTATTTTTACTTCCAAAACACTCCACAATATCTAAGGGTTCTAGTGCAACAACCAGCTCGCCCACATTAATTTTCTCTGGGGGTCTAGCCAAATTTAAGCCGCCATGCTTGCCCCTAACCCCATTCAGATAGCCCTTTTTTGTCAAACTGGCCACGACTTTCGCTAAATGGGTAC
>CANQRK010000133.1 GCA_947626245.1 uncultured Paenalcaligenes sp. | reverse complement strand
AACTGCAACAAATAACGCACCCGTATCGCCCCCACCCGACGAATCAACGCACTAAAGACCTCTTCGCGCGCTCGCAACTCAGGCGCATCGCTCAGGTCCCCAGCCTTAAGCACAATAATGGGCTTAGCGGCTGAGGCGGCATAAATTGCACTAGCAAACTGTCTAGACTGAGGATGACTGTGTAAATACAACACAATACTGTCCGTCTCAGGGTCTACCGCTAAATAGTCCATCACGGCGGCCAAGTCCACGCCCGCCTCCTCTCCCATGTCCACCACGGTAGAAAAACCAACCTGTGCATTTTCATTCCAATCCAACAAAGCGGTCGTAATGGTGCGTGACTGTGACACCACGGCAATATTACCGGCCTGTGGCAAGGTGGGCTGAATACTGACATTTAGCTGTGAGCCCGGTCGCATAAAACCAAAGGTGCGTGGCCCCAACACCAGACAATGCTGCTGCTGAGCCCAGTCTTGGATCTGCTGCGTCAACCTGTCATCGTAAGGTTGATTCGTGGGATGCGTAAGCAAAACCAAGGCACGCGGACGATATGGCTCTAGCTGCAACAATACCTCAAGCAAATGCTCGGTTTGCACGCAGACCACCGCCAGATCCAAACGCTTAATTAGTGGAGTCAGCCCTTGCCATGTCTGAGTAGGCTCAAAGCACACGGTTTGCACGGTAACGTCGGGCCCAAAATGGACCGGACAAGGTACGTCGGCGCTGGCAACCACCAAGGCCAACTCAGGATCAAATAAAGCGGCAAGACGATGTCGTACTATCATAACAATGACCCATAGTGTGTTTTCTTTTCAGTTTGTTCTGCGTAATACCTAACAGTCTATTAAAATAAAAAGAACTTGTCCGCTTTGCAGGGCATCCTCCTCTTTTGATTGCTATTCATTTATGACTACTACTATTCGTACACGCTTCGCCCCCTCACCAACCGGTTATTTGCACCTAGGTGGCGCGCGTACCGCTTTGTTCTCATGGGCATTTGCTCGTCATCATCAGGGTGTATTTGTATTACGCATCGAGGACACCGACTTAGAGCGCTCCACTCCCGAAGCCGTCGAGGCCATTTTACTAGGCATGGACTGGCTCGGCATGCAAGCTGACGAAGGCCCGTTTTATCAAATGCAACGCAATGCACGCCACAAAGAAGCCATTGCTCAGTTGCTTGAATCCGGGCATGCCTACTATTGCTACAGCAGCCCCGAAGAAGTCGAAGCCATGCGCGAAAAAGCCCGTGCTTTGGGTCTAAAGCCTCGTTACGATGGTACGTGGCGCCCCGAAGCCGATAAAACCTTGCCCGCTGTCCCCGCTGACCGCCAACCTGTAGTGCGCTTTAAAACCCCACAATCTGGCGTGACCAGCTGGGAGGACATGGTCAAAGGTCGTATTACCATTGCTAACGATGAGCTCGATGACCTAATTATTGCCCGCGCAGACGGCACCCCTACGTATAACTTCTGTGTAGTAGTCGATGACTGGGATATGGGCATTACCCATGTCATTCGTGGTGATGACCATGTTAACAACACCCCCCGTCAAATTGTGATTCTCGAAGCCCTAGGCGCTGAAGTCCCTGTATACGGCCATGTCCCCATGATCTTAGGTCCAGATGGCGAAAAACTATCCAAGCGTCATGGTGCTGTCAGTATTTTGGATTATGATGTCCAGGGTTATCTGCCCGAAGCCATGGTGAACTATTTAGCTCGTTTAGGCTGGAGTCATGGCGATGACGAAATTTTCTCGGTCGAGCAATTTATTGAGTGGTTTGATGCCAAAAACCTCAGCCGCTCAGCATCCCAATGGGATCCTAAAAAATTAAACTGGGTCAATGCTCATTATATTAAGCAACGTGACAATGCGGACTTAGCTCAGCTAGTCGCACCTCGTATAGAGCAACTAGGAGGCAACCCTGCTGCAGCCGACCTAGCAGCCGTTATGGATCTATTAAAAGCCCGTGCTGAAACACTGAATGATCTAGCCCAAGGCGCCCTGATGTTCTGTAGCCCCTTTAGCCCAGCTACTGCCGAGCTTCAAGCCGAAGTACTGACAGACAGCGCCAAAGTGCTCTTGGCTGACTTTGCTCAACGTGCGGCAGCACTCGAAACATGGGATACGGCAACCCTAAGTGCGACCATTAAAGAAACCCTAAGCGCAAACAATGCAAAAATGCCTCAGTTGGGTATTCCCTTGCGCGTTGCCGTGACAGGGCAAAAACAAACACCCGCCATTGATGCCGTACTGGCGTTATTAGGCAAAGACACCGTTCTAACACGCCTACAAAGCCGTCTATAGGCTTAAAAAAAACATAGCCCCCAACAGGGGGCTATGGCTTAAAAGGGCAATCTATAACCTTGAGACGTCCTGTTTGTGCTGTATTGCACCCCATCCATGCCTCGCAAACGTAGCTTATCAGCGCTACTATGCGTCACCACATAACGATTTTCATAAATCGGATCCTCGGTATCCACTGGCAACCCATTGGAATCTAGCGTGCGCAACACCAGTTGCTCGCCCTCTCGCCACCAACATCCGCTTTCACTCAGCCCCTGAGACGGCTGACGGGGGCGTTTAATTTGCTCGGTATACAACATGCTGCCATCGGCCTGCAGAGTAAACAACGTGCGCAACTCTCCTACCACCCCATTTTCTTGACGTGTACTTAGCCAATTGCCTACTAAAGGCTCACCAGCAGGCAACGGAGTACATGTCATTTTTTCAGGGGGTTCTGGCGTAACAGGTGGCGGCGGAAAAGACGTACACGCCGCAAGCACTCCACCCAAAACCACTCCCACCACGACGCGCCACATACGCAACGGTTTCATACAGCTTGTCCTTGTAAAATCAGCATCAAACACACAGTTTAAAATAGCGGTAACTGCAGTTGGTTTTTAATTTCCTTCAGCACCACAATGGTTCGTGTTTGACGCACACCAGGTAGATTAAAGAAAAATCGGTGCATAAAATCATCATAACTTTCTGGGCTAGGGACCACAATTTTTAATAAAAAGTCCGCATCCCCTGTTACCGCATAACAGGCCAACACCTCTGGCGTTTCGCGTACCGCTTGGATGAAATTATCCACAATATTAGCCGAATGCCTATCCAGACTAATCTGAGCAAACATACAGCTTTGTAAACCTACCTTGTTGCGATCCACCACGGCATGATAGCCAGTAATCACTTTCTGTTCCTCTAGGGCCTTAATACGGCGCCACACGGGTGCAACAGACAACCCCACCTGCTCAGACACCTGCTGCGCAGAGGATCTACCCTCTTTTTGCAAGTGATCCAATATTTTTAAGTTAATTAAATCCATTTATCTTACCAAGTGAAATATTTGTTTCGCTTATAGGGGAATTTACGCAATAAAAACGCAAAGAAAAACCCCGTGTTTACACTTAAGATGGTAGTTGTGTTCATGGAGGTATTCATCATGCGTAATACAATAAATTTAGACTACAAACTAAGAGACAACCTAACCGCCACCTCGGGCCGCATTTTTCTAACTGGCACCCAAGCCCTGTTACGCATGTTATTAAGCCAAGCACGACGCGATCAGGCTGCTGGACTACATACTGCCGGTTTTATTTCGGGCTATCGTGGCTCGCCATTGGGAGGGGTGGACTCTACCCTATGGCGCCATAGCAAAGAACTAGAACAGGCCCGCATTCGTTTTCAACCAGCGATTAACGAAGACTTGGCCGCCACCATGATGATGGGCACACAACAGCTAGACACCCACCCCAACAAACAAGTCGAAGGGGTGTTTGGTATGTGGTATGGCAAAGGCCCAGGCGTCGATCGTGCCTGCGATGCCTTGCATCATGGACATGCTGCCGGCGCCAGTCATAAAGGCGGTGTATTAGTCGTAGTGGGCGATGACCACGTGGGTGTGTCCTCCTCGATTCCACACCGCAGCGAGCACGCGCTACGTCACCTCCGTATGCCTATCGTACACCCTAGCTCGGTAGAAGAATACGAATACTTTGGCCTATGGGGTTGGGCATTATCACGCTATTCGGGCGCCTGGGTGGCCTTTAAAGCCATTACTGAAACCGTAGAAAGCGGACGTGCTTTTGATATTTTAGACGTTCCTTCATTTGATCTGGCCTATACCCCGTCAATTCATGCGCGCAGTTATGATGCAAAACCCTTTTTAACGCCGCAAATCGAACAAAATATGGAAAGCCGTCTAGTTGCTGTCCAAGAGTTTGCGCGCACCTACCCTTTAGATAAACTGTTAGACTCGGCACCAGAAGCCAAAATCGGTATTATTACCACCGGCAAAAGCACCATTGATACGCTAGAAGCCATCACTCACTTGCAGCAGCGTACCACTCTACCCGCATTACGCCACTACAAAATCGGCTTGGTTTGGCCCCTAGAAACCGAGGCTCTATTAACCTTCGCTGAAGGACTAGACCATCTTCTAGTCATTGAAGAAAAAGACGACTTTGTCGAAGCACAAATCAAAACAATTTTATTTGATGCTGGCCTCAATATCCGTGTTCACGGTAAAAAAGACAAGCATCAACACGACCTCATTTCACGCTTTGGTCAACTAAGCCCCCTTTCCATAGAACAAGCCCTAGGAACGTGGCTGCATCAACTGGATCTCCTAGAACGAGATCACACACCTACCTCCTGCCCCGCCCCCACCGTCAAAGCACTAGATAGCTTTGGTCTAAGCCGTCGGCCCTATTTTTGTTCTGGCTGCCCACACAACAGCTCCACTAAAGTCCCTGAAGGCAGCAAAGCTCTGGCCGGAGTAGGTTGTCACTATATGGCATCATGGATGGATCGTCATACTCAGGGCTTAACTCAGATGGGTGGCGAAGGGACAGACTGGGTCGGCGCATCGGCCTTTATGGATAACGCCCACATTTTTCAAAACATGGGCGAAGGCACGTATTTTCACTCGGGTTATTTAGCCATACGCCAAGCGGTCGCCGCCCAAGCGAATATCACCTATAAAATTTTGTTTAACGATGCGGTCGCCATGACAGGCGGACAACCCGTAGATGGCCCCATTTCTGTACCTCGTATTTGCCAACAAGTCTTGGGTGAAGGTGTTAAAAAAGTGGTCATCACCACTGACGAGCCCGAGCGCTACAAGGAAGTCGAGCTTCCCACCGGCATTCAGGTATTTCATCGTCGCGAATTAGATCGTTTGCAGCGCGAGCTACGTGACATCACCGGCGTAACTGTGCTGATTCACGATCAAACCTGTGCTGCCGAAAAACGTCGTCGCCGTAAAAAAAATGATTTCCCCAATCCGTCACGCCGTATTGTGATTAACGCCGAGGTCTGTGAAGGCTGTGGTGACTGTGGAGTGCAATCCAATTGCTTATCCATCGTTCCCTTGGAAACAGAGCTAGGTCGCAAACGTACCATCGACCAATCGAGCTGCAACAAAGACTTCAGCTGTGCAGAGGGCTTCTGTCCTAGTTTTGTCTCTGTCTTAGGCGCCGAACCCAAAAAAGCTACTGGCCTAGATAGCCAAACTTTAAAAAAACACTTTACCGAGGCCTTGCGTAATAGCATTCAGGCCCAAGGCGCACCGACAGCCTGCAACCTAATTGTTGCCGGTATTGGTGGTACAGGCGTCGTGACTATCGGTGCTATTGTTGCCATGGCGGCCCACTTGGAAAATCGAGGCTCATCCGTCTTAGATAT
>CANQRK010000132.1 GCA_947626245.1 uncultured Paenalcaligenes sp. | reverse complement strand
GAGCGGGTGAAGGGAATCGAACCCTCGTCTTAAGCTTGGAAGGCTTCTGCTCTACCATTGAGCTACACCCGCAGGCGATTCTTTATTCAACCCGGAAACACAAAGTTGTGTAACGCTAAGAATTTTGGTGGTGGGAGTAGGATTCGAACCTACGTAGGCGTAAGCCAACAGATTTACAATCTGCCCCCGTTAGCCACTTGGGTATCCCACCATATTCAGACTAGAGATTATGCCCAACACATAGAGCAGTGTCAAGCGATATTTGGCTGTTATTGACAAGCAACCAAAGACATAATTATTGCACTAGAAAAGAAAACTGTCAAGCAAAAAAAGCCTGTGAATATTCACAGGCTTTTGGCTATCTCAATTTAATAATACTATTGATTAAATAACTTTAATAATCCTTGGCGATCTAAAAGATCATTCAAGTGATCCCAGTCCTGAAAAGAAATTTGCAAATACCCTTTGTTTTTTGCATTGGCTTTAATTTGTACCGATGTTCCTAAGAAATCGGCCAGGATGCTTTCAAAGCGTCGTACATCTGCACTTTTTTGTTTTTGCTGCGACGCACCATTTTTTTCAGCATCTAGCTCACCGGCCAAAAAGCGATTCACCAAACGCTCTGTTTCTCGAACAGTTAAACGACGAGCTACCACTTCATTTGCTAACATGATCTGAGCCGCAGGCTCTAGGGATAGCAAAGCACGTGCATGCCCCATATCAATATCACCTGCCAACAGCATGGTCTGAACTGGCTCAGCCAAATTAACCAAACGCAATAAATTACTGGTAGCAGATCTGGAACGGCCAATGGCCTGAGCAGCTTGTTCGTGCGTATAGCCAAACTCATCTATTAGACGCTTCACACCTTGGGCTTCTTCGAGGGGGTTTAAATCCTCGCGCTGCATATTTTCAATCAAAGCCATAATAGCGGCGTTTTTGTCTTCGATGTCGCGGACCAACGCAGGTATTTCTTTTAAGCCTGCTATTTCCGCTGCTCGAAAGCGACGCTCTCCGGCCACGATTTCATATTTCACCGCACCTGTTTTTTTAATAGGTCGCAACAAAATAGGCTGCATCAACCCTTGGCTTTTAATCGAGTCGGCTAGCTCGTTTAGTGCGCCTTCATCCATTAAGGTACGGGGCTGATACTTACCTGCCTGAATCTGTTTTAACGCAATGGGTTTTACCCCTTCGATCTGCTCAGGATTTTTACCTAGCCCATCTAGAATATCAGCATCTTGGCCTAGTAATGCTTCTAACCCTCGCCCCAAGCCTTTTGTTTTACGTGCAGTCGCCATAGGAAAATCCTTTTACTTCGTTTTTAAGCGTTTAGTTAATTCTCGGCCAAAATCCATATAAGCTTTGGCTCCACGTGAATTTTTATCATAAATGACGCCAGGCACTCCATGACTAGGAGCTTCAGCCAAACGCACATTTCGTGGAATTTTAGTCGTAAACACTTTATCACCAAAGTGATGCTCGATTTGCTCAGAAACCTGTCTCTGCAATGTAATACGCTGATCAAACATAACACGCAATAAACCGATGAGTTCAAGCTCACTATTAATGTTTCTATAAACGCGCTTAATAGTATTGACTAGATCAGATAGACCTTCGAGGGCGAAGTATTCACACTGCATAGGAATAATAACTCCTTGCGCAGCAGCCAATCCATTTAGAGTCAGTAACGATAAGGTAGGAGGGCAATCAATTAAAATGAAATCATAATGCGTTTTAGTTTGAGCAATGGCTTGCTTTAATTGCATCTCACGGTTATCCATCTGTACCAGATCAATTTCCGCGCCAGAGAGCTCTCTATTTGCCGCTAATACATCGTAGCCACCACTCTCAGAGCGTTGCTTGCACTCATCAATCGTATTTGCCCCAATCAAAACCTGATAAACACTGAGCTCTAACGTTTGCTTATCTACACCACTGCCCATAGAAGCATTACCTTGCGGATCTAGATCAATCAGCAGAACCTTTTTTTTCAACGCACTAAGCGCTGCAGCCAAGTTAATGCTAGTTGTAGTTTTACCTACACCTCCTTTTTGATTTGCTATACAAAACACATGGCTGGTTTTTTTAGAGCTCATACCCTACCCTTTTTTTAAATAGACTAGACAACGCTCGGCGTTTAACTCAGGTACCTCTAATTCTAATATAGATTCCACACGCCAGTCGGTTTTAGTTTCTAGCTCTATTATTTCTTCGGTTGGGTATTTTGCTTTCATAGCAATGATTTGCCCTGTTGGAGCAATATGCTTTTCCGACAAATTAACAAAATCGACTAAAGAGGCAAAAGCTCTAGAGATAATTACATCAGCATTAAAACTATCGGCTTGTTCTATTCGGATATGATGCGCTTTTAAATTAGGTAAAGATAAAACGGCAGACATTTGTCGAACAAAGGCCATTTTCTTTTCTACCGCATCAATACAATGAATGTTCCACGTGGAACAAGAGGTTGCTAACACAACCCCTGGCAAACCACCGCCTGACCCTACATCAACAATAGTCAAATCGTTTTTACCCAGTTGCTGAGCTAATGCTTGTATGGCTGGCACTACCGATAAACTATCAAACACATGCTGCACTAGCATTAAATCAGGGTCGCGCAAAGCTGTTAGGTTGTAAGTACGGTTCCAACGTTGCATTTGCTGTAAGTATTTGAGCAACGTTTCTTTTTGAGCAGAATCCAAGCTTAAACCTAAAGCTTGGGCAGCCTCTGTGAGACGCTGCCTATAGCTATGTAAATCCATTACTTTCCTCGAGTAGACGATAAGCGCTTAATATAAACAAGCAAAACAGAAATCGCAGCAGGGGTAACACCTGAAATTCGACTAGCCTGCCCTACCGTTTCCGGAGCAGCTGCTTTAAGCTTGATTACCACTTCATTCGATAAACCCGATATTTTACTATAGTCAAAATCAGTAGGGATTTTTGTTTCCTCTAGTGCAGCTTGCTTTGTTACCTCGACTTGTTGTCTGGCAACATAACCTTCGTACTTCACCTCGATTTCAACCTGATTAACCACTGTGCTATCTAAATGATTATCCACCAAAATAGCCGTCGCATCTTCGGCTCTTACTAGATCGAATAAATTTTGATAATGCATTTCAGGCCGTTTCAGCAAGTCGTACAAGGCATATTCACGCTCAATACTACGCCCTAAAACAGCCTCTTGTGTTTCACGTGAAACAAGTCGTGGATTAATCCACGTTGTTTTTAATCGCTGAATTTCAGCCTCAACAGCATCACGTTTACGGTTATACACATCCCAACGAATATCATCCACTACACCTAACTGACGTCCTATTTCTGTTAAGCGTACGTCTGCATTATCCTCTCGCAAAGAAAGTCTATATTCAGCACGGGAAGTAAACATGCGATAAGGCTCGGTAACACCACGTGTAATCAAGTCATCGACTAACACACCTAAGTAAGCCTCATTGCGTTTTGGATACCACTGCTCTTGATCTCGGGCAAGCCTTACGGCATTAATACCTGCCAATAATCCTTGAGCACCCGCCTCTTCGTAGCCTGTTGTTCCATTAATTTGCCCAGCAAAAAACAAGGCATTAAGGAACTTGGTTTCTAAAGTAGGTTTCAATGATCGAGGATCAAAATAATCATACTCAATCGCATATCCAGGGCGCACAATACGCGCTTGCTCTAGACCTGGCAAGCTATGGACAATCCCTATTTGAATGTCATATGGCAAGCTAGTAGAGATGCCATTAGGATAGATTTCCGTACTGGTTAAGCCCTCGGGCTCTAAGAAAACTTGATGGCTAGTCTTGTCAGCAAAGCGATGAATTTTATCCTCTATAGACGGGCAATAACGGGGCCCTACGCCCTCAATAGTGCCTTCGTCACTGTACATAGGAGATCGATCTAACCCCGAACGAATGATGTCGTGCGTACGTTCATTGGTATACGTAATCCAGCAAGGCAACTGCTTGGGATGCATATCTGCATTACCTAAATAGGAAAAAACAGGTGTAGGGTTAGTATCACCATGTTGTTTCTCTAGGCGTGAGAAATCAATCGTGTTCGCATCAATACGAGGAGGAGTTCCTGTTTTTAAACGTCCCTGAGGTAAAGCGAGTTCTTTTAAACGTTGGGCCAAAGTAATTGAGGGGGGATCTCCAGCACGCCCACCTGAATAATTATCTAACCCTACATGAATACGCCCATTTAAAAAGGTTCCTACCGTCAATACGACGGCTTTGGCAGCAAAACGTAAGCCAATTTGGGTAACTACCCCTACTACCTGATCACCTTGTAAAATTAAATCGTCTACCGCTTGTTGAAATACAGTGAGATTCGGTTGGTTCTGGATGACTTGACGAATAGCAGATCGATACAAAGAACGGTCAGCCTGCGCGCGTGTAGCACGTACAGCAGGTCCTTTGGACTGATTCAAAATACGAAATTGAATTCCAGCCTTGTCAGTAGCCAAAGCCATAGCCCCACCCAGGGCATCAATTTCTTTGACTAAATGACCTTTACCAATGCCGCCAATAGACGGATTGCAAGACATTTGTCCCAATGTATCAATGTTATGTGTAAGTAAAAGAGTAGAGGCTCCTGCACGAGCAGCTGCTAATGCGGCCTCTGTGCCTGCATGCCCACCGCCAACTACAATTACATCAAACGAATCTGTGTAGTTCATTGTTTAAATTAAGAAAAATCAAAATAACCATTATAGTGCGCTCACCCCACAAATACTGATTTCTTCGTATGAGTGTTGCGTAGTGGATTCAAGCACTTAGGGTTCAAAATCAACGCTGTGGATAACTCTGTGGAGTAAGCAAGCGAAAAACTAGGGAAAATAAAGGGCTTTTTAAAAACCCACCTTAAACCATTGATTTATAACGAATTTTTCACAATGTAAACCCAGAGGACAGCTAATTGATTTTGTGGATAAGTCTGTACCAGAGGGAAGTTTTGAGGCATGGGAAAGCAAAATATTCAAATGAGGAGGTGGATGTTGCTGAACGAGTAGACTAGATTGTCCTACAAAACCATACTCGTTGTCAAAAAAACATAAAGGTAGTTTAGGCATGAAAACCTGCATTGAGCATCATTTGTTTCACAAAGTAGCTGTTTTGTTATCTCAATCAAGCTGTCTCGTTTTCTGGTTCCTGCAAGTTGTTCTTTATCTCTTGTTTATAATTTATATATATTAATGGTGTTTATAATGGGAGCCTGTGGATAAGTCGAATAACTCTAAAAAACAGTGGTATATCAATTGTTTATCCTATGATTTAACCTTTGGATAAGCCTGTGGGTAAAAATGTATGGATTGTGGACAACTTTTTGAGTTCTGCATAAGTCTGAAGTTATGCAGAAACCATCCACAGGTTATCCACAAAGTGCTCTGTAGAGGTTATCCACAGGCTCTTCGAGGTTTAATAGGGTTAAAATGAGTCACAAAAGGACTATTTTGAGTGGATTAAGACGTGTTGTTTTTTCTATGAAACTGAGCTTAAAGTGGCTGTAGAGATAAGTGCGTAGGCCTTAGGCTGGGCGATTATAATAAATGACAGCTATGACAACCCATGTCAGAATGGCTGAGGCTTTGATTTGTACTTGAAATGCATAAATTCATCCGTTACCAAGAGGCTGTATGTCCAACTCTGCTCTTTCATTTCTAGCGTCAGAATGGCGTGAATCTATTTTGTTGTATCCCGAAGATGTACGGTTGTTGATCAAAGGCATCGTCACTAGGCATAGTGAAGAGTTGGCTGTGTTCTTTTATAAGCGTTTAATAGAAGACCCTGCTGGAAAGCTATTTTTGTC
>CANQRK010000131.1 GCA_947626245.1 uncultured Paenalcaligenes sp. | reverse complement strand
CAGACGGTACACTTCGCCCACCCCGCAACGCCTTTTTCATCCCAATACGCTGGTCGTGCGCCCTACATAGACTGGCGCGTTAGCTCTATTAAAGAACTCAGCCAACGATTCGGAGGATAGCTTCTCTTTGCCTGCGGTGTCGTTGTGTTTTTTATTCTTTGTTCTTTACGTTGGTGGTGTGATGGCCTCGCTAAGCAGTGCTCACTCACTGCGTTCGCTCCGCGCTGAACCGCTCAGCCATTCACACCACCAACGCACCCCACAACCCATACTAATCCCCCTGTACGAGCAAGGCGAGTGAGCACTGCTTAGTGAGATCGTAAACGGGAAGCGGCAAAGGAAGCGAACCCTGTATCGGAGGCGTGGCCTCCTCGTACAAAAGGCATAGCCTCCTTTACAGAATTAGAGGTGTTTTTTGAGGAAAGATTGAGTACGCTCGATGGCGAGCTGGTCGGCATCTGCGTGATAATGCATGCCATTAGGACGCGCAAAAGCGTGATCGCAGTCGGCATAAACATAAGACTCCCAACCAGCACGTTGTGCTACATCGGCCTCAATCACGGCACGCGTTTCTGCTGGCACATAGGCGTCTAGTTCGGCAATGTGCAACAAGGTCGGTGCGGCGTGGGTGCCAATGTTAGGCAGGGTATTTTCCAAGCTAACCCCATAATAACTAACGGCGGCCTTAATGGGGCTTTGATTAGCAAACAACACCACCAAACGCCCACCCATGCAGTAACCCACACTGGCGATACGGTCGTGGCCTAGCTTTTTAGCCAATTGCGCACGTGCACTTTCTAAATCGCCCAGGCTCACCTCCACATCCATTTCCTGCATCAGTTCAACGCCTAACTGGAACTGAGACTGATTGGTTGGATCTAATTCCAAACCGGGCTCGGAGCGAAAAAATAAATCGGGACACCACACATTAAAGCCACGCTCAGCCCAATTTTTAGCTAATTGTCGCATGGATGAGTTCACCCCAAAGATTTCCTGAATCAAGATCAGGCCGGGGGCATTTTTATCTTGGGCTAATGCTTCGAAGGCTTTCATTTGCTTGCCATCAGCAGTGGTAATCGTAACGTAACTCATTGTTGCTCCTCAGAAATTCGTATTAGTATTTATAACTCACGTGCTACAAACCAGCCCACTCTGGCCCACTCATCTCAAGCCCCAAATGCTCTAGCATACGCAGCACACTATGATCCACCAACTCAGTGATAGTTTTGGGCTGAAAATAAAAAGCAGGCAAAGGGGGAAATACTACGGCCCCCATTTCGGTGACTGCCGTCATATTGCGCAAATGCGCCAAATTAAACGGTGTTTCTCGAACCACCATGACTAAACGGCGACGTTCTTTAAGCACCACATCGGCTGCACGCGTAATCAAGTTATCGGCCAAACCGTGTGCGACAGCCGCCAAGGTACGCATGGAACACGGCACAATAATCATGCCATCCGTTTTAAAACTACCGCTAGCTACCGTGGCCCCGACGTCTTTGAAATTGTGTACCACATCAGCCAACTCAAAGAGTTCACTGCGTTGCATTGTGAGTTCGTGCTGCGCATTCAAAACTGCCGCCGGAGAAACAATAAGATGTGTTTCCACCTGCGGCAATTGACGCAACCAGTGCAAGGTACGAGTGGCATAAAGGGCGCCTGTAGCGCCCGTTATTGCCACCACAATCCGTTTTTTAGGATTAGGCATTAACTAGACCATGCTCACGTAGCAAGGTTTCCAACTCGCCGCTCTCGAACATTTCAGTCATGATGTCAGAGCCACCCACAAATTCGCCCTTAACATACAGTTGAGGGATGGTTGGCCAGCTGGAGTATTCTTTGATACCGTCACGGACTTCTTCGTCGTCGAGGACGTTAATAGTCACAACTTGGGTTAAACCCACAGCGCGCAAAATTTGCACGGCACGAGCAGAGAAACCACACTGAGGCATTTGGGCTGTGCCTTTCATAAAAAGCACTACAGGGTGCTCAGTAACGGTTTCACGGATAAAATTTTGAATTTCACTCATAATGTTCCTCAGGAATAGGCGCCGGTGACACGAGGAATACCGGCCAAATCAAAAATGCTAGTCGGCTGATTAAAGTCGGCGTGTGCGAATAAACTGCGCACCAAGGCCGCTTGGTCCCAACCGTGCTCTAGCCAAATGGAGCCTGCCTCGCTTAAATAAGGACGGGCCCCACGAATAATTGTACGAATATCTGCTAACCCATTTTGAGCGGCACGCAGTGCCGTTATCGGCTCAAAACGCAGATCTCCTTCTTCTAAGTGGGGATCATTTTCCGCAATATAAGGGGGGTTAGACACAATAATATCAACGGGTCGCAGCCCTACTATTGCATCGTACCAACTCCCCTGCAAAAACTCGACCTTGGCACATAAATTGTGGGCATTTTGACGGGCAACCACTAAGGCTTCCGCACTAAAGTCAGTCGCCACCACCACCGCATCTGGACGAGCCAACGCAATGGAAATCGCTACCGCTCCACTCCCTGTACCTAAATCCAATACCCTCGCCGCCGGCTTGTCTTTAATTTGCTCCAGAGCATGCTCAACAAGCAACTCTGTTTCAGGACGGGGAATGAGCACCGCGGGGCTAACACTAAAATCATGCCCCATAAACTCACGATGCTGCAAAATATAGGCCATAGGCTCACCTTGGAGACGGCGTTGTTCTAGGGCCAAATAACGCTGTACAGCTTCATCAGGTAAAGGATCGGTGTCATGCGCAATTAGCCAAGATCTAGACACCCCTAAGACCTGCTCCCAGAGCATTTTTTGCTCTAAGCGTGGCAATTTGCTTTGTGCAAATGCCACTTTTAACGTCAACATAATAGTTACCTGCGTATTACTCGTTAGCTAAAGCAGCTAACTGTTCGGCTTGATGCTCGGTTAATAACGCATTAATTAACTCGTCTAAATCCCCGTCCATCACGTAATTTAATTTATGCATGGTGAGATTAATACGATGATCAGTAATGCGCCCTTGGGGGTAGTTATAGGTACGGATACGCTCGGAGCGATCGCCAGTACCCACTAAACTTTTACGTTGTTCAGCCTCTTTAGCGTGAATTTCACGCAACTGCTGATCTTTTAAACGCGCAGCCAACACCTGCATGGCTTTGTCGCGGTTACGGTGCTGCGAGCGGTCGTCTTGGCACTCTACTACCAAGCCCGTAGGCAAGTGAGTAATGCGTACGGCAGAATCCGTTTTGTTCACGTGCTGTCCACCCGCTCCACTGGCGCGGAACGTATCAACGCGCAAATCGCTAGGATTAATGTTGATTTCCTCGGCTTCGTCAGCCTCGGGCATAATAGCAACAGTACACGTAGAAGTGTGGACTCGCCCCTGCGCCTCTGTTTCTGGAACGCGTTGTACACGATGGGTACCAGACTCAAATTTCAATTTACCATATACGCCATCACCATCAATACGTGCAATCACTTCCTTGTAGCCACCCATTTCTGAGGCGTTGGTAGACATCAACTCGACGCGCCACCCCTGTTGCTCAGCAAAACGGGTATACATACGCAACAAATCGCCTGAAAAAATAGCGCTTTCATCGCCACCCGCCCCCGCACGAATCTCTAAAAACACACTGCGCCCATCATCGGGGTCTTTAGGCAATAACAATAACTCTAGATCGTCTTCTAGCTGAACCAAGCTTTCTTTGGCTAGATGGTACTCCTCCTCGCCCATTTCCTTGAGGTCTGGGTCACGCATCATGTCTTGAGCCGCTTCGAGGTCGCTTTGAGTCGCTACATACGCATTAAATACCTCGACCACCGGCTCTAGCTCCGCTCGTTCACGAGAAAGCTTGCGAAAATTGTCCATATCCGTTGCGATCTCTGGCTCAGAAAGCATGGCATCGACTTCAATTAATCGGTGAGCTAGTCGCTCTAACCGATCTCGCATAGTGTCTTTCATAAATTATTTTTGCTAAAAATTAAACAGCCATAGCGCTACGCGATGCATTGCACCGAGTTCCCTTTGAGAAAAGAGCTAGCGACTACGTGTTGAGGATGGAATTAAATGAGGGACTAGCTGCAAAAGCTGCTGACGCTGCTCACCCTGACTGTGCTGCAGTTGGGTTAGCGGGCCATGTAAATACTTTTGCTGCAGACTATGACTAAGCCAATCGAGCACCTGAGCAGGGTCATCACCCCGAGCTAACATACGCTTGGCTCGATCTAGCTCTAAGCCTGACACCTGCTGTGCTTGGCTTTGTAGATCTACAATAGTGGGAACAAGCTCGCGATTTTGTAGCCAATGCATAAAGTTTTGTACCCGAGTATCAATAATGGACTCGGCCTGCACCACCGCAGCCTGACGCGCATCGCTGGCTTTTTGCACCATACGACCTAAATCGTCAACAGAATACAAATACACATCGGATAAACGGGCGACCTCGGGTTCGATATCACGCGGCACAGCCAAATCTACCATCACGATAGGACGATGACGGCGCTGTTTAATAGCGCGCTCGATCATACCTAGACCCAATATGGGCAAGGTACTGGCCGTACAGGAAATAATGACATCGTAATCAGCAATACGATCGGGCAAATCGGCCAAACGCATAGTTTGCGCATTTTCAAAGCGAGAGGCCAACGTATTAGCACGCTCGGCGGTACGGTTTGCCACCATAATGTGTTTGGGCGTCGTCGCAGCAAAGTGCGCCGCACAGAGCTCAATCATTTCCCCCGCACCAATAAATAACACATTGCTTTGAGATAAATCGCCATAGACACGTTGCGCCAATCGCACCGAAGCCGCTGCCATCGACACCGAATGCGCCCCGATGGCCGTTTGAGTACGGACCTCTTTGGCGACAGCAAAGGTGCGTTGAAAAAGCTGATGCAATAACGTACCCAAAGAACCCGCCTCGTTGGCTACGCGTACCGCGTCCTTCATTTGCCCTAAGATTTGAGGCTCGCCTAGCACCATCGAGTCTAGGCCACTGGCCACTCTAAAGGCATGACGTACTGCCTCGTTTTGCTCGTAACGGTATAAATGCGGAGCCAGGTCGTCAGAACGCAAGCTATTGAAATCAGCCATCCAGCTGGGTACATGCTCGATAACATGCGGCTCGGCCGCACAGTAGAGCTCGGTACGATTACAGGTGGACAAAATCGCTGCTTCGCGCACCCCTGATCCAAATGTAGAGCGTAACGCCGCAAGCGCGGGCTGCACTACATCCAAAGGAAAGGTCACACGCTCTCGCACAGAAACCGGTGCAGAAACATGGTTTAGACCAAAGGTGAGGACATCAATAGACATGGACACAAATAAAAAAATTTAAAAGGGTGACACACTTGTAATTATATGATTATAATCCCCCAACGCTGAGAACAGAAATGTATCCTCTTTTTCAGCCCGTTCTGGTAGCAAAAACTGTTGTTTTTAACATTTTTTTAATTTACTAGACAAAAGCAAATTTGTTGTGATATAGTTATGTTTTTGGTGCAACACAAAGCCAAACGGCCTTGTAGCTCAGTCGGTAGAGCAGAGGATTGAAAATCCTTGTGTCGGTGGTTCGATTCCGCCCAAGGCCACCAAAATTTAAAAAAGCCCAATCTTCGGATTGGGCTTTTTGCATTTCTGTTTATCAAAGACAGGAAAAAGGGGAGCATGCTCCCCGATTAAAACTGTGTCGCAGGCATGGTCTGCTCATACAAAGAACTGTGCTCCGATCAAAGTCACATCACAGAGATAGCCTGCTGATACAAAAATAACCATTACTCTTTAGGTGTATCGCTGGAGTCTTGGCCTATGGATTTAAGTACATCCCAACCAGACTCAATGTGCTTGCGCATGGCCAACATGGCTGCAGAGGCGTCACCGGCAGCAAAGGCATCAAGAATTTCTGTGTGTTCATCAACGGCTTCTTCGCCTCGCCCTCCGACCGAGTTAAT
>CANQRK010000130.1 GCA_947626245.1 uncultured Paenalcaligenes sp. | reverse complement strand
TTGGCGGAGTTTTCAGGCGCATGAATGGCGTAAATGGTCCAGCTAGAGCTAGGTTCGTACGAGGAGATATTCAAACGACTACGCACATCGTAAGACAAGCCTTCGGTGACGCGCACGCGATTCCAGAGTCTAGAGGTTTCCGATTGACCCAATAGGTAATTAGCCAAGTAAAGCGCGGCATAGTCAGGATCCGTGTCTTGGATTTCTAAGGGCATCATTTCAATAAAGAAAGCATTGGCCTTGTCTGGGGTATCCAATACAAAGTGTTCAACGTCTAGCTTTTGGTAAGGGTCAGCGGCACGCTCAAAGGCAGGGGCAGCACGCCAGTCGGCAAAGCCCGTTTTGAGTGCGGTTTTGACAGCTTCGGGATCAAAGCTACCCGTTGCACTAAAACGGATATCGCCTGTGCCATAGAAGCGTTCATGGAATTCGGCCAAAGCGGGTTGGGTTAGAGCAGAAACGCGTTCGGCGGACTCTTCAAAAGATGGGGTATAGCGGATGTCGTCTTCGGGCCATGTGTTGAAATGGCGACCTAATTGTTGCGCTGCTACCGCAGACGGCTCAGTACGAGCATTATGAATGCGGGTTAAACGTTGAGCCTGATATTTTTCCAGTTCGGCAGCGGGGAAGTTAGCTTCACGTAAAACTTCTGTCACAAAGGCAATGACTTCAGGCAAGTTATTGCGAGTGGTTTCTATATTAACCTCGACGCCATTCGCACCACCAGAGAAGTACACGGAGGCTTGTAGCTCGGTAAAACGATCCTCAATGGCTTGGCGGCTGTGTTGTTGTGTGCCGTGTGATAACAGGTCGGCAACAGCCGTACCCACAAAGGAGGTACCTTTAAGGCTATCTGGATCGCCAAAGCGTAAAGACAACAGACCATTCACGCGATCACCACGTGTGGGCTTAGCCAAAAGCGCCACGTTGATTTGACCTAAGTCTGTACCTAGGTCGATTTGTTCAATCAGGGTGGATTCATTGATGTTGTTTGGGCTGGGCTCAAAGATAGCAGTTAAGTCAGCCGTGTCTTGGCCGGTATAACCGTCTAATAAGGCCTGAACGTCAGGGGTGGTCGCTGTTGGAGCACGTTGTGGCGCATCGGTAGGTACATATAAACCATTGGTGCGGTTATCGGGCACAAACCATTTTTGCAGTTCTTGTTGAACCGTGGTGAGCTCTGTTTGTTCGACCTGATCGCGTTGCCAGAAAAACAGACGCCAATCGCCAACGGCTGCGCTATCTGACAGCGCAGAGGCTAGCGCAGCAGGATCAGCGTAGACCTGAGCCCAGCTATTCAGCCATTGATTACGAATACGCTCTAAGTCTTCGCTAGTGAGCTGATCGCTTTGCTGCTCGACGGTTTCATTCAGAACCGTCAGGGCCTGATCTTGATTCATGCCCTCTTGGAGCTCAGCCATAAATAAGGTATAGCCGGGCTGTCTGAGACCAGCTGCATAACCAAAAGCGCTGGTGCTGAGCTTTTGCTCGACTAGGTTTTTGTAAAGAGGGCCAGAGGGAGCATTGCTAAGCATAGCAACGCCTAGGCTCAGGGGAGTGAACTGAGGGTCTGCCTCGGCAGGAATGTGATAGAGCGAGGCGATCAGTGGGGAACCACCGTGACGACTAATGGTGACGGCACGAGCACCGTCTTGAACCGGTTCTTCGGTGTATTCGGGGGGTAGGCTACGCGCTGGCTTTTTAATGTTATTAAACTGCTTGGCAATGTGTTCTAGGGTGGCGTCTTCGTCGAAGCTACCGCTAATAATTAATACCGCATTGTCGGGCTGGTAATACAGTTTATAAAAAGCACGCAGTTGTTCTATATCGACTTGCTCTACATCAGAGCGCGCCCCAATCGTACTTTTGCCGTAGTTATGCCACTGAAAGGCGACGGCTTGCATTTGCTGCATCAGTACTCTAAATGGGCTGTTTTCTCCGCGCTCCATTTCGTTACGAACAACAGTCATCTCTGCATCGAGGTCGTTTCTAGAAATGGTAGCGTTTACCATTACATCGGCTTGCCAGTCTAGGTACCAGTTGAGGGTATCCGAGTTAGAGGCAAAGGTAGCGTAGTAGTTGGTGCGATCGGCTGAGGTGGTGCCGTTGGCAGCAAGGCCGCGTTTAGAAAACTCACCCAAGGCATTGGGCATGGTCGGCGTACCCCGAAAAAGCATGTGCTCTAGCAAGTGTGCCATCCCCGTTTGACCATAGTTTTCATGACGCGAGCCGACTAAGTACGTCATGTTGACTGTGGTGTTGGGGCGAGAGGCATCGGGGGCAAATAAAACTTTTAAGCCATTTTCTAGTTGGTATTCAGTGACACCTTCGACACGGGTAATTTCTTTAACGCCAGAAGGTAGGGCATACAGTAGGCTAGGTGTTAAGGCCCCGAGTAAAACGAGGTATTTGGACGATTTTTTTAAACAATGTAGGGCAGAGAACATACGCATTCTTAATAGCCTCAATTTATTTGGTTAGATAGTGCATTGCTGATTCAAGGCCCTGTACGGTGACAGGGAACATACGGTCCTGCGTAAGCTGACGAATCATGAGCGTGGACTGGTGGTATGCCCAACGCTGTGGATGAGTGGGGTTGAGCCAAACTAATTTGGGCCATTTATCTACAAAACGCTGTAGCCAAACGGCACCGGCTTCGGCGTTATGATGCTCCACCGCACCCCCTGTATGACTTATTTCAATAGGGCTCATGGTGGCATCTCCCACAAAAATCACTCGCCAGTCTTCGTTGTATTTGGCTAGGATATCAGCCGTAGGAATACGTTCTTCGAAGCGTCTTGAGTTGTGCTGCCATAACCACTCGTAGGGGCAGTTATGAAAATATAGTACTTCAAGGTGTTTGTATTCGCTACGGGCAGCGGAAAACAATTCTTCGACTTGTTGAATGTAGAGATCCATGCTGCCGCCTACATCCAATAACATGAGTACTTTAACGGCATTGCGACGTTCGGCTCGCAGTTGAATATCTAGCAAGCCGGCGTGTTGAGCTGTGCTGTGGATGGTGGCGGGTAGATCCAGTTCAGTGGCAGCTCCGTCGCGCGCAAAGCGACGCAGCCTACGCAATGCCATTTTAAAATTTCTTGTGCCGAGTTCTAGCTGGTCATCGTAGTCTTGGTAGTGCCGCTCTTCCCAGACTTTGATGGCTGTTTGATTGCCTGCCGAAGGCCCACCTAAACGGATGCCTTGGGGGTGATAGCCTCCATGACCAAAAGGTGAACTACCGCCTGTTCCTATCCATTTGTTACCACCGGCATGACGTTCTTGCTGTTCGGCTAGGGTTTTTTTAAATAGTTCAATTAACTCGGCTAAGTCGTATTTTTGCAATTGAGCTTTTTCCTCGGCCGACAGGTGCTTTTGCATGGTTTGCACCAACCAGTCAGCGGGCAGCGTTTTGCCTGCGGCGATGTCTTTGTTGAGCTCGGCATAAAACTGGGAGAAAGCCGTGTCGTAGCGGTCAAAACGACTTTCGTCTTTGATCAGAATGAGTCTAGCTAAATAATAAAACTCATCTAGCGACAAAGCGGCAGCAGGGCTGCATAGACTTTGTACTAGCATCATGAACTCTTGTACTGAAACGGAGAGTTGCTGTTGACGTAAAAAGTAAAAAAACCGAATAAGCATACGTTGAGTTAGCGACCATAGCGCGCAATACGATCAAGTAAGGCTAAATCCTGTTCGTTCTTGATAAGGGCCCCGATTAAGGGGGTGTGAGCTTGATCCGCACTGCGGACGGCTTCTACAGCAATATCGTGACTGAGTAATAGAGTTAGCCAGTCGAGTAGCTCGGAGGTAGAGGGCTTTTTCTTGATACCTGGGGCAGAACGTAAGGCATTAAAACTGCTAAGTGCTGCGTGGAGTAAGTCGTCGCTGAGCTGGGGAAAGTGCACATGCACAATATCGCTTAGGGTCTGCTCATCGGGGAAGCGAATATAGTGAAAAAAGCAGCGACGTAAAAAGGCGTCGGGAAGCTCTTTTTCATTGTTAGAGGTAATAATGATTAAAGGGCGATGTGTAGCTTTGATCGTTTGTTGTGTTTCATAAACATGAAACTCCATTCTATCTATTTCTCGCAATAAGTCATTAGGAAACTCAATGTCTGCTTTATCTATTTCATCAATCAGTAAAACAGCAGGGACTTCTGACTCGAACGCATGCCAAAGCGCCCCTTTGACAATGTAATTAGCAATATGGTGTACACGCTCATCACCAAGTTGAGAGTCTCGTAAACGTGATACCGCATCGTATTCGTATAAGCCTTGTTGGGCTTTGGTAGAGGATTTGATGTGCCATTGCATCAGAGGGCGACCTAAAGCGGTAGCCACCTCTTCGGCTAGCAATGTCTTGCCGGTCCCGGGTTCTCCCTTGAGTAACAGGGGACGTTCTAGGGTCAGGGCGGCATTAACGGCCAAACGTAAATCTTCGGTGGCGATATAGCGTTCTGTTCCAATAAACTGCATCAAAACCTCCTTTTTTATACCGATGAATTAGTGCGCAGCGTAGCGATGAATTAATTCAATATAGCGTTCGTTGTCTAAGGGTTTATTGAGACGTTGTGCTTCCCAAATGACCTCGCCCAAGGCATCCATAATGCGATGCATCGCCTCGTGTGGATCTAAAGTGGCCACTAGACGGTCATATGCGGCTTTAATACCGGGGGGTTGGTCTATAGAAAGCTGCTCTTGAATAGCCAAGTGCATAGACATATGTAGAAAAGGGTTGGTTTGTCCTTTTTCTACACTGTAGTCTTGATGAACCGCATCGGGGTTTTCTAATAAATCGTGGTATTCAGGGTGTTGTTGCATCAAGTTCACAGCCATGCTTTCTAGCGGGCTGAGTAGTTGTTTTTGTTTGTACTTGCCCCAAGCTTCGACAAAAAATTGGCGTACTTGCTCGCGTGAAGGGTTAAACATAATGAGTCCAAAAGCGAAAAGAGATCATAGTGTAATGCTAGAGCCTTAATGCCGTTTTGTCTTGTTTGCTAGTGAAAACGGTAGGGATTTTAGGGTAGCAACTGGGATTTCGTTTGTTGTTAGAAAAAATCTGCGCGATTTTTTCGTCATTTTGACCGTTTTAGGCTAAACTCTTATATAAGACTAACGACTTAGATAAAGCAGTTTTTGTTTTTATCTTCCCTGTTCAAACTACTGGAGCATCCATGTCTTATCAGCATATTAAAGTCCCTGCTCAGGGCGAAAAAATTACGGTCAATGCCGATTTCTCATTGAATGTACCTAACGAGCCAGTCATTCCTTACATCGAGGGTGATGGTATTGGTGTAGATATTTCTCCTGTCATGATCGACGTCGTGGATGCGGCGGTGGCCAAAGCTTACGGTGGCGAGAAAAAAATTCACTGGATGGAAGTGTTCGCTGGTGAGAAATCCACACAGGTTTACGGTCCAGACGTCTGGTTACCCGAAGAAACACTAGACGCCGTTAAAGACTACGTTGTATCCATCAAAGGTCCATTGACCACACCTGTTGGCGGTGGTATTCGTTCTTTGAACGTTGCATTGCGTCAGCAGCTAGATCTTTACGTATGTTTGCGTCCTGTGCGTTACTTCAACGGCGTGCCTTCCCCAGTGAAAGAGCCCGAGAAAACCGATATGGCTATCTTCCGTGAGAACTCCGAAGATATCTACGCAGGTATCGAGTTCGAAGCCGAATCCCCCAACGCTAAAAAATTGATCGAGTTCCTACAAAACGAACTAGGCGTCACTCAGATCCGTTTCCCTAACACATCTGGTATTGGTGTAAAACCTGTATCCAAAGAAGGGACACAGCGTTTGGTACGTAAAGCCATTCAGTACGCGATCGACAACGACAAGCCTTCCGTGACCATCGTTCACAAAGGCAACATCATGAAATTCACCGAAGGTGGTTTCCGCGATTGGAGCTACGACTTGGCTCTTAAAGAGTTCGGTGCAGAGCTTATCGATGGTGGCCCATGGTGTAAAATCAAAAACCCGAAAAATGGCAAAGACATCATCATCAAAGATTCCATTGCTGATGCGTTCTTGCAGCAAATCTTGTTGCGTCCAGCCGAGTACAG
>CANQRK010000129.1 GCA_947626245.1 uncultured Paenalcaligenes sp. | reverse complement strand
AGCACTGCTTAGTGAGACCGAGAATAGCGCACGACCGGAAAGAGCAAACCATATCAAAGCTATCCCTTCTTTATCTGTATTTTTTGGTGTATTGAATCATGTTCGCACTCCACCCCACTTTGCAAGCCGACACCTTTTTTATAGGGCAGCTCAAATTATGCGATGTATTGCTCAATAACAATAGCAGCTATTTATGGTTGGTTTTAGTGCCGCGCCGTGCGGCTATTCGTGAAATCTATCAGCTGAATCCAGCGGATCAGCAGCAACTAACTATTGAAAGCAGCCTAATCAGCCAACGGCTTGCTGACTATAGTCAAGCCACTAAAATGAATCTGGCAGCCTTTGGTAATCAGGTGCCCCAGCTGCATCTGCATATTATTGCTCGTCATGAACACGACCCCGCTTGGCCTCAGCCCGCGTGGATCAATCTGCAATCCAATCCCTATGACAAAGAAAAAGCGCAAGCCTTAATTCAAGAGTTGCGCGTAGTGTTGGGCTTGTCTAGCTAGTTAGGCTGCTAAAAAGTCCTTTACAAAGGGGGTAGCGGGGCTAGCAAATAACTGAGAAGGCGTATCCATTTGCTCGACATGACCTTTGTTCATGACCACAATACGATCTGCTACCTCGACTGCCTCGTCTTGGTCGTGCGTCACGAACACGCTGGTAATTTTTAGTTCGTGGTGTAAATCGCGCAGCCACTGACGTAGTTCCTTGCGGACCTTGGCGTCTAGGGCGCCAAAGGGCTCGTCTAGTAATAATACCCGAGGCTTGATGGCCAAGGCACGAGCCAACGCCACACGTTGACGCTGACCACCAGATAATTGCGCTGGATAACGATCGCCTAAGCCCCCTAACTGCACTAATTCTAGTAGTTCGGTCACTCGTTTTTGAATGTCGGCTTTGTGGGGACGTTTGGCCTTGGGCAAGACCCGTAATCCAAATGAGATGTTATCAGCCACTGTCATCGAGGGGAATAAGGCGTAGTTTTGGAATACAAAACCAATGCCGCGTTCACGGACAGGCACATCGGTGGCATCGAAGCCATCAAGTAAAATCTGCCCCTGATCGGCAGACTCGAGCCCAGCAATAATACGCAATAAGGTGGTTTTGCCACAGCCCGATGGTCCTAGTAAAGCAATCAGCTCGCCTGAAGCCATTTCCAAAGAAATACGGCTTAGGGCTTGGTAGTCACCAAAACGACGCGAAATTTGCTGAACAGTAATAGACATAGCTTAGGCACAATAAAATCAAACTTAAGCTATTTTAAAGCATAAGACAAAGCTTGTTTATACCTAAAAGCAATTACTTAATATATTAAAAAAGAATAAGCGAATTGAGAAAATCTTCTTTACGAATATATAGAGATAGGGGAAAATAGCCCTAACTTATCTATTTTAAACATGGGTGCGTCACAATGAAAAAAACCATTCTTTCTCTTAGTTTCCTCGGTCTGACTGCGCTAACTCCGTTAACTGCCGTCTCTGCACCAGACAAGCTTCTCAATGCTTCTTACGACATTGCACGTGAATTGTTTGCCGACTACAACCCATTGTTTGAGCAGTACTGGCAACAGGAAAATGGCCAAGCCATTACTGTAGAGCAATCTCATGCAGGTAGCTCACGTCAAGCCCAAGCCATTATGCAAGGCCTAAAAGCAGACGTCGTCACTTTTAACCAAGTGTCTGATATTGACGCCCTAGCCAATCGTGGCTTTGTATCCGAAAACTGGCAAGAAGCGCTCCCTAACAATGCATCGCCCTACTACAGCACCATTGCTTTCTTGGTGCGTAAAGACAACCCAAAAAACATTAAGAACTGGGATGATTTAGTTCGCGAAGACGTATCTATTGTGTTCCCTAACCCTAAAACCTCGGGTAACGCACGCTATAGCTACCTAGGCGCCTGGTTATACGCTAATGAAAAATTTGACGGTGACCAAGCTCAAGTCCAAGACTTTGTACAAACGCTATTAGGCAACGTAGAAAACTTCCCTACCGGAGGTCGTGGTGCAACCGTGGCTTTTGCTAATAACAACCAAGGCGATGCGCTACTAACTTTTGAGTCCGAAGTCATCAACATTGCCAATGGCGATGAGTTCAAAGACCAAGAGTTCGAGATCATTGTGCCCCCCGTCAGCGTTTTAGCCGAGTTTCCCGTAGCCGTAGTCGAACGTGTAACCGAGCGTCAAGGCTCTACCGATCTAGCTAAAGCGTACCTAGACTACCTATACAGCACACCAGCTCAAGAACTACTTAGCAGCTACAACTACCGTGTACACGATGAAAGCGTTGACAGCGATCTCGCTCAGGTGCGTTTAATTAACCCCAACGAAGTCTTAGGCTCTTGGGATGACATCCAAAAAACACACTTTGCTTCCGATGGCGTTCTTGATCAGCTTCTAGCCAACTAATCTATAAAACATACTATGTCCAGTACGGCTTTTAACTGGCGTTTTATAGAGCAAAAAAATGTACTCCCAGGCTTTGGTTTAAGTCTGGGAGTTAGTGTGCTTTATATTAGCCTGATTATTCTCTTACCTTTATCTGCGCTATTTGTTTACGTCAGTGATATGACGGCGGCTCAATACTGGTCAGCTATCACGCACCCTCGTGTGTTGGCCAGTTATAAAACCACCCTTAGTGCGGCCTTTTGGTCTACGCTTGCCATCAGTGTGATTGGTTTGCTGTTGGCGTGGGTGCTTAGCCGTTATCAATTTATAGGGCGTCGTTTTATTGATGGTCTGATTGATCTGCCCTTTGCACTGCCAACCGCGGTTGCAGGCCTGACCTTGGCTACCTTGTTTGCCCCCAATGGCTGGTTAGGTCAACTGTTAGCTCCGTTAGGAATACAAATTGCCTTTACATGGTATGGAATTGTATTGGCCATGAGCTTTACCAGCCTGCCCTTTATTGTGCGCTCGGTACAGCCTTTAATCGAAACCATCGAGCCTGCCCTCGAAGAGGCTGCAGACACCCTAGGTGCGACCCCTTGGCAGCGCTTTTCTATGGTGATTTTCCCCATTTTATTGCCTGGTTTAGTGACCGGTGCATCGCAAGCTTTTATTCGTTGTTTGGGTGAATTTGGTGCAGTCGTATTTATTGCGGGTAACTCACCCTTTAAAACCGAAGTGTCATCTCTTATGATCTTCGTTCGCCTAGCAGAGTACGACTATGCCTCTGCCGCAGCCATTGCTTCTGTTGTCTTAGCCGCCTCCTTGCTTTTGCTTTTTGGCTTACAGCTAATTCAAAATCACTTGTTCAACAAGAAAAACTAATATGAGAGCGCGCCTAACTTCCACTCAACGCGGCTTGATTTTCACTGCCGTAGGCATTGTCTTTGTTCTCTTGGTCTTGCCCCTAGTTTTGATTGTCAGCTTGGCCTTTAGCCAAGGGATGTCAGCTTTTTGGCAGGCTTTGGTTGACTCTGACATGCAGCACGCCATCCGCTTGACCTTGCTGGTTGCCGTTATCACCGTTCCTGTCAATTTAGTATTTGGTATTTTATTGGCGTGGTGTGTGACTCATTACCGCTTCAAAGGCCGTCAGCTATTAATGACCTTAATTGATATCCCCTACGCCACCTCGCCCGTGGTTGCCGGTTTATGTTATTTAGTGGTTTACGGTGCAGAAAGCTATTTTGGGCAATGGCTCATGGATCACGACATCCAACTGATGTTCGCCTGGCCGGGTTTAGTCATGGTGACCTTGTTTGTAACCAGCCCCTTTATTGCACGTTTACTGATCCCTTTGATGCAAGAACAAGGCTCTGACCAAGAGCAAGCCGCCTTAACCCTAGGGGCCAATGGTTGGCAAATTTTTTACTTGGTTACCCTACCTAAAATCAAATGGGGTTTACTCTACGGCGTGATTTTATGTAATGCTCGCGCTATTGGCGAGTTCGGTGCGGTGTCGGTGGTTTCCGGTGCCATTCGTGGCCAGACTCTCACCTTGTCGTTGTTGGTCGAGCAACTCAGTGCAGACCACAAAGTCGTGGGTGCATTTACCGCAGCGCTATTATTAGCCAGCATGGCAATTGTCACTATTGCAGTGAAAAGCATACTGGAAAAATCACAACCGCAACTGCAGCGTTAGATTCAAAATAAGCACCCTTTAAACGGTGCTTATTTTTTTATGGCCCTAAGAGATAACAAAACCCCAGTCAAAATCGAATTTTGCTGGGGTTATTGTTATCATTATTTTTTGGTCTTTTTAAAGAAGGTGTAATGAATCCTGATACGTTAAATTACTCGTCTTCGACCGTCGTGCTAGCTCGCCAGTAACTGGAGGCTTTGATCTGTTTATTGTGCAAACCATGTTGCTCGACTAAAACTTCTCTGACGTGCTTTGTTACCGCGGACTCGGCTGCCGCCCACGCATACCCCATGCCCTCGGGCAAAATTAAATTGGCTACTGCTTGTGCTAATAACTGCCCCTGCTCGGAACGAGACACCACATGGATTTGAGCCAAAGGGTGTTCGGGTAAATATTGCTCTAGGCCAGGTTGATCAAGCTCGAGCACAACCACTGGAATAGTATGATGCGGTAATTCGGCTAAACGACGCGAAATAGCCGGCAATGCCGTTTCATCGCCGATTAATAAGTGCCAATCGTATTGTTTGGGAATAATCATCGAGCCTCGGGGCCCTGCAAAGGTTAGCTCATCGCCCACATTGGCTTGCTTAGCCCATGCCCCTGCAGGACCTTCGTCGTGCAGTACGAAGTCTACCTCGAGATAGCCTTCCTCGGCATTGTAATAGCGCGGCGTATAATCGCGCATGACTGGCTTAACAGCCCCCTCGGGGTAGCTGAGTCCTTCTTCTCCTAGCACGGGTTTGTCAAAGGCCTGACCATTTTCACTAAAAAACATTTTAATGTGGTCATCAAAACCAGCCGACACAAACCCTGTTAAATCGGCACCGCTAAGACGTAAACGTACATAATTGGGACTAAGGTGCTGAACCTGAGACACCGTTAAAGTACGGACTACGATAGGATGGCGAATACGCTCTACCTCGGGAAACTCTTGCTTCAACATCAATCTTAACTCCTTGATCTATCTATACTTAATGTATCAGCATTGCCATCAAATAGCAATCATTCTCATTCAATTACACGGGTATTAGTCTAACTAGAAACGGTTCTTATACAAAAGCTAAGGCCCGTTTATAAACCAAAAAACGTCCTGAATAAGGCTGGGGTGTTTCGTCTAAATTAAAAGCATACGGACGTTGAATTTTTTTATCGTGCGCCAAACTAAATCCATAGTCGGCCATAGAGCGACTAAAGCGATTCCTATAACCTCGATTCGGATCCATCACCCATACCTCCGATTTGGCTTTAGCCACCTGATGAATAAACTCAGCGACCTGAGCTGGGCTACTGGGGTCATACAATAAATCACTGCCCATCACTAAATCATAACGCTCTGAAATCAACGGAGCACCTGTATCTTTGGTACAGACTGCCTGATCCCTACCCCATTGACCATGTCTATACTGCAATTCGGGTAAAAGATTATGAGTACTATTTTTAGAAAGAAAGCGAGATGCCAAGGGGTGTCGATCGCTAGCGGTGATATCGACACCTAACCGATGCGCCATTAAACTCGCCAACCCCAGACCACAACCAATTTCTAGTATTTTTTGATTAGATTGTACGGGGCGTTTGACAATTTTTTTGGCTAACTGAAAACCTGAAGGCCAAAGCATACCAAATAAAGGCCAAGCAGCAGAACAAATACCTAAACGTTTTGCTGCACCAGTAGGATCATAATACTGCTGCCGATCCAATAATGTGTAAATTTCTAAAGGCGCCTGGCCTCGGATTTGAATAGTATGTAATCGTGTTTGATATGGCGTCGAATTGGGCATGAAAATACCAATAAACTTAGGATCTTCATATTAACACATACTATTAATCTTTAATTTTCGTTAGATTTTAATAATGAAACAAGATACAAACATACGGGGTGAGCTATGTCTGAGTGTCTTTGATGATTGGCTTTATTCTTATATTTGCTTTGGCATGATGGATTCGCTAAGCAGTGCTCACTCGCATTGCTCGCTCTGCGCTGAACCGCTTACCCATTCACACCACCGCACCCTTGTACGAGGAGGCCAATGCGTGCGATCTTCGATCGATGTCTTATCCTATCGGGGGCATGGCCCCCTCCTACAGGCTGGA
>CANQRK010000128.1 GCA_947626245.1 uncultured Paenalcaligenes sp. | reverse complement strand
GTGATTGTGGGTGATGGTGCACAGTTTGTGCGTGAAACCCAAGACACATTTGATTTGGTTTTATTGGATCTAACCGATCCCGAAACTCCGGCTGGACCGCTCTACACCCCTGCATTTTTTGCTGAATGCAAAAAAATATTGGCTGAAGGCGGTGCGATGGTGATCCATTTGGGCGCACCGTTTTATGAGCCCGAGCAGGTGTCTCGTTTACATACCCAGCTACAATCCGTGTTCAAGCACGTTAGCGCTTACGGTTTGCATATTCCTTTGTATGGGGCGTATTGGGCGATGGCGGTGGTGTCAGATAGCTTGATCCCTAACTCTGTGTCGGTCACCGAAGTCGAGCAGCGTCTAGAGCAGCGCGGTGTGTCCGACTTGCAGTATTACAACAGCGCTGTGCATGGGGCATTATTTGCATTGCCTAATTATTATAAAAAATTAGTCAATCAAGCCTAATAGCAAATCGTCGCTTATTTGTAAAATGCCGCATGACCAATAGGGTGATGAGGCATTTTTTATTTAGCTAGCAAGCGGATCAATGAGGGTGGGTTTGCGTTTGTGCAATCGAGCAGCAATGACCTCGGCATAAATATAGAGGTAGCGTTGGGCAATATTGGACCAACTGAATTCTTGAGCTAATGCTAGCCCTTGTTGGCTAAGTTGTAGGCGTAGTGAGCTGTTTTGAACTAATTGCTGAATGGCGGCAGCCAGTTCAGAGCTATTGCGAGGGTCTTGTAGGATCAGCGCTTGGTGCTGGTCTTGTACATGATGCGCAAATCCACAATATTGACTACTGCTTAGGATGACCGGTAAACCATAGCTCATGGCTTCGAGCGGAGCCATACCAAAGCTATCATTCAATGTAGGGTGTACACATAGATCAGCTGCCTGATAATACGGGCTGATCTGATGGCTTTGTTCTATGAATACCACCCGTTGCTCTAAGCCTTGTTTTTGTAGCTTGGATTGCAAGGCGGCGCGCTGCTGTGGAGCCACACCTACAACCAACAGTTTGATCTCAGACGGTAGCTGCTGCAAGCTGGCAAGCAAGCAATCTAAGCCTTTGGCTTGCGGGTTGCGAGCGACTAATAAGCAGACCGTGTCTTGATCTGTAAAGCCAAGTTGTTGACGTGTCTGTTGCCGCTCAGTGAGGTTTTTTTCGGGCAGGTGTACCCCTGGAGTAATCACATCAAAGGGGTAGGCCGTATGATAGGCTTGTTGCAGTTGATGCTGCAGCGATTTAGACACCACCACAGTACGGCGGGGTGGCTTGAGGTGTACTCGGTCCTTTTCTAGATGCAAGTACATGGCAGTGCGGGGGCTGATGGCATGCCAGAGACGCTTGAGTGCAGAGGCTTGAGTGATTTTGCTATAGCGTACACTTTTGACATGGAGCACATCGACATCAGCGACCCAGTTGTTTACATGGGAATGCACAATATCAAACTGCTGATTCGCTAGGGCTTGCTCAACGTGTTGAGCAAAGCGGTAGCTACGCCACCATGACGGTCCCGAGGCAGGGGACGGTACGATAGTATGCGGTAGATCGACCTGACATTGGCTATCGTATTGGTGGGTATAGATAAACACATCGTGGTGTTTAGATAGCTCGTTCATGAGCTCAACCCCATAGGCTTCGGCACCACCGTATTGGTGACCAAATTTATGGGTAATAAAGGCAATACGTAGGCGAGGAAAACTCATTGGGTGGTTCTTTTTTTATGTTCGAGCTGAGTTAAGCATTTTTGTAAAAAGCGGAAAATATGGGTAGATCGAGCGACAAGCACACGAGGTAAATCGAAGGCATCGTCGCTAGGTAACGCCAAACCACGTGCTGTAGTGGTGGCATTGGTATAACCGCTTTGGCGCACCCAGTTTTCTATGTCTGTATTTTTGTGGCCATAAGGATAACAAAAAGCCTCGACCGAGGTTTGCAGCTGATTTTCTAAATCCAATTTGGATTGTTGTATTTGGCGTTGGGCCTCGGCGGGCTCCATGTCGGGTAAATCGACATGATCTAATGTGTGAGAGCCAATTTCATGACCCGCAGCCAACCATTGATGTAGTTCATCGATGGACATGAGGGGAGAGGTGGGAATGCCTTTGGCGTGATCCCAAAAATTGGAACCCGCAAAGTGATTACTAACAATGTAGTTCGTCGAAGTAAAACCTAGCTCATTCAAAATGGGAATGGCATTGCGCAAAACGTTTTGGTAGCCATCATCAAAAGTAATACCAATGACTTTGCCTGTTTTTTCTCCACGTATATAGGGCATAAGATCACGCATCGAAAGGCCCGTGTAACCAAAACGTTTGAGCCAAATCATTTGACGTTTGAAATCGCGCGGGTCTACGGTGAGGCCTCGGTACGGAGTGCCTTTAGGTGAGGGCGTACCTATTTGGTGGTACATCAAAATAGGAATCATTGAGCTATAGTAAATGAAGGTGAGTTAGGTCTTAATAATACCACTGCCTAATCGTAGAGGTGACCTTGTAAGTGCACAATAGCCGCTAGCAAGTCACCAAATACCAGTTGTGCAGATACCCCTAGCATTAAATTGACCGGCAAGCCAAAGTCTTCGACCAGACTTTCATTTTGGTCTAGCCACATTTGTTTGCTTTCATCAAAGTAAATAGGGCCGTAGTACTTTTTGACTTGCTCTTTGATGTCAGTAGGACCATCTAGGTAACCAATGACGGGAATATTTCGGGCAATGGCATAGCCCACCTCGAAGGCCGTGCCAGAGTCGGGCTCGGCGCCACGAAAGGCATTTAGATTAGCCAACACGGCATCAGCTTGTTGAATGAGCTGGATATTGGCTTGGTAAATACCAGTAGCGGTGTTTTCTATGCTGTCTGCGGGGTGCAGCGGCTCGAAGCCATGGGATAAACAGAGGGTTTTATGTTGTTCGGCGCGCAGGGCTGCATCATGGAAAAACACATCCGGCCCCGCTAGATAGACTTTTTTCATAAGACCTCCTAAGTAGCGTAAAGGTCTTTAGTGTAGCCGGATTAAAAAACGCCTGCTATAGGCAGGCGTTGGGGTAGGCAATCGTGCCTATTTAGTGTGTGGCCTCGCCACGTGGGGCGACATGATGTACGTCTTTTAGACGGAAGCGAAAGCGAATGCGTTGGCCTTTTTGGCAAGAGGCATCGGCGGTATAGGTGGTGCAGCCAAATAAAGGCTCGCCATAAATAACAGTACTGGCAATTCTTGGGCCAGTTTTAGGCTGTAAATAGACTACATCGCCAAGGCGAATGTCCGTTTTGTTTAGGGGCGCGTGGTCTGGGCGCGAAATCAGTTCGTTTGGGTAAATTGTTTTCATTATAAGATTCCCTTTTGGTTGTTTTTATAAATAGTCGAGCACGTAGTAATACAAGTAGTTTAGGACTACAAGATGTTATTTTTATGACAGCGTGCTGATAGTGTGCGTAATAATAATTATGAATAGATGCTTATAAACAACGCAGTAAGCTTAAAAGCATCCAGCTAGTATGTGGTGTGGTAAAGGGCTTGTCAATAGGGGAAAAGACGGGGGCAGCCCTTTGTCATCGAAGCGTCATACGCTTTTAACTTTAGTTTAACGATGACTTTTTACACTAAGGCTCTTCATTTGTTTTTAAGGAGCTCTACGTGAGAAAGACCTGCGCTATTTTAATTTCTGCTTTAAGTTGTATGGGATTCGCCCATGCGCAGCAAGAATTTCCTGCCGTATTAAAAGGGCATGCCATTTTGCCTGCGAGTTCGGCCATTAAAGCGCCAGCGGATGCCCCAGCGGATCTAAAAATAGCGGGTAAATACACCACGGGGGAAAAGGTAACCGAGCTGGGGACTGTTGCCGCTAAGTCTGCAGATCGATTAACCGGCCATCATTTGCCAATGAATGGTCAGCCTTTACAGGGCCATTCGGGTATACAAGTGATGCCTGACGGTAGTGTTTGGGTTGTGACGGATAATGGCTTTGGAAATAAAGCGAATTCGTCAGATTCCATGTTGTATGCCAATCGTTATCAAATAGATTGGGAAAAAAACGCCTTTGTACCAGTGGAAACGGTGTTTCTTAGTGATCCACAACACAAGGTGCCATTTAGAATTATTCAAGAAGGCAGCGAACAGCGTTATTTAACGGGTTCGGATTTTGACTTGGAAAGTATTCAAGTATTGGATAACGCGATTTGGTTCGGAGAGGAATTCGGACCGTTTCTTATTAAAGCCGATAAGCAGGGCCGAGTACAAGCTATTTTTGAAACAGAGGTAGATGGTGTGGTATTAAAGTCGCCAGATCATTATGCCGTGCGTGCACCTGGTTCACCCACAGGCAGCTATAGCGACGTGAACTTAAATCGCTCCAAAGGTTTTGAGGGGATGGCTGCTTCTAAGGATGGCGCGTATTTATATCCCTTGCTTGAGGGCGCGGTGTGGGATAGCGAAGCCAAAGACTGGGAAAGCGTAGAAGGACAGCGTGCTTTACGCATTTTGGAATTTGATGTGGCTCAGGAAAAATGGACGGGTCGTCATTGGTATTACCCTCTAGAAGCCGAGCACCATGCGATTGGTGACTTTAATATGATTGATGCCACGACGGCGTTGGTCATTGAGCGTGATAACGGCGAGGGGACACCGGATAAAGCATGTAAAAAGGGCGAGTCTACCGCTAATTGCTTCTCGAATTTGCCCGAATTTAAGCGTGTTTACAAAATTGAATTCACCCCTGAAATGGCAGGGCAATCGGTGCGCAAAGTCGGCTATATAGACCTGCTTTCCATTCAGGATCCAAACCAACTAGCGCAAAAACCCTTAACCGATGGGGTGTTGCAATTTCCGTTTTTCACCATTGAAAACGTGGACGTGGTGGATGATAAACACATTGTGGTAGGGAATGATAATAACTACCCTTTCTCATCTAGTCGTGAGCCTAATCAGCAAGATGATAATGAGCTCGTATTGTTAGAGGTGTCTGAGCTGCTGCAAGCACGCTAAGTGACGGTAGTACTCCGTGAAGCAGGCCAGTACGGTAGCAGGTACTGGCCTGCTGCTTTGTACGATTAGCTACCCAAAGCCCTCATTAAAAGCTAGACTCCTGTGAGAAATAATTATTTGTTAGGAGACAGGGGCTATTATGCAGGTGCCGTTATTAAATGCGTTAAGAACTTTTACCGTCTCTGCCCAACGGTTAAATTTCACGAAGGCAGCAGAGGACTTATTGGTGTCGCCTTCCGCGGTGAGTCATCAGATAAAAATATTAGAAGAGTATTTGGACTGTAAGCTTTTTTTGCGTAAAAACCGATCGTTAGAGTTAACCGAGCAAGGGCAGTTTTTGTTTAGTCGTTTGCAACGACCCTTTTATGAAATTAATCAGGCCCTAAGCGAATTACGCATGCCTTATGGCAAAAGCCGTATCAATTTATCATTACGGCCTTTTGTTTCTAGTATGTGGTTTACCAAACAGCTGGGGGATCTATGGTCTAAGTACCCCGAAATTGAAATTAACCTGATTCATAGCCTGCAGGCCCCAGATTTTTTTAGGGACAATATCAATTTTGCTATTGTTTGGGGGACCAAACGTGACTGGCCTGAGCTGAATACCGTACGTATTATTCCTGGTAATTTAACGCCGGTGTGTTCACCCTCGTATTTGAGCGAGCACGGTGTGATTCAGACGGCACGCGATCTAAGTCAGCATATTTTGATTCATGAGGAAAATCATGTGGGCTGGCAGCAGTGGTTGCACAAGGCCACAGGTGAAGACATGACCATTAAAAAAAGCTTTCATATTGATGATACAAATGTGCGCTTGAATGCGGTGTTAAATGGCCAGGGTGTGATGTTAGGTTGCCCGGCATTGCTGCGTCCCTTGATAGAAAAGCAGGAAATGGTGCAGTTGTTTGATGTGTATTTAGATGAATATGCGTATTTTTTGGCTTATCCCAAAGACCTAAGCCTAAGCCGCCAAGAACAGGATTTTATTGAGTGGATCACTTCTATTGCCATTGATTCCTAAGCGCGTATGCCGTGCTTTGTGTTATCGCCACCCTAAGGGGTGGTTTTTTTATGGGGGCTTGCTATCAAAAAAATTCATCTATTCATCAGCTTTACTCAATTTCCAAGCTAAGTTGTCTGTTGCATGATGAATGTCACTCTAACAACAAACTAATTAAGTGAGAGATCACTACAACGGAGAGACAATCATGA
>CANQRK010000127.1 GCA_947626245.1 uncultured Paenalcaligenes sp. | reverse complement strand
TTACCCACCACAATACTACCGGCCTTGTTCGCCCAACTCATGGCATCAATCCAGCTTAAGCCTGCAGCACGAGTCACCGCCATAACCGCCAAAACGGTATCACCGGCACCCGACACATCGAAGACCTCTTGGGCCTGAGCGGCGGCATGCGCTCGCCCTTCGGCAGTGTAAATGGTCATTCCCTGCTCGGAACGAGTAATTAATAGAGCCTGTAAATCTAAAGCCTGACGTAAAGCCTGAGCTCGCTGGGTTAAATCGTCCTCGGAGGACCACTTTCCAATCGCTTGTTCCATTTCAACGCGGTTGGGCGTAATACTAGCCGCCCCTTTATAACGCTTGTATTGATCGCCTTTGGGATCCACAAGCACGGGCACCTGATGCTGTTGAGCTAACTGAATTAAACGCTCTACGGCCGTTAAAGCCCCTTTGGCATAGTCCGATAACACGACAATGTCATGCTGCGCTACTAATTGCTCGAAACGTTGCTCTAACTGCGTTAATGCCTGGGAGCTAGGCGCCTGTTCAAAATCGACACGCAACAACTGCTGCTGTCGTCCTAACACACGTAATTTCAACGTAGTGGGTAGCTCGGAGTCTATGCACAGATAAGAATCTACGCCCTCTGTGCCACACAATTGCTGTACCGACTGACCGGCCTCATCCTGCCCCACCAAACCAATTAAACTGGTTTTTGCCCCTAATGCGACGCAGTTACGAGCGACGTTAGCAGCCCCACCTAGACGGTCTTCTTTTCGAGTCACCTTAACCACCGGCACAGGGGCCTCGGGCGAGATACGATTAACGGCACCAAACCAATAGCGATCTAGCATCACATCGCCTACCACCAGAATTCTTAGAGCGGCGACTTGCTCTGTTGAGGGAAATGGCGTCATTGCATTTCCTCTAGACGTTTAGGAGCATACGTTTCCCACTGGGTACACCCAGGGCACTGCCAATAATAATGCTTGGCCTCGAAGCCACAATGTTGACACTCATAACGATCTAAACGCTGTGTATGTTTATGTACTAAAGTACGTAATAAGGTTAAATCGCCACCCAATACATGGGCAGCCTCAGGATTGTCTGGGTGCTGTAGCTCAAACTGCAAACTACGATCCAAACCTAATAATGAGGGAGATTGCTGCAAAGCTTGGCGCGCAAAAGCCCATGCCTCGGTAGCGCCTTGTTGTTCGCGCAAACCTTTAAAGACCTGAGCAAACACATCTACCGATGGCTGTTGCTCGTAATGCGCTTGCAGCTCGCGTAAGGCTTGCTCTGCCTGTCCTTGTGCTTGGTAGCACTGCATAAAGTCCGCTGCAATCAGTCCCGCATACAAAGGCGCTACCCGCAGGACCTCTTGAAGATAAAACTGTTGTAGCGCATGATTTTGCTGCAAGTTCGCTAATTGAGCACGCAACATAAAAATACGCGCTGCCGCGGCACGACTGCCTTCTTTGGCGCCTAACTCTTTGGCAGCACGCTCGGCCTCGTTGAGGGCTTGTTCTGCAGTTTCTAAATTTGGCTCGCGGCGCTTTAGAGCGGCCTCGGCTTGCTCGCATTGATAGTGAATTAACTGCGGCACGGGTTCATCGACTAAGGTACGTAAACGCTTCACCGCCTCGATGGCTTTGGGCCAATCGTGACCAGACTCGTAAATATGAATTAAGGCTCGCACCGCTGGAATAGCATGGCGCCCTTGGGAAACCGCCTCGAAAGCTTCTTCCGCTCGGTCTAGCATCCCGGCTTTCAAAAAGTCTTGAGCAATTTCAAACTGAGCATTTTCTCGGTCTGACACAGGCAAATCGGTACGGGATAAGAGGCTTTGGTGTACGCGAATAGCACGCTCCATTTCACCTCGCCGTCTAAATAAGCTACCCAAAGCAAAGTGCAACTCGGTTGTCTCTGGGTCTAGCTTGGCCACTTCAATAAATGCATCAATGGCCTGATCAGGCTCTTCATTTAAAAGAAAATTAAGCCCTTTGAAATACGAATCAGGCAACTGCTTGCTTTCAGAAAGCATTTGTCTGAAATCAAAACGCGCCGCCAACCAACCAAGCCCAAATAAGACCGGCACAATAATAAGCCACCACGGTTCAAAATCCACACTACACCTCTATAACGGAGCCAGCGGCGCAATCACTTCGACAGCGGCAGGATCAGTGGGGGTAACTGGGTTTTTAATTTGATCTTCGAGGCGCGCTACATCACGTTTCAATCTGGCTATTTCTCGTTTTTTACGGGTAATATTTAAAATCATGATAAGTAAGCCCAAGACCAACCCTAACAAAAAAGTGACCAGCATGACCACAATTAGGGGCACATTCGCTAAGGCATAATCAGCAAAAAAACTGACTTGAACTGGCTCTGTGTTTTTAAGTGCAAACAACAACACCAACACAAAAACCAATAACCGCAATACCCAGACTAGATAGCGCATAGATGGCTCCAACAAATTAAAGGATGTCTTGATTGTAAAGGTAAATGCGTGATTCGCACAGACGCAAAAACAGGCTCGCAAAGAGCCTGTTTTTGTGACGTCAGCCAGAAAGCTATGAGTTGGTTTGCTGTGCTAAAAAAGCACTATCAACACGTTCTCGTAGTTCTTTACCAGCTTTAAAGTGTGGTACTTGTTTTGCGGGCACATGGACCTTTTCGCCAGAGCGCGGGTTACGACCAATACGCGATGCGCGTGTAGAAAGGGAAAAGCTACCAAAGCCTCGTATTTCTATGCGCTGCCCATTTTCTAGGGCAGCGGTCATCGCGTCTAAGATGGTTTTTACCGTCAGCTCTGTGTCCTTGGGGGCCAGCTGCATATTGCGGCTGGCCAACAGTGCAATAAGCTCTGACTTTGTCACACCTTATTCAGCGTCTTCGCGCTGCTGTTCTAGTTGAGCACGTAGCAACGCGCCCAAGTTTGTTGTACCAGCAGAAGCGCTTGCATCAGATAGACGCTGCATGCTTTGTGCAGTTTCTACGTTATCAATGGCTTTGATGGACAATTGGATAGAACGAGCTTTGCGATCTACGTTGATGATCATGGCGTCAACTTCGTCGCCTTCTTTGATCGCTGTGGTGGCGTCTTCGACACGGCCAGCAGAGATTTCAGAAGCACGTAGGTAACCTTCGACGTCAACGGATAGTGTTACCACAGCGCCTTTAGGCTCTACGGATTTCACAATACCTTTGACTACAGCACCCTTGTCGTTAGCGGATACGTAGTTGTTGAAAGGATCGCCTTCGAGTTGTTTGATACCCAAGGAGATACGCTCTTTCTCGGTGTCGATACCTAGAACGATAGCGTCAACTTCGTCGCCTTTCTTGTAGTTGCGAACGGCTTCTTCACCTGTGTCTGTCCAAGATAGGTCGGACAAGTGAACTAGACCGTCGATACCACCGTCTAGACCTACGAACACGCCAAAGTCAGTGATGGATTTGATAGCACCACGTACTTTATCGCCACGTTTGAAGTTCAATGCGAACTCTTCCCATGGGTTAGCACGACACTGCTTCATACCCAAGGAAATACGACGACGATCTTCGTCAATGTCTAGAACCATTACTTCGACTTCTTCACCCAAAGTTACAACTTTGCGTGGGTCAACGTTTTTGTTGGTCCAATCCATTTCGGAAACGTGTACCAAACCTTCGATACCGTCTTCGACTTCGACGAATGCACCGTAGTCAGTCAAGTTAGTGACTTTACCGAACAAGCGTGTGCTTTGTGGGTAACGACGGGATAGACCGATCCAAGGATCTTCGCCTAGCTGTTTAACACCCAAGGAAACACGGCTGCGGTCTTGGTCAAATTTAAGAACCTTAGCTTCGATTTCCTCTCCGACTTGTAGAACTTCGGAAGGATGACGTACACGGCGCCATGCCATGTCAGTGATGTGCAATAGACCGTCGATACCGCCCAAGTCCACAAACGCACCGTAATCGGTAATGTTTTTAACAATACCTTTAACAACGATACCTTCGGTGAGGGTTTCGAGTAATTTTTGACGCTCTTCGCCCATGCTGGCTTCGAGCACTGCACGACGGGACAATACAACGTTGTTACGTTTGCGATCAAGTTTGATCACTTTGAATTCAACGGTTTTGCCTTCGTATGGAGTTGTGTCTTTTACGGGACGCAAGTCAACCAAAGAACCGGGCAAGAATGCACGGATACCATTGGTCATTACGGTCATACCGCCTTTTACTTTGCCAGTAATGGTACCGGTAACTAGTTCGCCGGACTCTAGAGCTTGCTCTAGGGATAACCATGCGGATAGGCGTTTAGCGCGATCGCGAGATAGGATTGTGTCGCCGTAACCGTTTTCGAATGCATCGATAGCAACAGAAACGTAGTCGCCTGGTTCAACTTCGAGCTCGCCTTGATCATTCAAGAACTCTTCGAGAGGAATCAAGGACTCGGATTTCAAGCCAGCATTAACCAACACGTAGTTGTGGTCAATACGTAGAACTTCTGCAGAGATAACTTCGCCTGCTTTTAGGTCTTGGGCTTGAATGCTTTCTGCAAATAGGTCAGCAAAGCTTTCGCCGCCTAATACTTCGGTAGTAGAGATGGAGGACATTAAATAAATCCATCAGCCATTACTGGCTTAGTCAAAAACACACGGAGCAAATACATGCCCTGTGGAGTGAATACAAACGTCATTACAGAGCCATCTGGCCTATAACAACACCATTAATTTTTAGTAGCTGCCCAATGGGCTAAAACCTGTGCTACGGTTTCTTCGATGCTTAAGCAAGAAGAATCCAAAGTGATAGCATTATCTGCAGGTTTAAGGGGGGCGATAGCTCGTGTACTATCACGTAAATCCCGCGCTTGCAAATCTGCTATTAGATCTGAAAGATTAGCAGATATACCCTTCTCTATCAACTGTTTATAACGTCGTTGCGCTCTAGAGTGCGCATCCGCAACAAGAAAGATCTTTAGGGGTGCATCAGGAAAAACCACTGTACCCATATCCCGTCCATCTGCGATCAAACCAGGAGCCTGTAAAAAGTCGCGCTGTCTGGCGAGTAATGCAGTACGGACCGGCTCATAAGCGGCAATTTGCGAGGCCAACAGCCCTACCTGCTCGTGGCGTAAGCGATCCGAGACGTCTTCACCCTCTAACCAACACACGCCATTTTCAAAATGTACATCCAATTGGCGCGCCAAGGCCGCTAATGCTGTCTGGTCAGTGCTATCTACTCCGGTACGCAATGCCACTAGAGCCGTCAGCCTATATAAAGCACCGCTGTCTAATACCGCCCACCCTAACTGCTTGGCCACCAAGCTGCTTACCGTGCCTTTACCTGATGCCGTTGGACCATCAATAGTAATAACTGGTGCCTTTGTGTGGGAAACCATAGTGACTTAGCCTTTAATAAGTTGCTCAAATACGTGAAAATAAGTAGGAAAGGTTTTGCTAACACAGTTAGGGTCGAGAATGGTTTGCGCTTGACCGCCAAAAGCCATTAAAGACATGCACATCGCGATACGATGGTCGTCATAGGTGTCAATGTCTGCCGTACGCCACTGCCCTGCTTCGATAGGGTGTACTCGCAACCAGTCTGGACCTGACTCAACCTGAGCGCCTACTTTACGCAACTCATTTTGCATGGCATCGATACGGTCCGTTTCCTTGACGCGCCAGCTCGCAATATTACGTAAAGTACACGGACCATCGGCGTACACAGCCAACGCAGCAGCTGTCATAGCGGCATCAGGAATCAAATTGAAATCCAAATCAAACGCATGCAGTTTTTCACCTTGGGCAACGTTTTTACCCACGACTTCTAGCGAGTTAGCTAAATAGGTGACCTGCGCTCCCATCATTTCCATGACCTTGGCAAACTGCACATCACCCTGTACCGAGAGTGCGCCTACCCCTTTAATATCAATGGGGCCACCTGCGATCGTGCCTAAGGCCAAAAAATAAGAAGCCGATGAGGCATCTCCCTCGACATGAAACTCGCCAGGAGACTCGTAACGAGCGTCTTTGTGAATCACAAAACGCTGCCACGTCTCATCATGGCGCACCAGCACACCAAACTTTTCCATCATATCTAACGTGATGGCAATATAAGGTTGGGAAATTAAGGTGCCCTCTACCTCGATAACCAAGTCACTTTGTGACTGTGCGACGGCCAACGGCGCAGCCATTAACAGCGCCGTTAAAAACTGACTGGACACCGACCCTTTGACACGAATGGGACGGCTCAGATCCAACTGCGGTCGTCC
>CANQRK010000126.1 GCA_947626245.1 uncultured Paenalcaligenes sp. | reverse complement strand
GCAGTACTCATACGCAAAAACAAATAAATAATTGAATAATGGTCTATTTTGCCACGTAATGTGGGTAGACTTGATAGAGATAGCAATAAAAAGAAATTAACTTACTTTAGCGCATATTATGTCTTACTCCGCACTTTGGTTTTCTCAGCTGCAGTTTTATAGCAGTTTGAGTTTTATGGCTGTGTTTTTAGCCATGAGCTTGGGCCTATCGTGGCTACTGGTTTATTTGCGTCTACGGGCTCTGGGTGAACAGCAGCTTTTGTGGCTGCCAGTATATCGTTTTTGGGTGCGCATTTTCGCGTTGGCTTTTATTTTGAGCTTTGCCTCTAGTATGCCAGTCTTAATCCAACTTGGCAGCTTATGGCCTCGATTATTACCCAAAATAGACGCCGTTAGTGGTCCTATTTTAGCAGTGACTTTATTTGGTGCCTTGGTATTTAAAGCCTGTTTTATGGGGCTGATGCTCTACGGTCAGCGACAGCTTTCCGAATGGCTGCATGCACTGATGGTGATAGGTGTGGCTTTGGGGCTTAGTTTTGTCAGTCTGTGTTTATTAGCGCTTGGGGCGTGGTTGCATGGTCCCGAAGGGGTAGTGTGGGCCGAAGGCAGCTATCAGGTAGTCAGCTGGTCAGCCTTGTTGTTTAGTCCTAGTTTTTCTTGGTATAGCAGCCAGTTTTTTAGCGCCAGTTTTGTATTGGTTGCCTTGTTGATGATGGCGATTTTAGCCATGCAGTCCATTCGACGCCCCTTGGGTGAAGGTGAACGACGAGCGTTTAAAATAGCGGTCTATATGGGTAGCGTGGCGTGGTTGACCTTATTAGTCAGCAGCTTAGGGGCCGCATTGATTTTATCTGATTATCAGCCCATGAAAGCGGCGGCAGCCATGGCGTATTGGGGCGAGGGTGCAGTGCCTAAATGGTTATTGTTTGCTTGGCCTGTGGAAATGGATGGAGTGAATCTTTACGAGCTAGGTTGGTCTAGTCCACGGTCTGCGTGGCTAGCCAAAGACGAGATGAGTCAATTTATGGGTTTAGACCGGATGGCGGGTATGACTCCTCCGGTATGGCTCGTGTTTTGGGCCGTACGTTTGGCCTTGGTCGGAGCGTTAGCCGCTTTGTTTATTTTATTCAAAGGGTGGCGTTTGGGGTGGTCAAATCACTATGATCCCAGTGCGCTCAGCTTAGGTCAACGTCGCCGTTTAGTGGTTGCAGGCTTTGTAGGGCCACTGCTTCTGATGGCGGGTGTCGCCTACCATTATTTTGGCGCTTTTCCTTATGTGGTGAATCAAACCATTACCTTTGCCGAAGTGTGGACACCGCGTCCAGTCACCCAAAGTCTCGTAGGTGTATTGGCATACAGCGTGGTGTATGTATTGTTGTTAGTTGGTTTTGTTAGTTTAGTGCGCTATGTGGCGCGTTATGGCGTGATTTCTGTTGCCAGACGTAGGGGGCGAGCATGATCCAACATTTAGCGAGCTCTCTGAGCCTATCTCCTAGCGACCCGGTGTTTTGGTTACCCTTGGCTTTTTTAGCGATATTTTTTGTTACCGTATTGGCTGGCACTATTTTAGATGGCTTTGATATAGGGGTAGGCTGCTTAGCTTTGGTTGCACCCGCTGGCCTAAGGCCACGTATGTTATCGCTACTTAACCCATGGCGTGATGCCAATGAGTTCTGGCTGTTTTTGGGCTTAGGGGTTTTTGCTTTGGCATTTCCTCATGCTTGGGCAGAAGTCATGGGGAAAATTAGTATTCCTTTGTTTTTATTGGCTATAGGTACGTTGGCACGCTCAGTGTGTTTTGAGTTTCGATTGCGTGCACCAGCTGAGCAGCAGGATTGGTGGCTGTTGGGGTTTGCAGCGGGTTCGGTATTGACGGCTTTTTCTCATGGGGTGTTATTAGCTCAGGTCATCATTAACTATGACAATAGCGCTAGCTATGGCTGGTTTTTAGCCTTTATGGGCTTTTGTGCGGTGGCCGCGTATGTATTATTGGGAGCATCGTGGCTGTTGATGCGCGAAACGGGCGAGTTGCGTTTTCGCGCTGTAGTGTGGGGGCGCCGAGCCGTGCGTTGGTTTGCTGCAGGGGCTGTAGCCGCATCGGTGGTGCTATCCCTTGCGAACCCTGGGGTATTGCTTAAATGGAGCGAGGGTGCGCCGCGTGGCGGTGTGCTAGTGCTTTGGGTCGCCATTTTGTTTGGGTTTGTGGTCATTGAAATGAGTTTGCAGCGCTTACTCAATGTCAGCGCACGCAGCACGGCCTTACCCTTTGTGATTACCTTGGCTATTTTTATTGCGGTGTTACTGGGTCTGGGCTTTAGTTTTTTCCCCTTTATTGTGTTGGATCAAATTACGCTTTGGGATGCGGCTGCTGACTTAGCAACCTTGCAGTTTATTTGGACGTTGTTCTTAGTGGCTTTGCCCTTTTTGGTGGTGTTTTTTGGTTGGGTGTATTGGCGCATTTTTGGGCTATCAAGACCACCTCTTCCTCCTCATTTCAAGCTCTAGCGTATGTCTTATAAAAAATATATACGTTTTACTCGGCGGCGCATACGTCAATGGCACTGGTTGTCAGATACCCCGGCGATGCTCTGTTGGGCAGTGATTATGGGGGGAGTAGGCGCCGGTGCTATTTTATTATTTTACGAGGGCATTCATTTAATACAACGTCTTGTTACCGGTGATTTTGGCGGCATTACTCAGGTCACGCGAGCGCTCTCTTGGGAAATGCGTTTGCTTTTCCCTACTTTGGGTGGGCTGTGTGCTGGGGTGTTGTTGTGGTTAGCCGGACGTAAAAAAGGGACTACCTCAGCAGACTACATGGAGGCCGTTGTCATTGGTGATGGTCGCATGTCGGTACGCCAAGGCGTCCTGCGCATATTGTCCTCGCTGTTTACGGTGTCTTCGGGGGGAGCCATAGGCCGCGAAGGGGCCATGATCCACTTTTCTTCTTTAGCGGCCTCTTTGTTTGGCCGCTTTATTTATGTGGGACCCGAACGACTACGCTTGTTGGTTGCCTGTGGGGCCGCTGCTGGGGTGTCGGCCGCTTATGGCACGCCTTTGGCAGGTGCGATCTTTGTGGCTGAAATCGTCTTGGGCTCCATGAGTATCCAAGTGCTGGGCCCTCTGTTAATTGCGTCAGCCACCGCCAATATGACAATGCGTATGTTGGGGCATTATCAAGCGCCCTATGAAATGGTGGGTATCGCTGCCGTACAAAGCTGGGAAATTGTTAATTTTGTGGTGTTGGGACTGATTATTGGTGTGGTAGCACCCGGCTTTTTAAAACTCATGGCCTATACCAAGCAAGTGTTTGTTCGCAGCGGTTTGCCATTGATTGCTCGTTTAGCAGCGGGTGGTTTTATGCTGGGGTTACTGTTAATTATGATCCCTGATGTGGCAGGTAACGGCTACAGTGTGGTGCGCTCTTTATTACACGAGAGTTGGACCTGGCATGCTATTTTTGCCATTTTATGCGCCAAGGTCTTGGCAACCACGCTTAGTGTTGGATCTGGTGCTATTGGGGGGCTATTTACGCCGGCGCTGTTTGTCGGAGCCGCATTTGGAACATTATTTGGTTTGGCTATGCATGCGGTGTTTCCCGATCATGCGGTAGCGACACATGTGTATACCTTGGTAGGTATGGGGGCTTTTTTAGGGGCCGCGACTAGCGCGCCCTTAATGGCCATTGTCATGATCGTGGAAATGACGCTTAGTTACACCCTGATGGTGCCCTTAATTGTGGCATCAGTAGCGGCCTATTTTTTATCTCGTACCTTGGCCGCAGTGGCTATGTACGATGTCACGCTTACTCGTGAACGAGATCAGCAGTTGCGCCAAGCCCTACGCAGAACTCGTCTTAGCGAGTTAGTGCGCCCCAATGACACGGTTTTGCCCCTGAGTGCAACCATTAGTGATGTGTTACACATGTTCCAAGATTATCCAGTACGATATATTTACGTAGTCGACGAGGAAAATCAGTATTTAGGCGTGGTCGCCCAGCACGAGGTTTTGCACTTTTTAGTCAATCACAATGATGCGACTGATCAGCTCATTGCCGATGTATTGCAGCTGGGTTATGTCCAAACCCTAACGCCTGATATGAGCCTAGACGAGGCCCAAGAGCACTTCACCCGTTTTAATGGCGAGCGCCTACCTGTGGTCAGCAGTCTAGACAATCCACGACTGTTAGGGGTGGTGTACAAGTCTGCCGTACTAGAAAAGTATTCCGCTCTAAAACGTTCTTTTGATGCAAGCAGTGAGGTCTTGGTACGACTTAACTAACGAGGCAAGATGCACAGGGTAGGAAAAATTTTAGGCGTATTGGGAATCATGGTGGGACTAGTGACCACCACGCCGGTTGTTGCACAAGACGGGACTAAACACGTTATTTTTAAAAGCGATATAGTGCAATCCATCTCGGCTCCCGAGCGTTGGACTCAAGAAGACCGCACGTGGCGCTATCAAACCAAAAGTCAGACGCGTTTGTTGTTGGGTAATACGACACCGCAGTTGTCTTCAGGACTTAGGATGTCATCCATAGGTGGGGTGGGGCTAGCCGATCAATGGCAGTCAGATCTTTTTAGCAAAACCTTACAGTGGCGTTATGGGGCAACGGTAGGGCTAGTGGATCATAGTCAGGATCTTTATCATTTTCGCTATAACACCGGAGCGGCGCGAGCTTGGTTTGATGTGAGCCTTAGCCCCGAGCTATCTATTGATGGGGTCTATCAACGAACTGATGATTACGAACAACTGGGCTTAGGAACGCAGTACAGGCTAGGGATGTTCGGAAAATGGTCATTGTCTATGCAGCACAGTGATGCGGGAAATCAGGTGAAAGGGCAACGCTATCAGGGCAGTGTGGCCTTAGATATCACTGATCAGATGCAGGTTCAGCTTAAGGGCGAACATTACAATGGACGTTTTGTGCGTCTGAATCAAAATCGCTATAGTCCTACCCCCGAACAGCAAGTCTATGGTGCAGCGTTGCAGTGGGATAGTGATCACTGGGGCAGATTTCAAGCTCGCTATGACAATACCGTGGTAAATAATGGCAATCCGCAACAAGCCATAGGACTGGCTCAGCAGCTTTGGTATAGTTCTAGTATTCGTGTCGATTTAGACGCCCAACGCCAAACGCACACAGGTGACTATAATGTGGGTTTGCGCTTCTCTTTGCCTCTCTTTTAAGTATGTCTGATCCCGCTTTGCAGGTCCTCCAGCAGGTCTTTGGCTATGATGCCTTCCGTGGTGAGCAACAAGCCATTATTCAGCAAGTTGTTGATGGTGGAGACGCACTGGTTTTGATGCCCACCGGTGGTGGTAAGTCTTTGTGTTATCAAATTCCTGCTTTGGTACGTCCGGGGACGGGTATTGTGGTATCGCCGCTGATTGCGTTGATGCAGGATCAAGTTGATGCGTTGACTGAACTAGGGGTAAAGGCGGCTTATTTAAACTCTAGCCAAGACTGGCAGACAGCGCGTGCTATCGAGCAGCAGTTTTTGCAGGGCGAGTTAGACTTACTATATGTGGCTCCCGAGCGCTTATTAACCGACCGTTGTTTGGATATGTTGGCGCGTGGTCAGATTGCGTTGTTTGCCATTGACGAGGCGCACTGCGTGTCGCAATGGGGGCATGACTTTAGACCCGAGTATTTAGGCTTGTCTTTTTTAGCCGAGCGTTGGCCCAATGTGCCTCGTATTGCTTTGACGGCGACGGCGACCGCCGAAACACGTCAAGAAATTGCCCAGCGGCTAAGCTTAACTCAAGCTCCTCATTTTGTAGCCAGTTTTGATAGACCCAATATCAGTTATCACATTGTAGAAAAAACGGAGGTGCGTAAACAGCTCTTGCAGTTCATAGAGCAAAGTCACCCCGGAGAGTGCGGTATTGTGTATTGTTTATCGCGCAATCGTGTCGAGGAAACGGCTGCTTTTCTACAAGGTCAGGGCATTCATGCTTTGCCTTATCATGCAGGGCTCCCAGCTCAACAGCGCGCTGCGAATCAAAACCGATTTTTACGCGAAGATGGCGTGGTCATGGTGGCTACCATTGCTTTTGGTATGGGGGTAAATAAACCGGATGTGCGCTTTGTGGCTCATATCGATTTGCCTAAATCCATCGAAGGCTATTATCAGGAAACGGGACGAGCCGGGCGCGATAGCGAGCCAGCAACCGCGTGGTTGGCCTATGGGTTGCAAGACGTGGTGCAGTTACAGCGGATGGTGGCTGAATCCCAAGGCGA
>CANQRK010000125.1 GCA_947626245.1 uncultured Paenalcaligenes sp. | reverse complement strand
GCAACCAGTGGCATGATGGTTGAAGGGCCAGACGGCGCGCGTGTTGCTACCGCCTCAATTGGCCAATTATTTATAGCAGGTATTGTGCCAGGGTTGCTCTTGGCCTTTATGTTAGGCTTTACCACCATGTTCCGTGCGTGGAAGCTAAACTACCCTCGCATGCCCAAAGCCACCTACAAAGAACGTTGGTCCGCTTTTAAAGACTCAGTGTGGGGCTTAATGTTGGTCATCATCGTAATGGGTGGAATTTACTCCGGTGTTTTCACGCCTACCGAAGCTGCTGCCATTAGCGCTGTCTATGCTTTTGTTATTGCTATTTGGGTCTACAAAGATATCAAGCTAAAAGACGTACGCCGTATTGTCTTAGAGTCAGCCGCCATGAGCGCCATGTTGCTTTATATTATTACCAACGCGGTCATGTTTGCCTTTATTTTAACCTCTGAGCAAATCCCACAAAGCATCGCCTCTTGGATTGTAGATCAGGGCATGGGGCTCATCGCTTTTCTACTTTTTGTGAACGTGTTGCTGCTAATTATCGGCATGGTGATGGAACCCTCCGGTCTCATTCTAATTATGGCGCCTATCTTATTCCCTGTGGCCATGAAATTAGGTATGGATCCGGTTCACTTTGGCATTATGTTGGTCGTCAATATGGAGATTGGTCTCGCCACGCCTCCGGTGGGTCTAAACCTCTATGTCGCCTCAAGCATATCTAAACTGGGGCTCACCGAGGTCACCAAATCTACTATCCCCTGGTTGCTAACTGGGCTGTTCTTCTTAATGCTCATTACCTTTGTTCCCGAAATCACCCTTTGGTTCCCACGACTTACCGGTTGGCTATAGTTTCAGTCCTAATCAACAAACCCCGCTCAGGCGGGGTTTGTTTTGTATTGGGCCTCATCTAAAAAGGCGCATCTGTGTCACTAGCAACACATGATCCTACCTTTGCCGCCATATCGAGCCGCCTGCCGCTCTCTAAAAAAAGTAGCATAGTCCATCGGCTCTTGATCGGGGTGTTTAGTTTTCATGTGATTCACATAGACCTCATAATCCGGTACGCCTACCATCAAACGCAAGGTCTGGCCTAAATAGCGCCCAGTTACTACGCCCGTTTCTGTAGCGCTACGTGCAAAATGGGTGAATAATCCTTTAGCTTTCATTTTATTTCACTCCTGCTAAAGCCTGTTCAGGCAACGGTTCAAACGGGGTTTCTGCGGTTGTGTTTTCAGGATTACGACGTGCGTGGGATAAAAATCCGATTTTGGGATCGGGATGAAAAATCTTCTGCAATCCCGCCGTTAAGGTGCAAATAAGCAACCAAACGGGTAAAACAGCCGCAATGAAGCCGTAAATAATTAATGCCCATGTTAATTGTTCGCCAGCGAAAGCCCCTAAAAGCGCTATCCCTACCCACACAATTCATACAAGATCCTTTTCGCCACTTAAAGCCCATCCTCGTAATTGGTGCGGGACAACATCTATTAGAAAAAGCAGCTATACCTATGCTTGAAGAGGATACGGGTCTAATCACAGCACCCTCATGCTCCCCTTCTGTGTTAGCGGAGTTTATACAGCCCATTGCTGTACACCGTCATCCAACTAGAGAGCAGCTCTCTACCTAGGTTTGCTCTTACTAGAAAGCCCAGTTCATTTTGAGCTGGACTTTTTTATTTCCACTTTGGTGGATTTTGTCTCTATCATATGTTACGAACACTAACATTAAGCCTCTCTAACCTATACTCTATTCAAGTTACAATTCTGAATGAGCAGAAGCTAGGCTGAAGCACTGCTGTATTAACGTTCTTTCAGTCCACTTAATCTACGCTCATGAAATTATTTTCCACGTTGTACGCTCGAACCATGACCTGGTCACGCTCTGACAAAGCCCCGTTATTCTTGGGAACACTGAGCTTTTTCGAGTCTATTTTCTTTCCTGTTCCGCCCGATGTGATGCTAGCCCCCATGTGCATGGCTCACCCCAAACGCGCTTGGTGGTTCGCTTTAATTACCACCCTGACCTCGGTTGCTGGCGGTTTATTGGGTTATTTACTTGGCTATTACGCCATCAACGCCATTCTTCCATGGCTCAGCACCACTCACTATTGGTCTGCCTATGAAACCGCTATTAGTTGGTTTAAGTCCTATGGCTTCTGGGCTATTTTTGTAGCAGGTTTTTCCCCCATCCCCTTTAAAGTCTTTACTATTGCAGGTGGTGCGATGGCCATGGCGTTGCTGCCTTTTACCCTTGCCGCTCTAATCGGACGTGGGATGCGTTTTTTCTTGGTGGCTGGCTTATTAGCTTGGGGCGGCCCTCGTATGGAGTCTCTGCTACACAGGTATGTAGACCGTATTGGTTGGGCCAGCGTAATCATAATTATGATAGGTGCTGTGGCGTACATTGCCTTTTAACAGCAACACCCCTGTTATAAGTGCTACATAATCTTTTTTTGAATTATATTAAGGGGGTTATTTACTCTCTTACTACCCCATGCGACGTCTTGTCGTCATTTTTCTACTTTTTCTTCTACCTACCCAAGTCTTAGCAGAGTCTCTTGCAGACTTAGCTCATGACATTCACGGCTTTCCTATCGAAGCACTAGAATCGGCATCTAAGGCCTATACCCTAGATCAAAAGCCCTCTACTTTGAAGGCTGATCTTTCTAGCTCGCAACAAATGGAGCATGCTGATATTCATGACTCGCTCCATAGCATTTCATACTACCCTTATTCCAAGTCTCAGTTTGAGCCTTGCTTTATCTATAGACTAAGCAATCATCCTCTTAGCTATCCCCTTTACGTAGACCTCCACGCCTTTAAAAAACTAAAAGCTCAGCATTCATAATTTAAATTTAGAATACCTTTTTACTCCTTTTTATTAGGCATACTGAATCGACCAGCCTTTTATAGACAGTCCACCTACACCCTTAACGGCAGATGGTCAGTTTAGGCACACGATTAATCACATCAGCCCAACCAGCGCACCTTACCCCTTAGTTTGGTTTCCGGGCCGAGGGGCGCTTCGCGCTGCACATAAGCTTGAACTGCTCAACACACAGCATAAGCTCGGACAGTAAGATTTTGATTTTCTGAACGGTTTGAGTTGCCTTGAGATTACGTCCCTTGCTGATCCCACGTAGCAGGATTATCGGGACCACAGGTTTCTACGCCGTCTTGAGAGGAACAGCTAATGCCTGGAAGGTCTTCCAGCTCTTTCACAACCTCTTTACCTTGCGTACCGCAAGCGACCAACAACATAGCTACCGTTGCACCAACGGCAAGCTTGAGAGTACGGGCGAAATCAAAATAGGGGTTCATAGCAGTAGGGAAAAAATATTAATAAAAAATGATAGCTCTACAGCACCAACGATGTATAGCCCTTACGCAGCAACCTTACGGTAATGTGGAGTCAATTCCCAGTCTCATCCTTGCCTTACGATTTTATGAAGCCCCTCTCATACCGGACACAAAGATACCAATGGCCTCACTTCCGACCTGTGCGCCATCACGGCACCCACACTATCATCGATTAAATGCTTAATGTCTCCAGCTGATCCGCTATAGGCTGTAACTCTGCCACCATCAAGCGATGGGAGTCTGGATTAGCATTACCAATCCACTCACTTTCAATCATCTCGGCTATTGTATGCACAGTGGCCTCATATACAATTAAAGTGTTACGCGCTCGGCCGCCATGAGCTCTAAATTTGCACTGGAGGCAAGCTGTAGACCAATAATGTCTCGGCGATACATGGTTGTTAACAAGTGGCTCAGTTCAGCCACAGAACGCAAGCCAAGCAAACGAATCACCGCAGCAACCACTGCCACCATTAAAAAACCACCGATCAGCTTTGTGCCTACTTTTAAACTGTTAAGCCGCTGCACTGACCTCTCCTAACGCCTTAACGAGTAAGGTATGAATTACAATTCCTCACACATTAGCGCTCTAATATGACAGCTATAAGCCCGTTAACAGTCGATCATGGATTTCACTACCCTTAGCGTCATTATTGCCGGTGCCATGGTGGCCGGCTTCGTCCAAGGGCTCTCGGGCTTTGCCTTTAGTATGGTGGCAATGTCATTTTGGGCGTGGGTGATGGAACCGGAAGTCGCCGCTGTCTTGGCCGTATTTGGCGGCTTAACTGGGCAAATATTGGCCGTGTTTTCCGTAAAGCGCAGTCTCAATTTGCCTTTATTAGGGCCTTTTTTAGTGGGCGGCTTGTTGGGTATTCCGCTGGGCGTGTGGGTGTTGCCACTTTTAGACAGTAACTGGTTCAAGTTTTTTATTGGTGCCCTGCTGGTGCTGTGGTGTCCAATCATGCTTTTTTCCAGAAGCATTCCCACGCCTAAGCCCACCTCGGCGTGGCTGAATGCCCTGATCGGCATTTCGGGGGGCTTAATGAGTGGCTTGGGGGGCTTTGCGGGGTCGTTGCCGACGTTGTGGTGCTATATGCGCGGCTACGACCGCGACACCCAACGCGCGGTGATCCAAAACTTTAACTTATCCATTCTCAGCGTCACCATGGTGACGTACTTAGCTAGCGGCTTGGTAACGACAGAGGTCTTGCCGTTAGTAGCGGTCGTGTTGCCTGCCATGCTGATCCCGACACTTTTTGGCACGCGCATTTATCAATACATCAGCGATGCCGTGTTTAGAAAGGTCGTACTGAGTTTACTAATTGGTTCGGGACTGGCCTTATTAACAGCCTCGGTGCCGCAACTGCTTTAATTTACAACTCACCCTACCTTGCTAACTGCTCGTTAACGAGCTCGCCCACTCGTACAAAACTTGCTTTGTAGCGCTCATCGATGGGATGACAGCAGGAAATACGCACGGCATTATTGAACCCACCCGTTGCCGAAAACAAGCGCCCGAGTATAAGGCTGTAGTGCGATTCATTTGGCTAAATTTATGAGTAGGATCTATAGACATTTTTTTGCTCTGTCTTAAGATCTAATTTCTAAGGATCTAGCTTCAACAACCGCCCTTTTTTCCCATCCTCCAACACCCACACCGCACCGTCTGGCCCTTGAGCGACATCACGAATACGCGCCCCCATGTCAAAGCGTTCGATTTCTTTGGCGTGTTGGCCATCGAGTTGCACCCGTATCAAAGCCTCTGACTTGAGACCACCAATCAAGGCGTGGCCCTGCCACTGCGGAAACAACACACCATCGTAAATAATTAAGCCCGAAGGCGCGATGGTGGGCACCCAGTAGAGCTCCGGTGCGTGAAATTCAGGGCGCGTGTCGTGATCGGGAATCGGCAAGCCCGAATAATGATTGCCCCACGACACCAACGGCCAACCGTAATTATCGCCTGGCACGATTAAATTTAATTCGTCGCCATGGCGTGGACCCATTTCATGCACCCATAATTGCCCTCGTGCATCAAAGGCCATACCCAGCATATTGCGATGCCCAAGCGTCCAAAAGCTTTTGGCCAGCTCGCCTTGGTCTTGGAAGGGATTGTCCGAGGGTACCGTACCATCATCATGCAGACGAATGATTTTGCCTAAATTTTGGTCCCATTTTTGGGCAGGCGTTTGGCGCTCACGGTCACCCGAGGTAATAAATAAATACCCATCGGGGCTAAAGGCCAAACGATGTGAATAATGAGAGCTGCCTGTGGCGGTCGGGGTTTGTTGCCAAATCATCTCTAAGTTTTCTAGTGTGGGCAGTTGGCTATCCAAATCTAATTGAGCACGCACCACGACCGCCCCTTTTTTGCCCGTGTTGTCTTGCTGTGCGTAAGAGAAATACACCCAGCGATTTTCTGCAAAGTTGGGGTGTAACACGACATCGCCCAAGCCGCCTTGCCCACCATAGGCTACCTCAGGCACACCCTGTACTGTCGTGACGGTGCCATTATTCAACTGCACGAGTTGTAGACGTCCGGATTTTTCTGTGACCAGCATATCGCCATTGGGTAAAAACGCCATTGCCCACGGCTCGTTGAAAGTGCCAAAACTGGTAGCGACTAGGGTTGAGCCGGTGTTGCTTTGAAATGTAATAACAGGGCTCGCCGCTAACGTGCCAACACTAGGCAGCAGCCATGCAAGTAAAACGTTGATCAAGACAAGAGTGAGACGAGTCATAAACATCCTTCACTAAGCGTAACCACAATCACTGTACTGCCAATACCCACATAAGTTGCCACTTACACAGCCTTTTAGTCAAACGCCTGTTAACCCTCACGCTACTCATAACTAAAGGAAGCTCGTTGCTAAGTGCCGTTTACACACGCATAAAGTGTTGTGAAATGACTTCGACT
>CANQRK010000124.1 GCA_947626245.1 uncultured Paenalcaligenes sp. | reverse complement strand
ACTAGGCATAGTGAAGAGTTGGCTGTGTTCTTTTATAAGCGTTTAATAGAAGACCCTGCTGGAAAGCTATTTTTGTCACATGAAGTGATACAGAGTGGCTTGATGAGCTCGATGCAACGATGGGTTCAACAAGTGTTTTCCGTTGACAAGAACAGTGACTTCAAAGCAAATGTAGAGTTACAGCAAAAAGTGGGCGAGGTACATGCTCGTATTGACCTGCCAGTACACTTGGTTTTGTTAGGCGCGCGGACTTTAAAGCATAAATTTGCATTATTATTGACCGAAGAGCCTGAGCTAGACGAGTCGCTGCGCTATGTTGCATTTCAATACGTGTCTGACTCTATTGATATTGCGATGGAGGTAATGAGTCGTGCTTATGCTAAGAACTTTGATAGGAAGTCACGCGCAGAGGAGTCCTATAGACTTTTCTCTGCAGTGCATAATGCATCGGCTGAGAAAAATAGACAAAAATCGGCCTTGATTAATTGGGAAAACCAATTAATGTTTGATCTAACTATTGGCACGCCTAGAGAGAACTTTCAGAAAATAACAAGTTCTGAATTTGGTCTTTGGTTTTTGCATAAAGGGGATCACGCTTTCGAGGGATTTGATGAAACAAAAATAATTTTTGATTCCATGGGTAGAATAAATGAAATTCTACCTCATGTTTTTTTTGAAAAAGAAAAAATAGAATTATTAAAAAAAATAAGAGTAGAAGTTAGGAATATAAATATAAACATAAGTAGTTTGTTTGATAAACATAATGAATTGGAGTCAGGTCGAGATGAGTTGACCCGACTGCTAAGCAGAAAGTATTTATCCGTCGTTTTATCAAAAGAAGTCAGCTACGCTAGAAAAAGAAACGTGACGTTCGCTTTGCTTTCTATTGATTTGGATTACTTTAAGACAGTAAATGACACCCATGGTCATGAAGCAGGGGATTTGGTGTTGCAGCAATGTTCTGAGCTACTGGTAAACCAAAGCCGAGCGGGTGACTATGTATTTAGGCTAGGAGGAGAAGAGTTTTTGATCTTGTTAGTAGATAGCAACAAAGAAGGTGCTTTACGCATGGCTAACAAAATAACCCAAAAAGTGCGTGACGAAAGGTTTCTTATTTCAAATAAAAACCATCTCAATTTAACCGTAAGTATAGGTGTGACGCTATTTGATGGTCATCCCGATTACAGCCTGTCTTTAAGCCGTGTTGATAAAGCCTTATACCAAGCAAAAAATAATGGTAGAGACCAAGTTGTTTATTTAGAACCCGATTATGTCAGATAAATTATTTATGTTTTTTCAGCACACCATGCCTAAACGGTTGCTGACAGAGTTTTTAGGTAAATTAGCTAATACAAAAGGAGGTTCTTTAACTACCTCCTTTATTAATTATTTTATTAAACGTTATGGCGTTAATATGGAAGAAGCCGTTCATTCCGACCCTTCTTTTTATAAAACGTTTAATGACTTTTTTACTAGAGAAATTAAAAAAGAATCTAGATTTTTTAGTGAAAATGATTTAATTAGTCCCGTTGATGGCGCTATTAGTCAGTTAGGAAAAATAAATATAGATCAGGTGTTTCAGGCTAAAGGTAAATCTTTTACTACGACGGCATTAGTCGGGGGGGATGCTGTTTTAGCAAATCAGTTTGAAAATGGTGTTTTTGCGACGCTGTATTTAAGTCCAAAGGACTATCATCGCATTCATATGCCCTGTAATGGTCGCCTGAAGAAAATGATTTATGTACCAGGTGATTTGTATTCTGTGAACCCTTTGACAGCACGAGAAGTGGATCGTTTATTTGCACGTAATGAACGAGTCGTGTGTGTTTTTGAGGGCGACAAAGGGCCTTTTGTCATGGTGTTAGTGGGAGCAACGGTGGTGGGCAGCATGCAGACTCGTTGGCATGGAATTGTAAATAATCCCCGACTACATGGCGTACAGCAGTGGAATTATGATGGTTCGCTTCAGTTAAATAAGGGCGATGAAATGGGGCAGTTTTTACTTGGTTCTACGGTGGTGTTGCTGTTCCCTGAGTCTACCTATGGCTTTGTGCCTGAATGGCAGCCTGAGCGCTCTATACGCCTTGGAGAGGCAATGGGTAATACCGTATAAGCCTGCTGATTTAAAGGCTTGTTGCTGACATAGGAATTCTGTGTTGATAGCCGCACAAACCCTAGGGCGAAGGCTATGATAAGAGTTCAATTTTATGTATTACAAGAGGAAGAGATGAGTCTTACTGTTACTAAAGCATTAGAAAGTCGTGCGGCAACTAATTTTTTTGATTCCAGCAAAACCATTAGTACTGAGCAAATCAAAGAATTAGTTCGTTTGGCTACGCTAGCGCCTACCGCGTTTAATCTACAAAACTGGGGTTTTGTTGCGGTGCAAAGTCCAGAAGCTAAGAAAAAATTACATGCGGCTGCGTATAACCAACAGAAAATTATAGATGCCCCCGTAACGTTCATTATTTATGGTCAGTTAGAGGCTCATACTCAATTTGATCGCGTGGCGGATGTTTTAATTGAAAAGGGTGGCGTCAGCGAGGAAAACGCTCAGATTTGGAAATCTAAAGTGGTTGCTACGCATGACAATAATCCTGGGTTGCAGCGTGATGAAGCTTTCCGTTCAGCCTCTTTAGGTGGAATGGCCTTGATGCTTGCAGCACAAGAGCAGGGTTTTGTTACTGGTCCTATGAGTGGTTTTATTCCTAGCGAAGTCAGTAAAGCGTTTGATTTAGACGAAAAACAGATTCCCGTTATCTTGATTTCAGTGGGATATCCTGCAGACGGCAATTACCCACAGTCTCCTCGTTTAGATGTCGATGATGTATTAACCATTGTATAAAAGCTAGGTTTTGTAGTGCAAAAGCGCGGTTTCCGCGCTTTTTTTGCGCCTTATTTTTATAAATATTAGGAAATAGGCAAGGGAATTCTAGCTTGCTGTATGAGAATAGTGTGGTAATGGAAGGGGGAAAGAGGGGGGCTAATAAAGGAAGGGTTTGGTATTTTGTTTAACGAAAGCGCTTTTTTGTTAATTGCTTAAGCTTATGCGCGGGGCGAGACGTGTTCCACGTGAAACACATCTCTGAGCTTATTTACCTATGCAAAAACTAGAAAAAATTTCGCCTAATAAATCATCACTCGTAAATACACCAGTAATTTCGCAAAGCTCGTTATGAGCTAATCGTAATTCTTCGGCAAACAAATCTAAAATTTGATCATTGTGTTGAGCGTGAAGCTTGGCAAGTTGTAAGTGCTGATCGCAACGTTCTAGTGCATGCAAGTGACGCTCGCGTGCTAACCAAGGGGATTCGGTATGAGGGGACCAACCAGCGATGTGAAGGAGTCGTTGTCTTAGGGCCTCTAGTCCTTCGCCTGTTTGAGCTGAAATATATAATTGATTCTCATTATCATTTGATGATTGAGACGGTGTTTGCAATAAATCGCATTTGTTGAAAACTTGTAGCGTAGGAGTAGAGGCGGGTAATCGCGACATGATGTCTTGATCAGACGTGTCATCGGGGTGGCGGGCATCAAGTAAATGCAAAATAACATTGGCTTTGGCAATTTCCTGCCAGCTGCGCTCAATACCTATGCTTTCTACGGTGTCTTCAGTTTCACGTAAGCCGGCAGTGTCCACAATATGAATGGGAATGCCTTCGATGTGGATGAGCTGCGTAACGCGATCGCGAGTCGTTCCTGCAATATCTGTGACGATAGCAATATCGTCTCCGGCGAGTGCATTGAGTAGACTGGATTTACCTACGTTAGGTTGACCTGCTAATACCACGTGCAAACCATCGCGCATGACTTGGCCTTGTTTGGCTTGGAGGCGTAGTTGTTGTAAGTCGTCGTCAATGCTTTGTAATTGATGGGCTGCTTGGTATTTTTCTAGGAAGTCTATTTCTTCTTCGGGAAAATCTAGAGTGGCCTCAACTAACATGCGTAGATGAATAATGCGGTCGGCGAGTGCATTGATGTGTTGAGAAAATGCCCCGCTTAGGGATGCCATGGCTCCTTTGGCTGCGGCGTCAGAGGAGGCGTCAATGAGATCAGCTACCGCTTCAGCCTGTGCCAGATCAAGCCTGTCGTTTAGAAAAGCACGTTGGGTGAACTCGCCAGGTTGGGCATGGCGTAGCGCAAACTGGCTACCTAACTCAAAGCAGCGTGCTAGCACTCGTCGTAGTACTGCGGTACCTCCATGACCTTGAAGTTCAAGCACGTCTTCGCCGGTGTAGGAGTTTGGACCGGGGAAATACAAAGCGATACCTTCGTCAATGGCTTGACCGTTAGCATCACAAAAGGGGAGGTAATGTGCGTGGCGAGGTTTGAGCTCTTGGCTAAAAAAAGCCTGAATAAATGGCGTCAGATCGGGGCCCGATAAGCGCACAATACCGATGCCACCGCGCCCTGGTGCAGTAGTAATCGCGGCAATAGGGTTGGAAGTAGAAGTGCTCATAAGTCCTTGGGAAGACGGATTGGTCTATAACGACCAGTTAGCAAAAATGGCTAGAATAAGCGTTGAAAGGTGAAGTTTGAATCATAGCATTAGCGCTTTGATCTGGAGTGGAATCCAATGGGCTTAGCCATTAAAAAAGCCTCTGTGGACGATACCACAGAGGCTTTTTGTTTCACGTGGAGCTGAAGTTAACCGACTTTTTTAGCGGCGGCTTCTTTGGCAATTTTGTTGGTAATGTATTGCTGTTGAGCAATAGATAGTACGTTGTTGACTACCCAGTACAGAACCAAACCGGCAGGGAAGAAGAACATCATACCCCCGAAAACTAACGGCATCAGCATCATGACTTTAGCCTGTAGAGGATCGGGTGGTGTTGGATTTAGACGGATTTGGAGGAACATGGTGAGCATCATGATCGCTGGCAAAATCATCCAGGGGTCACGTGCGGCCAAGTCATGAATCCATAAAATCCAAGGTGCGCCACGCATTTCTACACTACCGAGCAATACCCAGTACAACGAAATAAAGACGGGAATCTGAACCAACATAGGTAAACAGCCACCTAGTGGGTTGATTTTCTCGTTGCGGTAGAGCTCCATGAGCGCTGTGTTTTGTTTGACGCGGTCATCTTTATATTTTTCGCGGATGGCCTGCATGCGTGGTGTGACTTGCTTCATCTTTGCCATAGAGCGGTAGCTGGCGGCAGAGAGCGGGTAAAACACCAGTTTGATCAACACGGTCAAGAGCACAATAGCCCAACCCCAGTTACCTACCCAACTGTGAATCCAAGTAAGGATGGTAAATAGTGGTTTAGCTAAAATGGTGAACCAACCGTAATCCACAACCAAGTCTAGACCTGTGGCCACTTTTTCCATGGCTTGTTGGTCTTGAGGGCCCACCCAAAGTTGGTCTGTGGTCGTAACGGATTCACCTGGGCCCACCATACCCAGTGGGTAAATGGTACGTATTGCGAATAAATTATTACCAATTTGTAGGGCTTGGTTAGTGCGCTCTACATCTTGGGGGGGGACCCAAGCCGTAGTAAAGTAATGCTGCGACATACCAATCCAGCCATTCGATACATTAGTAGCGTACTTGGCTTTGTTTTTTTCAATATCAGAGAAGTCGATTTTTTGGAATTTGTCGGCTTCGGAGTACACCACTGGACCGGTAAACGTGCGGTACAGCATGGAGCTATCGGGCGGGTTGTCGCCGTCGCGAGTGAGCTGCAAGTAGACCGAAGGTGTAATGGCCGCTGTGCTGATATTTTCTACGGTAGTGGCTACACGAATATCGTAACTAGTTTGATTGATGTAGTAGGTTTTGATAACACGCACATCATCGGTGGAGGCTTCGAAAGCAACCTCTAGCTCGCCAGATGCATTGACTTTATTTTCAAGCAGGCTGAAAGGCGTCAGGTGGGTCGGGTAACTTTGTCCAGTTGGCCCGCCAATTACCCCTGTCTGAGCTAAATAGGTCGAGCTATTTGAATCATCTAGTAGGACTACATGATTGTCAGGGTTGCTAGGGTAGGTGTATTTGAGTAGCTCGGCATGCACTAATTGAGCGCCGACGGTATCAAAATCTAGTTTGAGTACATCGGAACTGACAGTGATTAGCTCGGAAACAGCGACGTCATTAGAGGCGGCTTGAGGTGCCGTCGAGACGTTGGTTGCTGCTGTTTGTGGCACAGCCACATCCGCAGAGGCGGTTTGCTGAGTCTGCTCTTGGGGTGCTGGGGTGCTTGCAAACAAAGAAGGTTTGCCGTTGTGCTCTTGCCAGTTATTCCACAGAAGCAGGAGCGAGAAGGAAAAGATCATCCAGAGGATGGTGCGTCGAATGTCCATAGCGCCTGTTATACAAAGTTT
>CANQRK010000123.1 GCA_947626245.1 uncultured Paenalcaligenes sp. | reverse complement strand
GTGTTAACTCAGCTCGAGGGAAAGAGCAGGCTGTTAGGATTGCTAGATTATCAGCAGCAGTTGATCGATTATTAGGAGATGATAGTAAACCTTCAATAGCGGCCCAGCCACCAGAAACAGCTGCGGATGGAGAGCTATGCTCAAGATGAGCTAAGAGTTCTAATGCCGCATTTATGTTGAGGCTACTATCATTTTGGAAAATCATATTTTCGCGATTTAGCCCTTTGACTCGGACTCCACGAGACTCTTCAATTAGGGGGAAGGGTGTAGAGTGATTCTCTATCCAGAAATAGTCTGTGAAATCTAAGGGCTTTCCTGTACCTAAGCGAGCTCTAGCTGCATACCGTTCTGCTTCATAGCGTACAGCTTCGGCTGCTCCGATAGGGTCTCTAGCTTGAGTTTTTATCAGTATTGCGGCAGGAGCACGAACTTTAGATGTGCTGAAGTTGTTATTTTTTAGCCATGCGGTGACATCCTCCCTATACATCCACTGGGCTGAGCTGTTACCTGTACCATGGCCAACAGGAATTTTTTTGAATGCTAAAAGAGCTTTAAATTCTTTTGGTTCATTGTTTAATACTGAAAATTGATCAGAGCTGTGTATTGAGTTAATGGTTATGTGGTAGAGGAACTGTTCTGAAAAGCCTAGATCTAATAAATATGCGGCAACTTCTCGGGAGAAAAGTTCAACTGAGAAGTTTGGAAAAGAGGAAGTGTGTTGCTCCCAACGGCTAAGATAGTCTTCAGAAATAGTGTCCGCTAGAGATTTAAGTCCGTAGTGCTCAATACTATTAGCTCTAATAGGAGTGTGTAACAGGATCCGTAGGTGTTGCTTCTCTGCCTGAGACACGCAGGGGTTTTGCCCAAATCGTTTTAACAACGAAGAGACCATTCTGTTGATAGAGCCCTCACTGAGGTGTCCTTGCTGCATAACTGTATAAGCTTCGTAAAGTTCATATACGGCTAAAGGTAAACCTACTCCCCATAGTGACCGGTGCCAAGGCGTATTTTTTGAAAAAAACTCTAAAAGCCTATAGGCAGATTTTTTCTCGTTGGAATTGACAGAGGAGCTCATGGCATATACTATATAAATAGAGGATTATAAGAATAAGAAAATCATGAGTATTGTACCGTCTATGTGGGATTCGACCCATGTCTGGATATTTAAAAAATTATTTATTTTAAATTCCAGCTTGGCTCAATCCCCAGTTATAAAAAGCCCTAGATTTTATCTGGGGCTTTTTTTTAGAGAAGAGGTAGTTTTCTGCTCCTATAGAAGGAGTGTAGGAGGCGCAATTCACAATATTTCGCTAGCACGGCCGATTCCTACAAGGGAGGGTATGTTATGAGCTCAATTTCACCACTACTCCAACAACGCGTTATCCAATTAGAGGGTACCTCTAACTTCAGAGACATTGGTGGTTATCAGGCTCGTGATGGGCTGAGGGTTCGTTGGGGGCAGTTGTATCGATCTGCCAGTCTAGATACCTTGAGCTTAGTAGATCAGAAAAAATTACAAGAACTAGGTGTTGCGGACAGCATTGATTTGCGTAGTGGTTTTGAGCGTGAGAAATTTGCCTATGCCTATCCTTTTTTAAAGGCACATGCTTGTAGCATTGACTCTCAGATTATGGACGTGGCTATTGTGGCTTTGAAAAACCACCAGCAACTGACTGCGGTTCAAGCTTCTGACTTTATGCGTAATATCTATAGGGATTTTGTGCTGAAGCAACAAGAGCACTTTGCCCGTTTTTTTGATCTGGTTATTAAGCAAAAGCACAGTACCGTTTTTCACTGTACCGCGGGTAAAGATCGCACCGGCTATGCTTGCGCCATGGTGCATGGGGCTCTAGGGGTGCACCGAGACGATATTTTGTCTGATTATTTATTAACGCAGCAATGTTATCAGGTCGCGTTGACCACCATGAGCCAAGATTACCCTTTACCTGAAGACATCATGCAAATATTGTGGGGTGTAAAAGCGGAATATTTGGAGCAGGCGTTGGGTTTAATTGATACCGAGTTTGGTGGGATGCCTCGTTATTTGAAATACCAATTGAAGCTAGATCGTGCTAAACAAAATCGGTTATTCGAGCAGTTTTTGTATGTGGATTAACAGAGCTTGAAGGTTAAGCTTCATATCCTAGCTTATTCAGATACTCGTCTACGTTCTTTTGTACACCAAGCGCCCACCAATACGGTTTAAAACTCTGCTCTACGCTATTTGCAACGAGTGCAATAAAGTCACCGTAATCACCCGTGCAGTGCGCTTTATCTAAAGCCTCGTAATAGGCTAGGCGTTGTTCTACCGTAATAACCGTGGCAGGAAAGCCCGCTTGCATTAGTTCCAAATTCATTAGTAAACGAGAGGTACGGCCATTACCGTCTACAAAAGGGTGGATCTTGACGAATTCACCATGTACACGCGCTGCACGCTCTAGAGGGTACAGCTGCTGGGCGTCGGTGTTGTACCAATGGATAAAGTCCCGCATTTGCTCAGGGACTTGAAGGGCTTCAGGTGGGCAATATTCCTTTTCTCAAGTCTCTGTCACCTTTAGCCATAAACGCTATCGTTTTAAGTGTTAAAATCTCCCACTTCCTATTCCCTGTACGCTGGCAGTTTTTGCCTTTCCATAGATACTAGGTTTTGAAACACACTTTTCTTTTTCTACAGGGCGTGAATTCGCCCTTTTTTGCTGATTTAGCGGTGGCGCTGCGCGAGCAGGGCCATACGGTGTTGCGTTTGAACTTCACCGTGGGCGATCGCGTGTTTTGGCGTCGTAATGGTCAGGCGCATAATTGCGCGATGCCTATTGATCAGTTGGCCTTGTTTCTCACTAATTTTTACGCCGAGCATGACATCAGTGATGTGGTGTTGTTTGGTGATGAGCGGCCTATTCATCGGGTGGCCATTGATGTGGCCAGGACCGCAGGTGTGCGGGTGCAGGTGTTTGAGGAGGGCTATTTCCGTCCTTATTGGCTAACTTTGGAGCGGGGTGGGGTCAATGCCAATTCCGCTTTACCCAAAGATCCAGCTTGGTACAAAGAGTGGGGGCCGTTGGTGCCTAATTACCGTAATGGGGTGTCGTTTAAGTCGTCGTTTTTTATGCGGGCGTGGTTTGATGCGGCCTACCATTTTTGTAGTTTGGCCAATGGGCGTCAATTTCCCCATTATCGCTATCATGCGCCAGTGACGCCTTGGCAGGAATATTGGCCGTATTTGTGGAAGCAAGCCAAACAAAGTGCCCTACGCCGTCAGCAGGCCGATGCCAAGCAAGTCGGGCGTTTGTTGGCGCGTGATAAGGTGTTTTATTTGTTGCCCTTGCAGTTGGATACGGATGCGCAAATTCGCTGTCATTCCTCTTTTGAAAACATGCAGCAGGTGATGGATAGGGTGATGGCTTCGTTTGCGCTGCATGCGCCGGCGGATTCGGTGTTGGTGATTAAAAACCATCCTTTGGATATGGGAGTGGTGGATCACGAGGCGCAGGCGCGACAGTTAGCGCAGCAGTATGCCATTGCCGATCGGATGCTGTTTTTACAAACCGGTGCCATGCCGCAGTTGTTGGGGGCTGCTACCGGGGTAGTGACGGTGAATAGCACGGTGGGGGGCTCGTCCTTGTTGCATGCGGTACCCACTTGTGTGTTGGGCGAGGCCATTTATGATGTGCCGGGTTTAAGTTATGGTGGGGGTCTAGATGCCTTTTGGCAGGATTTGATTCGGCCCGATATGAATTTATTTCACCATTTTCGTAATGTGGTCATTCATGCGACGCAGTTAAATGGCGGTTTTTATACCTCGTCGGGTATTAGCATGGCGGTGCAGCAAGCTGTGCCGGCGTTGTTGGCTGCAGAGTCTTTTATAGAGTTAAACCATGGTTCAGAAAAGTGATCCTCAGTTCATTTTGATTACGGGCGCCACCGGTGGTATTGGCCGCGCCTTGGCGTTGGCGTATGCGGCGCCTGGGGTGTTTTTATTGTTGCAGGGCCGTAATCCGGATGTATTGGCGGGTATTGGGCAGGCGTGTCAGCAGTTGGGTGCCGAGGTGGAGACCGTGCTGTTTGATTTGACCGATGCCGAGGGCTGGCGCAGTTGGTTGCTTAGTTTTTGTGCGCAGCGTCCTTTGGATTTGGTGTTTGCCAATGCTGGCGTCAATATTAACCATGGGCCGGATAATGCGGGCGAGCCGTGGGAGGACATTCGTCGTTTATTGGCGGTGAATGTGGAGGCGGTGTTTGCCACGGTGCATGGGGTGTTGCCAGCTATGCGCACGCGTGGTCAGGGGCAAATTGCCTTGATGAGCTCATTGGCAGCGCATCGCGGTTTGCCGGTGACGCCTAGCTACAGCGCGAGTAAGGCCGCGGTCAAGGTGTACGGCGAGGGTCTGCGTGATTGGTTGGCGCCCCAAGGGGTGCAGGTCAATGTGGTGATGCCGGGCTATGTGACCTCAAGGATGTGCGAGGATATGCCGGGGCCTAAGCCTTTTTTATGGTCAGCGCCTAAGGCAGCAGCACATATTAAAAAGCGTTTGGCTAAAAATACGCCGCGCATTAGTTTTCCTTTTCCTTTAAATTTTGGCACGTGGGGGTTGGGTGTGTTGCATCCTGCCGTGTCGGCCTGGATTCTACGTCGTTTAGATTATGGCCATTGATCTTGCTTTGATTGCGTTGGTGTTGACCGGCTTAAAAGTATCTATTTTGCTGGATTACACGGCGCGGCCGCGGCCGTTGGTGTTGCGCAGTTTGCGTTATATGTGCGTGCATTATGGCATATGGTGTTTGGCTTTTGCCTTTGAACTGATTTTGTTTCAGCGGCCGTGGTTTGCTTTGTTTAATTTGCTCGGTCTGCAAAGTTTGCTGATCATCATCAGTAACATGAAGCAGCGTTATTTGCGCGAGCCTTTTTTCTATACCGATACGGAGTATTTCTGGGATGCCATCAAGCACCCACGTTTGTATTTGCCCTTTTTTGGTATAGGCAATACGGTATTGGGTTTTGCCATTTACGGTGTGGCCGCGGTATTGGCGTTTTATTTTGAACCGGCCCATGCTGAGGGTTGGCGCGTAGCGGCCGAGCTGTCAGTAATGGGTGGCATTGCGTTGGTGTTGGGCGGTGGTTTTCTGCGTTCAGCCCCCAGTTGGGACCCCAGTGATGACATTCATCGCATGGGCTTTACCCCGGCTTTGTGGCGTTATGCCCAAGCCGAGCGCGTGGACTTAGACCTGAACGCGCACGCTCCTTTTGCCAAAGCGTGGCAGGCACCAGTGGTGTTACCTAACTTGGTGATGGTGCAAAGCGAGTCTTTTTTTGATCCGCGTCGTATCTATGGCGATTATGTGCAGCCGCAGGTGTTGCAGCAGTTTGATCAATTGGCGGCCGAAGGGCAGCGTGGTGCGTTACAGGTGCCGTCGTGGGGCGCCAATACGGTGCGCACCGAGTACGCGGTGTTGTCCGGTTTGGATCCGGCGTTGTTGCAGGTGCATCAATTCAATCCGTATCGACGTTTGTCTAAGCACGTAGTGCCCAGTTTGGCGCAGTATTTGCGTTCTATTGGTTATAAAACCATTTGTGTGCATCCTTATGCCGCGACGTTTTATAGACGTAACAAAGCCATGCCCTTGTTGGGCTTTGATGAATTCATTGATATTAAGGCCTTTAACAAAGACGACTATTTTGGTGCCTATGTGTCGGATCAGGCCTTAGGGCAAAAAGTGGTGGATTTATTGCAGTCGCAAACCGAGCAACCCTTGTTTGTGTTTGTGATCACCATGGAAAACCACGGCCCCTTGCATTGGGAAAGCGTGACCGCCGCAGAGCAAGCACAGCTCTTAAAGCAGCCTTTGCCCCAAGGCGCCGAAGACCTCGCCCCCTATGTGCGTCATATTCAACACACCGACCAGATGCTCGCCCATTTGCGCGACAGCGTCGCTAACTTAAAGCGTCCTACCGGTTTATGTCTTTTTGGCGACCATGTCCCCATCATGACCGGCGTCTACCAACAACTCGGTGAACCCGACGGCAGCACCGACTACCTGATGTGGAGCAACCAACCCAGCTTGTCCACCACCCAACAAGACTGCGCCGCCGCCGAATTAGCCCCACAATGGCTAACCCGAATGGGCTTCACCCCTCCCTTGTCGTAGAGAGCCATCACCCCGATGAGCATCTCACCACAGTACGAAGCGGTCCATGATATCGATCCACCCTCATCGCAGGCATTGTAGTGGGCTCTAGTACAACTGACCCCCTATCTTGCGCCGGCGGCGGAGGTATTATTGGGTGAGCGGTTCAGCGCGCAGCGAACGAAGTGAAGCGAGCACTGCCTAGCGAACCC
>CANQRK010000122.1 GCA_947626245.1 uncultured Paenalcaligenes sp. | reverse complement strand
CCCCTCGATGAAAGGAGTCACTTGTACCACTTGCTCGACCGCACCCAGTTCGACCGCCTGCAAAGGAGCCAAACCACACCAAAGTAATAAACTCAAACAACCAGCGAGAAATCGAAATGAAAAAAAATGAAAGCCATACATGGTTCACAACCTATGGCACACTTTTTTGCAGTAGGGCATAGAAAAAACCATCTCCGCCAGTCTGAGTAGGTGTTTCCTGCTGCGGCAACACCTGTAACGGCGACTGCGGCAACAACACGGCATCGGACGTTCTACCTAGGAAACGATCCAACTGCTGCTGTCCCTCTTCGGGGAAGATAGAACACGTCACATACAACAAATGCCCACCGGGCTTTAACGTAGACCAAAGAGCGCCCAAAATCTGCTGCTGTAACTGTGCCGTTGATTTAATATCGGACTCGCGTCGCAACCAACGAATATCAGGGTGGCGCCGCACAATACCGGCCGCCGTACATGGCACATCTGCCAAAATCGCATCAAAAAGCTCGCCATCCCACCACTCGGTTAACTCCTGTGCGGGTGCAGCCAACACACTAACATTCGGCCCATCTACGCCCAAACGCTGCAAGTTTTCAGAAACTCGCTGCAAACGTTGAGCGTCCGAATCCAATGCCACCATGTGTACATCGGCCTGCTCAAGTAAATGCGCTGTTTTGCCACCCGGCGCGGCACACGCATCTAACACCCGCATGCCATCGGCCACCGGCAACAAACGGCCCGCTATTTGTGCAGAGGCGTCTTGTACTGACCACCAACCCAAATCAAACGCAGGAATCTGATGCACTGGGCGGGCGTGTTCTAAAATAACGGTTTCATGCCCGGGCGACCAAGCGGAAATCTCGGCTTGTTCTAATAAAGCCAACAAGCGTGGCACCGAACACTTGCGTTGATTCACACGCAACGTTAAAGGCGCGGGGATATTGGCCACCGTTAAAATACGCTGCCAATCGTTGGGATAGGCTTTTTGTAAACGCTGAATCCACCATAAAGGGTGATTCCACTGCGCCACCGGTTTTTTTAATGCCTGCTCTAATAAAGCGGTGCGCTCGCGAATAAAACGTCGAAGCACGGCATTCAGTAAATTTTTAAAAGGACGCAAAGCCCGCTGCGACTGCGCGGCCTCGACCGCTTGGTCTACCACCGTATGCACTGAGTACACAGGCGTTTCGGGACGATCCGCAAAGGCCTCTCGGTCCATCTGAACACGCACCGCCACATCGGTCAGCAGTAACGACTGCAAAATGAGCGCATCCAACACCCCATCTTTGGGCTGACGCGGCACCAACAAGCGGCGCAATTCCTGCGCCAAGCCCAGATGACGTAAACAATAAAAACTATGAGCCTGAGAGGCAGCACGCACATGAGAATCGGTTTGAGCCAAACAATCCGTGAGCGATGCGCCATTTAAGACATCGTGAATATGACGAGCAGAAGCAAGCAGAACCTGAGCCAGAGCCGGCTGAGAAGCGGTAGACATGGAGGAGATAGCCAAAAAAAGCCAAAAAAGACAAGCAAATTAAACTGTACCACTATTTTACACCCTGTAGGAGGAGGCCGTGCCTCCGACCACCACCGCATCGGCCCCTCGTACAGGTCTTCCTGCTATGAAGCCCTATGCCGTTAACGGACGAACGGTTCAGTGCAGAGCGGGCAACGCGAGTGAGCACTGCTTAGTGAGAACGTTAACGGCACAGGGCACAATACAAGAAAATCATGAATAAACGGAATGAATGGAGGGTTTTTATTCGCTTGATTTGAGACGGTTTTTTTGGTCTTATTAGGATAGGGTCGCGCTTCTAATGGTTGGGCTAAGCGCGTCGTCACTGATACCTATCGCAGCGCCCAAACTGCGTCTTTTTAAAAACAGCTAGGACAAGATGGAACACATTGCATTTTTGCCGGTACACCGAGTCAAAGAAAGCTCGCTATATGCCGAGTTTTTAGACGATTTAGCCGCGCAGGGCTTCCAGGGAAATATCGAGCGTGATTTAGCCCGACGTGTGGTTTTTGCCACGGATAACTCGGTGTATCAGCGCTTACCTCAAGCCAGCGTGTTTCCGCGTCATATCGAAGACCTAATCTGTATTAGTCAGTTGGCCGCTAGCTCTAAATACCGTTCTATCGTACTGACCCCGCGGGGTGGTGGTACGGGCACCAATGGTCAGTCGCTAACCGACGGCATCATTGTGGATATGTCGCGTCACATGAATCAAATTCTTCATATCGACGCCCGCGCCCGCACGGCCGTGGTTCAGCCCGGGGTGGTCAAGGACCAGCTCAATGCTGCGCTTAAACCTTATGGGCTATTTTTTGCACCCGAGCTATCTACATCAAACCGCGCCACCTTGGGCGGCATGATTAACACCGACGCCAGTGGTCAGGGCAGCTGTACCTATGGCAAAACACGCGATCACGTGCTTAGCCTAAAAACCGTGTTGTTAGGTGGCAAAATATTAGACACCCACCCCATCAGTACCGACGAGCTCCCCACTTTCAAAGCCGACCCCAATTTTGGTGATATCTACACGGCCATTGATGACCTGGTTACTACCCACGCTCAAGCCATCAAAGACACCTTCCCACCACTCAATCGCTGCTTAACTGGCTACGACCTGCCTCATATCAAAGAAGACAACAGCTTTAATCTAAACAATTTACTGTGTGGTGCCGAAGGCTCGTTAGGCTTTATCGCCGAGGCCAAGCTAAATTTGCTGCCCATTCCCACCGAACAAATTTTGGTGAACGTGCGCTACGACAGCTTTGACTCCGCATTGCGCGATGCCAATGCCTTAATGGCCTTAAAACCCCTGTCCATTGAAACTGTGGACTCGCGGGTTTTAGGCTTGGCTCAAAACGACATCATTTGGCATAGCGTCGCCGAATACTTTCCCGACAACGAAGACGGCACGGCCACATTGGGTATTAACCTGATTGAATTCGCCGGCAACGACATTGACTCGCTGCAACACACCGTCGATGCGTTTATCAAACACCTCAATACCGACAAAAGCGTAGTACGTTTGGGCTACACCATTGCCAAAGGCGCCAAAGCCGTCAATACGGTCTATGGTATGCGCAAGCGTTCAGTGGGTTTGTTGGGCAACGTCAAGGGCGAAGCCCGCCCACAACCCTTTGTGGAAGACACCGCCGTTCCGCCAGAAAACTTGGCGGACTACATTGCCGAGTTTCGTGCGGTACTCGATGCCGCTAACTTAACCTACGGCATGTTTGGTCATGTGGACGCCGGCGTATTGCACGTGCGTCCAGCCCTAGACATGAAAGACCCCGCTCAAGCGGCTCAAATTCGACCTATTACCGACAAAGTGGTGGAGTTAGTCCATAAATACGGCGGTGTGCTATGGGGCGAACACGGTAAAGGGCTACGCTCGGGCTATGCACCCAAATTCTTTGGCGACTTATACCCTGTTTTACAACAAATCAAAGCCCTATTCGATCCCTACAATCAGCTGAACCCAGGCAAAATTGTCACGCCTAGCACCATGCCCAACGCCCAGCTATCCGCCGTGGACGGGGTCGAGTTTCGTGGTGATTTTGACCGCCAGATCAAGCCCGCTGACTGGCATCTGTTTAGCAGCGCCGTCTACTGTAACGGTAACGGTGCCTGTTATAACTACGACACCGACGACGCCATGTGCCCGTCGTGGAAAGCCACGCGCGATCGCATTCATTCGCCTAAAGGCCGCGCTTCGGCCATTCGCGAATGGCTACGCCAACAAAGCAACCAAGGCGTAAATCTTAGCACCTACCAATCCCCCAAAACAGCATGGGGTCATACCAAACAATGGCTATACCGAGTGCGCTCAACGTGGCAACAACCACGCACCAAACAAAACGACTACTCTCATCAGGTCTATGATGCCCTCGAAGGCTGTTTATCGTGTAAATCCTGCTCGGGCCAATGCCCCATCAAAGTCAACGTACCCGATTTCAAAGCCAGCTTTTTACACCTGTATCACAGCCGCTACCTGCGCCCCCTAAAGGACTACGCCGTCGGTTCACTAGAAACGCTGCTGCCCTATGCCGCCAAAGTACCCGGCGTGTATAACAGCGTGATGCGCGTTAAGCCCGTGCAACGTGTGATGGCTAAAACCGTAGGCCTCAGCGATATTCCTCTGCTTAGCACCACCTCTTGGCAGCGTCTATTGGATCGCTATGGCATCCAAGAAGCCACGCTAGAAAACATCAGCCATTTAGATCGCGCCCAAAAACAAAACAGCATCATTTTGGTCCAAGACGCCTTTACTCGCTATTTTGAAACCCCGTTATGGGAAGACTGGCTAGGTTTGCTTAAACATTTGGGCGTACAGGTTTATGTAGCGCCTTTTATGCCCAACGGCAAACCGCTTCAAGTGCATGGCTTTTTGGATAAGTTCAAACAACAAGCCCAACGCCATGCGACGTTGCTAAACCAGCTTAGTGCTCAAGGCATCCCCTTGGTGGGCTTAGACCCAGCCATGACCTTGGTTTACCGCCAAGAATACGTACAGGCGCTGACTCCAGAAATGGAGGCTCCTAAAGTTCAACTACCCCAAGAATGGCTACATCTGTGGCTAAGCGAGCACGTGACCGAGCCTCTAGACACCAGCAACGAACCCATTGATAACGTGTACTACTTGGTAGGTCATTGCACCGAAAAAACTACCGCTCCCCAGGCTGCCGCCTTGTGGAAAGACATTTTCACTCTATTGGGCCTCAATTTAGTGAACGTCGCCAGTGGCTGTTGTGGCATGGCCGGAACCTATGGCCATGAAACCCAACACCAAGCCACCTCGGCCACCATCTATGGGCAATCGTGGCAGCGCATTGTGGCACGTCATGGCGGCAGCGGGCGCTTATTGGCCACAGGCTACTCCTGCCGTAGCCAAGTCGAGCGTTTTAGCCACCTAAAAATCAAACACCCTGTTCAGGTGTTGCAGCAACACTATTACAACCAAACTAAAAAATAGGAGATCCCAATGGCCCCCACGCCTTTTGTTGCACCCAGTCAGATCCGCGCCCAGTTTTCTGCAGCCATGTCTGCCATGTATAAAAATGAAGTCCCTTTATACGGCGAGCTGCTCGACCTGGTCGCCCAGATCAATCAAGATCGTTTAGAGCAGGATCCCGCTTTACTAGAGCACCTGCGCCAAACCAACGAACTAGAACGACTGGACGAAGAGCGTCATGGGGCCATTCGCGTCGGCACCGCCCACGAACTACACACCTTGCGCCGCTTATTTGCGGTAATGGGCATGTATCCCGTGGGCTATTACGATCTCGCACCGGCAGGCGTACCGGTTCACTCCACCGCCTTTAGGGCCTTGCACGAAAAAGAACTACGCCAAAGCCCATTCAGAGTGTTCACCTCGTTACTACGCTTAGATCTAATCGACAACGAAGCCCTACGCAACGAGGCCAGCACTATTTTGGCACGCCGCCAAATTTTCACTGATGGCGCGTTAAATCTGATAGCACAACATGAAAAAAATGGCGGACTTAACGCCGAGCAAGCTGAGCACTTTGTGACCGAAGCCCTAGAAACCTTCCGTTGGCACAGCGAAGCCACCGTCAGCAGCTCCCAATACCAAGCCCTACACGACCAACACCGCCTCATTGCCGATGTAGTGGCCTTCAAAGGGCCTCACATCAACCACCTGACGCCACGCACCTTAGACATTGACGCGGCCCAAGCTGACATGTCCGAACGCGGCATGACGCCCAAAGCCGTCATCGAAGGCCCTCCTCGTCGTCAACAGCCCATTTTGCTGCGCCAAACCAGCTTTAAAGCCCTCGAAGAAGCCGTCCGCTACAGCGATCAACACGATGCAATGCAAGGCAGCCACACCGCTCGCTTTGGGGAAATAGAACAACGCGGTGCCGCGCTAACCCCAAAAGGACGCGACCTTTACGACCAGCTCTTACATGCTGCCCGCAAAGAAATGGCTGCCGCTCCCAACGAAAACCATGCCGACCGGTATTATCAGGTCTTAGAAAAGCACTTTGCTGCCTTTCCCGATGACCTCATGGAACTGTACCAACGGGGTTTAATCCACGTGCGCTACAGCCCCACGGCTCAGGGATTAAGCCAAGCCGGCACCTTTAGCGCCGACAGATGCATCGAAGACCTAGTTACTAACGGCGATGTACGTATCGACAGCATCGTCTACGAAGACTTTCTCCCTATCAGCGCCGCCGGTATTTTCCAATCCAACCTAGGCGAAAACGCCGTCAACGAATACAAACAACTATCTAATCAAGACCTATTTGAACGCGACCTAGGCAGCGCCGTTTACGACGAACAACACCTGTACGCAGAACAAAGCCAACGTAGCCTACAAGAAAC
>CANQRK010000121.1 GCA_947626245.1 uncultured Paenalcaligenes sp. | reverse complement strand
TTAAAGATAGACCATATTTTGTGTGCAACAAAAGAATACCTTGCTGCTCACGGAATACCTTCTCATCCAAACGACTTGAAAAATCATAACTGTATTTTTCGGGTAATCGAAAAATCTGGTTGATACGCACTTTTGCAGTAACTCAAGATTTTGTCCGCCCAACGGAAGAACTGGTTGATGGCTGAAAGAAGTATTGCAGAGTCCTAGTTGGCACGGAATTTTCAATATGAATGCAAGCCGCCGATTCTCAGCCCTTAAATTGGGCAGGAATCGGTGGCCACTGTAACTGATTCGCGATCTATTGACTGTGCTTATTAAACTAGACGGTGTGAAAATTTTCATTAGCACGAGTCCACCCACGATAAACGCTGCGGCCAGCACGCGCATGACAGAAAGATGCTCACCGAGAAAAACAATGCCGACAACGAATGTACCTACAGCACCAATGCCAGTCCAGATCGTGTAGACCGTTCCCAATGGCAGCGACTTCATCGCGAGCGAAAGCAACCAGAAGCTGAAAAACATCGTGACGAGAGTGATTGCAGACGGTACAAGCCTGATAAATCCCTCAGACTGCTTCATGGAAAATGCCCATACAATTTCCAGAGCGCCTGCAACAAGAAGATAAACCTATGCCATTACTAATTCTCCAGTGCGAACTAAAACAGGTCGTCCTGTAGAAAGAACCCGAATACTAGGAGTATTCCAGGCATTCGGAGCAGAGTCGTCCCCACTAACTAAATTATAATTACTGTTCTTGTAGCGCATTCTGAACAGTTGTCGATACGCTACGGCGGTCAAGCAGGCCGGATGCAAGGGCTAGCACCAAAGCACCGAAAGATAGTAGCCCACCCGCCCAATTTGGGGACGTGAAGCCAAGGCCATGAGCAATCACGAAGCCGCCAAACCAAGCCCCCAATGCGTTACCAAGGTTGAATAGGCCGATATTCACTGCTGACGCAAGCGTAGGTGCGCCCGCAGCCTTCGCCTTATCCATCACGAGCTTCTGGATAGGAGAGACTGTCGCAAAGCCAAAGGCCGCCATCAAGAAGATGCATATGACAGACGCTACTTGGCTGCTGGCAACAAAGTGGAATACGAACAGCACAACCGCCTGAGCCAACAAAGTGAAATACAGCATCGGCATCAAGGCTCGGTCAGCGTAACGGCCACCCAACCAGTTGCCGACAAAGAGACCGAAGCCGAACACCATCAGCAGCCAAGTGACGGAGCCTTCCGAGAAACCCGCAACATCGGTCATCATCGGGGCAATGTAGGTGATGGACGTAAAGAAGGCGGCCGGGCCAAGAATGGTGATGCCCATTGCCAGCAATACCTTAGCATTGCCAAAGGCGGCAAATTCATGGGCAACGCGTTGCGCCTTCGGCTTCGGCGTAGCTGGAATGAGCGCCAGCACGCCGACGACAGTAGCGACACCAATCGCGGTGATAGCGTAAAAGGTCACTTGCCAAGAGAACTGATAACTCAGCCAGGTGCCAGCCGGTACGCCAACCAAGTTAGCGACGGTCAAACCAGAGAACATGAACGCAATCGCGCTTACCCGCTTTTCCTTTGGCACCATTTCAGCCGCGAGTACCGAGCCGATTCCGAAGAACGCACCGTGGGTCAACGAAGTGATGACGCGCCCGACAATGGCAATCTCAAACGTCGGTGAAACCGCAGTCACCAGATTGCCTATAACGAACAGCACAGCCAAGAACGTCAGCATGCTTTTCTTGGATGTACGGCTTCCCAAAATGATAAGGACCGGCGCACCCACGAAGACGCCCAGCGCATAGCTGGTAGCCATATACGCAGCAACGGGGATCGAAACATCGAAATCGGCGGCGATGGCCGGGAGCAAACCAGAGATGACGAATTCAGTAGTTCCAATACCGAAAGCCCCTATGACGAGGGCCCATAATGCGACGGGCATGATTTTCCCTATATCTAAAATAGTTAAGTTACTATATAGTATGCTGAATATTATTAGGGATGTATTGAAAAATGCCTAACAAAAAAGAAGAAACGAATGCCATTCGGCAGATCAGGCACCAGCCCGCCAAGTTGGATGAGGTAGACCGAAAAATATTAGCCTTGCTGGCTACGGACAGTTCGCAAAGCTACGCCCAACTCAGTGAAGTCCTGAACTTGTCCTCGCCAGCAGTTCACGAACGTGTGAAGCGTCTCAAGCGAGATGGCGTCATCAAAGGCACAGTGGCGAAGATAGACGGCTGCAAGGTAGGCAGAACATTACTGGCGTTCGTGCTGGTCAATACGAAAAATGTCATCAGTACGAAGCGACTACTGTCTCTGGGCAACCTGCCGGAAATCGAGGAGATGCATACCGTGGCAGGCGACAGCGGCATGTTGCTCAAAGTGCGTGTCCGTGAGACCGAAGGACTGGAAGAGCTTCTGGGCAAGGTGCAGGACATTGAGGGCGTTGACGGCACCCGTAGCTATATCGTGCTATCTACTTTTGTCGAACGCGGCCCGGACCCTTACTTGTAAGGGTCAAACAGCCTCCTCGTGGATTAGAAATGAGTTTCAGTTTTTGGTGATCGTGCGCAAACTCATGTTGACGGACCCGTTGGCATTGGTTGTGTAGATCTCCGAGGATATTCTGACCAACGGTGCAAATAACTTCCTCAGCATCTACGCCTAGGAAGATTAAGAAGGTTTTGTATGAATAGCCTGCCAGACAACATCCTGCACCTGCCTGAATATCAGGTACTGGGCTGCAAATCCACCGACGACAAAATGCACTTCCAGGTGGACGCGCCCGATCCCATCTCCTGTGAGGAGTGCGGCAAGCGTGATGTGCCTTATCGTGATCTGCCCATCCACGGCAAGCGGGTCACCCTCTGGGTCGTCCGCCGCCGATACACCTGTCGGGCCTGCAAGACCACCTTCAGGCCCCAGCTACCGGAGATGGTGGATGGCTTCCGCATGACGCTGCGACTGCATGAGTACATGGAGAAGGAATCCTTCACCCATCCCTACACCTTCGTGGCGACCCAGACCGGCCTGGACGAGAAGACGGTAGGCGACATCTTTAACGCCCACGCCGAGTTCCTGGGCCGCTGGCACCGCTTCGAGACTCCTCGCATTCTGGGCATCGACGAGCTGTACCTGAACAAGCGCTACCGCTGTATCCTGACCAACATCGAGGAGAGAACCTTGCTCGACCTGCTGGCCACCGCCGACAGGACGTGGTAACCAATTACTTGATGAAGCTGAAAGACCGGCAGAGGATCGAGATCGTCAGCATGGACATGTGGAACCCCTACCAGGTAGCGGTCAAGGCAGTGTTACCACAAGCCCGCATCGTAGTCGATAAATTCCATGTGGTGCGCATGGCCAATGACACCCTGGAAAAGGTTCGTGAGGACGGTGGCTACTCTTTTGAGGTAATGCGGGCACGAATGCTCTACACCACGAAGCACAAGAAGAAGGCCCCGACTGCAAAGGTCTCTCCATTCTACAAAAAAAACATCGGTTACGGTCTGCCAGACTTCGAAGGGGAACTCAACTACGGGGTCAATCTATCAACCATCTGAGGATGCTAGCGAAGACGCTCTGTCAACCATTAAATCCGGATACCCTATTTTTCTAGAAGAGGAGCCTAGTGATTTACACTGGAAATTTCTTCAAAACAATAAAAAAATTAATGTGAATGTATCTGGTCGCTATGCAGTTAACCATACGGGAGCTCGTTTAGACGCTGTACTCCATCACCTTGGTATTGGTAGTCTTCCATCCTTCACAGCAAGGCATGCGCTACAGCAAGGCCAAATCGTACACGTTTTGTCCGATTGGACATTCACAACCAACTATTGCGGTGATGCTTGGGTACTTTACCCTCCAACCAAACACCTTCAACCCAAACTCAGTGCCTTCATCACCTTCATAGCAGAACGACTAAGTCAAACATCTAAACTAGGCAATCCTTTGGAGGATAAGCAAACGCCAACACAGATCTATGAACTACCGGAGGTATCAAAGTAAACAGAATTTGATCATACGCTACGGTCATGAGTACACTTAATTTTGTGACAAGGTTGTTGATTATAGTCCAATGCTCTCGACTGCTGCCATCACTTCAAAAACTAAAAACTGTGTGACCTGCTTACGGTTAAAATTATCATCAGATACCAGCACTAAGCTTTTATTACCATTATCAAGCACCCGTCCCCAAGCCATACCCTCGATATTATCCGGCACAGGCTCCGTTGATGGGCCTAGCTCAAGCAGTAATTGTTTAGTCGCAGATTGAAACTCACCAGCTGCCAATGACTCGATAGCGCTGACATTGCTAGCCTGCGAGATATCGGTCACATAAATACGGATAAAGTTGTGATATTGCCCGGCCTCATTTTGCACTGCAGCCCGTTCAACGACTAAGAAACACACCTCATCAAGCGCCAAAATAGCAGTTACCCCATTATCAGCAAACTTACCTTTACCTGGCGTCTCCAGAATCGCATCGACCGGATAGGCTACCTGATTCATCACCTCACCCTCACGACTGTATTGCGTCAATCGCACCATGGCTCCAACAGTAGGCGTCGGTACTTCACCGTCTTGCAACAACGGCGCTTCCATCGCTACCCAAATAGATTGCTTATCATGAGAAAAACTCATTCCCTCAAAGGCTAGATTATTGCGTGGGCCTAGTTCACGAACAGGCTGCATGACAAACATAGGGGCTATGGGAAGTTCTCTAATAAACTCGCCCTCACGCGTCGCCTGTCTGATAAAGGGATTCAGGCGACGCCCCCGGTCACCTTCACTGATATACCAGATACTACTATCCGTAGGGCCAAAACGGATATCTTCGATATCAGGAATCTCACCGCCCTGCCCACGGTTTGGGTAAGGTTCCTGATTCTGTTGGGCAAAATAGACTACATCATTCAATACCACCTCATTGAATACAGTTTCATCGTAGTTGAGCCTTGCCGTATAAAAACGCGCAGCATTGAAATCAGAGCGATCGTCACTGACCAAGATCCAAGTATCCGTGTCTGCATCATAATCAATACCTGACAAACCGCCCACGGTAGTTTGTTGAAATTGCTGTTTATGCGCTAGTTGTTGTTGACCAATCAATCGTAAGGATAACAGTGAGTTTTCAGAACAGGCATAAGTATTCGCAGAAAAGCACATTAATATACCCGCTACGCAACTTGAAGATAAAAACTTCATGCATACCCCTCAATACTTATTTAAGCCATTAAAAATAACTTTCCCAAAACTGCAAATGTCTTTTTACCCTAGTTAATCCCACGTAATACTCATTACGGGTACTTTCTTCACCAACCTTTCTGGGTAAAAAACTTTCCTCATCAGCACTATAGAGCACGACAAAATCAAACTCCTTACCCTTAGCTTGGGCTACTGTTAGACACTGCAAGCCTGAGCGATCATTCCATGACTTATAAAGCGACTGGCTGATTTGTGGCCAACTCTCAAAAGTCACATTTAAAGAATGCAATAGCTTTAATAAAATACGCCATGAGGTGTAATGATACTCTGAGGCTAACCCAGCCGACTCAATCACTCTAAAAAGCCCAGCCTGTTCTGCAAACTTAGCTAATAAAGGCGCCAGTGGCTCCTCCATATTGCTCTTTAAAACACCCCTCAGTGCAGTGACCATATGTTCACTAAAAGCCGACACCCCCTGATTACTTGATAGGTGCATAAAGGTATAAGTCTGAAAGCTTTTAGCATTCTCGGATTTAATCACCTCTACCTTAGCCTCAGGACTTAAGAAACAATAATTACCTTGATAAAAACGTTTCACATCATAAGAAAATGCCTTTTTAGCTGAGCTGTTTGAGGCCCTAGGAGTATCAGGTGTCGTACCTGCTAATAAAGGTAATTGAGCAGTTTTTAATGCAAATAAGACATTGACCAAACTAACCACATAAAGCTGTGACAAGTTATAACTGATCCGATAGTCACCACGTGTATGCATCCAAATCTGCCAGGCTGATTTCATTGATTGCAATTGATTTTGAGTAATTAATGCAACCCGTTTACGTGGTTTAGTCAGTAATTCGGGAAATTGATTTTTAGGTCGATGTTCAATTGTCACCGCAGGTTTTTCAGCAGCCTCAATGCTTTTCAAACTGGCTTTAGTGGCTAAAGTTGCAATCCCTTGATCAAATCGATAACTGAAATTTTGCTCAACCACAGCCGCTTGAAAATGCTCAATAAACTGATTAAAGACCACCTCTGTATCAGCGCCACGCCACGCGAAGACGTTTTGATAGCGGTCTCCTACCGCCATCACAAAGCAGTTAGACTTGATAAGCCGCTGAATAAAATCTAATTGTAGCGGTGAAATATCATGAAACTCATCAATAAAGACAAAGCGATAGCCCTTAAGACAGGCACTATTTTCAAAATACTCATG
>CANQRK010000120.1 GCA_947626245.1 uncultured Paenalcaligenes sp. | reverse complement strand
GTTTTCTAAGACGCGGTAAATGCCCGAGCAGTTGCGCTTGATGGCAGCAGGAATGCTAGGATTAACCAAGTAGAAATACCAAGCTACGACTAAACCAGCAATCATGAACCAGAACGGTACGGTCACAAAACCATGCAACGCATACGCCATCCAGCCATGCCAGTTGTCTTTCAGTGTTTGCATAACAGTATGCTCGGAGCTAACGGTAATAATGCCGTTAAAGAAATTACCGAACAACAAGGGGTCTACAAACCAGATCCCGGCAAAAACAGAAGGAATGGCCAACAATACCAAAGGCAATGTCACAACCCATGGCGACTCTTTGGGGTCACCATGAACCACAGGACCTTCGGAGAGCTCTTCGTTATCGGCAAGTACTTCAGGGCTCGGGTTACGGAAATTTTCTTTGCCGTGGAACACTAAGAAGTACAAACGGAACGAGTACAAGGAGGACACAAACACACCAATCAATACGGCGTATTGTGCAAAAGTTGCGCCCCAAACACCATTAGATGCTGCGACAGAAGCCGCCTCGATGATGTGTTCTTTGGAGTAAAAACCGGAAAAGAACGGTGTACCCACCAAAGCCAAGGTTCCAATCAGGAATGTGATCCATGTAATAGGCATGTACTTACGTAGACCACCCATAGCACGAATATCTTGGTTGTGATGCATACCAATAATGACTGAGCCCGCACCCAAGAACAGCAGCGCTTTAAAGAAAGCGTGTGTCATGAGGTGGAAGACCGCTACCGAGTACGCAGAAGCACCCAATGCCACAGTCATATAGCCCAACTGCGATAAGGTGGAATACGCGACCACACGTTTCACGTCATTTTGGATGACACCCAAAATACCGAGGAACAATGCACCAATCGCACCAATGACCAAAATAAAGGACAAGGCGGTATTGGACTGCTCGAAAACTGGTGAGAAACGCGCCACCATGAAAATACCCGCTGTCACCATCGTTGCTGCGTGAATCAATGCAGAAATAGGTGTAGGGCCTTCCATGGAGTCAGGCAACCAAGAGTGCAGCGGCACCTGAGCCGATTTACCCATGGCACCAACAAACAAAGCAATACTGGCTACAGTCAGTAACTGCCATGTCGTACCTGGGAAATTTAACTGCGCCAACTGTTCGACTTGGGCAAAAATTTCACCGTAATGCATGGTACCCGTGTAGGCGTACAGCAAACCGATACCCAAAACAAAACCAAAGTCACCCACACGGTTCACCAAAAAGGCTTTCATGTTGGCAAAAATAGCGGTTTCTTTTTTGTACCAGAAGCCAATCAGCAAATACGAGACTAAACCTACGGCTTCCCAACCAAAGAAGAGCTGCAGCATGTTGTTAGACATGACTAGCATCAACATGGAGAAGGTAAACAAAGAAATGTAGGAGAAGAAACGCTGATAGCCTGGATCATCGGCCATATAGCCAATGGTGTAAATGTGTACCATTAGGGACACAGAGGTCACTACAACCATCATCAGTGCGGTGAGGTTATCAATTAAGAAACCGATTTGCCACGTTGACTTGCCAATGGTTGCCCAGGTGTATACCGGTCCATCGAAGGTTAGACCATTTAGTGTTTGATTCAACACCATCACGGATCCGACGAAAGACACCAGCACACCGAGGATGGTGATTAAGTGAGCGCCTCGTTTGGTCACGATACGGCAAAGAAAGCCGGTGCCAAACAGGCCTGCAATTAGCGCCCCAACGAGGGGGGCTAAAGCAATAATTAGATATAGACTTGGTGAGTTCATTGTATGTGCTACCCCATCAACCCTTCAGGTGGTCAAGTTTTTCTACGTTTATCGTATTCAGGTTGCGGAACAGCAGCACCAGAATAGCCAAACCGATTGCGGCTTCGGCAGCAGCAACAGTTAATACAAAGAAAACGAAGACCTGTCCCGCCGTATCCCCAAACCAGGTGGAAAAGGCAATGAAGTTCATATTGGCAGAAAGCAAAATTAGCTCTACCGACATCAACAAAATAATTAAGTTGCGACGGTTTAAAAAGAAGCCAAATAAGCCAATGGTGAACAGGATGGCGCTAAGCACCAAGTAATGTGTTAGTCCCACTGTCATCATTATTTGTCTCCTGCTTCGACCGAAGTCGTAGATGGACTGGCTTTCATCTTCACAATACGCAAGCGATCAGAAGCTTTAACACGTACTTGATCGGACGGGTTATTACGCTTCACATCAGTACGTTTACGTAAAGTTAACGCAATAGCGGCCACCATACCCACAAGCAACACCACACCACCTACTTGAACAGCTAGGATATAGTCGGTGTACATGGAAATACCAACGGCCAAGGTATTGTTATAGTCTGCTGGCATTTCTACCGGCGGACCCACATCAACCCAAGCACGCGTCAACACAAAAGCCATTTCTAGGATCATGATGACGGCTACGGTAATCCCTAAAGGCAAATAACCTTTAAGACCACTGCGCAATGAAGGCATACGTGTATCAAGCAACATGATGACGAATAAGAACATCACCATCACCGCGCCTACGTAAACGACAACCAGCAGTAAAGATAAGAACTCGGCGCCTAAAGTCATCCACAGCATGGCTGCGGTAAAAAAGGTCAAGATCAAGTTCAATGCAGCCGCAACTGGGCTTGCTGCCATCACCACTCGGAAGGCAGAGATCACCAACACAATGGCTAAGACATAAAACAGAATAGTAGTAAACATAAAGTCTGTCCCTTTGCCCTAGCGATACTTGGCGTCAGCAGCACGACGCTCGGCAATTTCTGGCTCATAACGATCACCGATCGCTAAAAGCATTTCTTTGGTGTAATACAAATCACCGCGTTTTTCACCGTGGTACTCGTGAATATGTGTTTCCACAATGGAGTCCACTGGACAACTTTCCTCACAGAACCCACAGAAAATGCATTTGGCTAAATCGATGTCATAGCGCGTGGTACGACGTGTGCCGTCTTCGCGCTCGTGCGACTCGATAGAAATAGCCATCGCTGGGCAGACAGCCTCACACAGCTTACATGCAATACAACGCTCCTCGCCATTTTCATAGCGACGTAACGCATGCAGACCGCGAAAACGTGGTGAAGCGGGTGTTGTTTCATAAGGGTAATGCAGCGTGACCTTGCGACGGAAAAAGTACCGTCCCGTCAAGCGCATCCCTTTGAGCATTTCCGACAGCATTAAGCTGCCAAAAAAATCCTTGATTGCTTCCATAATTTACCCCTATGCCTTAGTTCCAGATGTTCCAGGGCGTTTGCATCCAAATCGCCACTACAACTAGCCATACACCTGTTAAAGGAATGAAAACCTTCCAACCCAAACGCATGATTTGGTCATAGCGATAGCGCGGGAACGTTGCACGGAACCATATAAACATGGATACAACAACAAAGGTTTTTAAGCCTAACCATAACCAACCGGGGATCCACGTAAAGGGTGCGATATCTACCGGTGGTAACCAACCGCCCAAGAACATAACAGATGCCAGAGCTGACAACATAATCATGTTGGCGTATTCACCCAGAAAGAATAAGGCAAAGCCCATACCTGAGTATTCCACCATTGGACCAGCTACAATTTCCGACTCACCCTCGACCACGTCAAACGGGTGACGGTTGGTTTCAGCTACAGCGGAAATAACGTAAATGACCAGTAAGGGCAATAAAGGCAACCAGTTCCAAGAAAGGAAGTTGAGACCTTTGTCGGCAAACATGCCCACGTCTTGACCCTGAACAATGCCACTGAGGTTTAACGTACCAGAGACCAATAACACCGTAATCAAGACAAAACCAATGGCTAGCTCGTAAGACAACACCTGTGCTGCCGCACGCAAACCACCCAAGAGCGCATATTTTGAGTTAGAGGCCCAACCCGCAATCACTACCCCATAGACACCCAAAGAGCTAATCGCAAGTACATAGAGTAGACCTGCATTCACATCGGCAAGCACTAGCTCGGGACCAAAAGGAATCACTGCCCAAGCGGCTAAAGCAGGCATGAGAGTGACCACAGGTGCGAGCAAGAATAAGATGCGGTTTGATTTGCTTGGAATAATGACTTCTTTGGTGAGCAGCTTGAACACATCAGCAAAAGGCTGTAACAAACCACGATAACCCACACGGTTTGGTCCTTTACGGACGTGCATAAAACCGATCATTTTGCGTTCCCAGTACGTTAAGTAGGCAACACAAATAATGATGGGCAATGCAATACAGACAATTTTAATTAATGTCCAAGCAACATACCAAAGGGTGGGCCCCATTAAGGCTACACCCAAGTTTTGAATAGTAGACAGCCACTCCATTACACGCGCTCCACTGTCAGTTGACCAAAGGCGCTGCCTAAAGCAGCCGTTTCATCAAAGGCAGCCGCAATACGTACACAGCCAGTTGCCACGGTAGGATCTAACTGAGCCGTTAACTGAACGTCACCTTGAGCTGAACGCACACGAACCTTATCCCCATCTACCAATTGCAATTGGCCTAGGGTTTCAGTATTCATACGCGCTGAGGGTAATACACTCGCGGGAGTCTGCTGTAGAGGCTCAGAACGACGCACTACACTATCCGTACGGTAAATAGGGATATCTGTTACACGCTCTATACCGCTAGCTGCAGGAACAACGGCAGGCGCGGATTTGACTTCGTTCGTAAGACGGCTTGCCACATTAGCGCTAAGCACGGTATCGCGAACGGACTCAGAGGTTTCGTCCTCGAAGCCTTCGAGTTCGAACAAATTGCCAAGAACGCGTAGTACTTTCCAAGCGGGACGAGAATCAGCGACTGGCGCAGCGACCCCTTTGAAGCTTTGAGCTCGACCTTCGGCATTTACAAACGTACCAGAGGTTTCAGTAAAAGGCGCAATAGGTAACATCACATCGGCCCAGTCCTCGGCGGCTGACTTATAGGAAGTCAATGCAACCGCTAAGGTAGAACCTTTGAGAGTTTCTACAGCACGCTCACCCAAGTCACTGTCTAATTTAGGTTCGACGTTAAGCACGAAGTATGCACGCAATGATTGTGCTAGCATTTGTTCGGCCGTTAAACCGCCATCTTTGGGTGTTGCACCGGCTAAATAACCACCTACCGTATTAGCTGCTGCAGTCAAGAAACCTAATTTACCACCCGCTGACTGCGCCAGTGCGGTAGCATTTGCCATCACAACACTAGCCTGATCTGAAGACACCGCCATGTTGCCTAGGAAAACAGCAACGCGCTCGCCTGAGTTAAGGCTTTGAGCAATGGCTTGGGCTTCGGCTGAAGGTGTCAGTTCTTGGTAAGCATCGACTACGCTTTGATTACGCAACTGCGCTAACGCCACATTGACTTCAGCAATAGCATTCGCCATTTGGCTTGGAGCCACGGTAATGCGCCCGGCTACATGAGTAAACAATGGATCATCGCTGGTGGCGCCAATAAAGGAAACCTGCGTGCCCTGCTTAACCGCTTGGCGTAAGCGCTGAGCCATTAATGGGTGGTCTTTACGCAATGAAGAACCAATAACAACCACGCGATCTAGTTGGTTTAGCTCGGTTAGAGGCATACCCAACCAAGGAATACCTGCTAAAGCGCCGTCAATACGGGCATCCGTTTGACGTAAACGGAAGTCTACGTTTTCTGAACCCAAAGCACGCGTTAGACGCGCTAACAAAGCGAGCTCTTCGGTGGTAGAGGTGGCGCTACCAATAGCACCAATTTGATCACTACCAAATTTCTCTTGGATGGCTTTTACACCATGCACAATCATCTGCAACGCATCGTTCCAAGAGGCTTCGCGCCAGGACCCGTCATTTTCACGGATCATGGGGTGCTGTAGACGGTCTTCGTATAGACCTAAGTACGCAAAACGGTCTTTATCGCTGATCCAGCACTCGTTCACTTCGTCGTTTTCAAAAGGCACAACGCGCAACACTTTATCCATTTTGGTATGGACAATGAGGTTTGCACCTACGCTATCGTGAGGACTAACGGTACGACGACGACCTAATTCCCAAGAGCGTGCTTGGAAGTGGAAAGGTTTAGAAAGCAAAGCACCCACTGGACACACGTCAATCATGTTGCCTGACAATTCAGACTCAACTGCGCGCCCAACAAAAGTCGTAATTTCCGCGTGCTCGCCGCGGTTAATCATACCGACCTCTTGGATACCCGCAATTTCCTCTCCGGTACGTACACAGCGCGTACACTGAATACAGCGCTGCATAGCCTCGGTAGAAATCAGCGGCCCCATAGATTTAGCAGCGACTACACGCTTTTCTTCTTGGTAGCGTGAAGCTGAGCCACCATAACCTACAGCGAGGTCCTGGAGCTGACACTCCCCACCTTGGTCACACACGGGACAGTCAAGGGGGTGATTAATAAGCAAAAACTCCATTACGTCTTTTTGTGCTGCAATCGCCTTTTCAGAACGAGTATGCACAATCATG
>CANQRK010000119.1 GCA_947626245.1 uncultured Paenalcaligenes sp. | reverse complement strand
TTGTTAGTATGAAACGATTGCAAGCCTATCAATACGAACTCAAGCCCAACGGGGCTCAGCGACGCGATATGCGCCGCTTTGCCGGTGCGTGTCGTTTCGTGTTCAACAAGGCGTTGGCGTGGCAAAAAGAACGTTATGCCACCGACAATACGATTCGATTCAGCTATACCGTTCTGGCTAATTTCCTGCCTGCTTGGAAAGTAGACAAGGAAACAGAATGGCTTAAACACTCGCCAAGTCAGAGCTTGCAACAAGCGCTAAAAGACCTAGAACGAGCCTACAAAAATTTCTTTGCCAAACGCGCTGATTTTCCACGCTTCAAGAAAAAAGGACAATCGGATAGCTTCCGCTATCCGCAAGGCTGCAAGCTCGATCAGGAGAACAGCCGTATTTTTCTACCGAAACTGGGCTGGATGCGGTACTGGAACAGTCGCGAGGTACTGGGCACGGTGAAAAACGTCACCGTGAGTCATAAGGCAGGGAAATGGTTCGTGTCGATCCAAACGGAGTGTGAGGTCGAACAGCCGATCCCGCAAGGAATGTCAGCTGTCGGCATCGACATGGGTGTGGCACGTTTTGCTACGCTTTCAGACGGCACGTACTACGCGCCGATTAACAGTTTCAAGCGGCATGAAACTGCCCTGCGTAAAGCGCAGCAAGCCATGAGCCGCAAAACGAAGTTCAGTAATAACTGGAAAAAGGTGAAAGCCCGTGTCCAGCGTATCCACGTCAGCATCGGCAATACTCGCCGCGACTACCTACATAAAGCCACGACAGCTATCAGCCAAAACCACGCGATGGTGTGTATCGAGGACTTGCAGGTACGGAATCTATCCAAGTCGGCAGCAGGCACTACCGAGCAACCGGGGAGAAACGTTCGAGCCAAGTCCGGCCTGAATAAATCTATCCTTGATCAAGGGTGGTTCGAGTTCCGCCGTCAGCTAGACTACAAACTGGCGTGGGCAGGGGGTTGGCTGGTTGCTGTCCCCCCGAAATACACCAGTCAGACCTGCCCTGAGTGTGGGCATTGCAGTAAAGAAAATCGCCTTACGCAAGCGGTTTTCGCTTGTCTACGATGCGGTGTCGAAGAAAACGCCGATCTGGTCGGCGCGATCAATGTATTAAGGGCGGGACACGCCCGGTTCGCCTGTGAAGTGAGTGGTGCAGTCAGACCGCCAGCAGCAGGAACCCACCGAAGCGACTCAGAGGCGGCTCAATGCCGCGCCTGAGCGCTGTAGGAATCTCCTTCTTTTGCCCCGTGGGGCCGAGCGTTAGCGAGAAGGAGGGGAGGATGTCAAAGTAAATCCAATGCCAACCGCTGCTGCTCCAGTGGGAGCTGCCAACGCTGCATGAGTTGCTCTAGCTCGCGCAGAGCCGTCATATACGTCGTTTCCAACACCATAATTTCAGTTGTCAGCATTTGTGAACGCTGTTTGCGCATATCAGCGCGCATGGTTTGATTTTCCATCACACGCTGCATTTCAGTCAACTTGGCCATCATGATGCGTTGTAATTCTCGTAGATAGGCAATTTGATTTTTAATGTCTTCGGGTAGACCACTACGCTCTAGGTCATCATTGTTGCGCGACCCTCCCTGACGTTGACTGCCCAATCGAGAGGCTGTCGAAACGTCAACCTGACGTGGATCCTCACGGACCTCGATACGTTCCACTGCGACAAGATCTGTTTGCTTGGACGAAGGAGAGTAACCAGACTGCTTGGAGTCCAGATAGGGGTTCATTACCTGCCCCATGCGTTTAATTTCCATACCCACCTCCTATTTTGACGTTGCCCCTACCCCTATAACGACACAGCACCTCATATCTATAGGCCAAACAAAAAGGCATGGAGTTATCCATGCCTTAATGCCGTTCCTATGTGCTTAGGTTAGTTTTTGACTGAAACTAAGCGAGGTGCAATCATATTTTGGGGTTTCAATATGTCTGCCAGCATCTCTTCGTCGAGAAGCTGTTCTTCACGTACCAACTCTAAAATACCTCGGCCAGTTGCTAACGCTTTTTTAGCAATTCGCGAGGAGTTTTGGTAGCCAATGTACGGGTTTAATGCGGTAACCAAACCAATGGAGTGCTCAACCAACTGCAAGCAATGCGCCTCGTTAGCCGTGATGCCATCAATACACAACTCACGCAGCATATCCATAGCACGTTGCAATAAACGTACAGATTCGAACATTTTGTACGCGATCAAGGGTTCCATCACGTTTAGCTGAAGCTGACCGGCTTCGGCAGCCATGGTCACAGCCACGTCATTACCTACCACTTGGAAAGCCACCTGATTCACGGCTTCGGGAATCACTGGATTCACTTTACCCGGCATAATAGAGCTGCCTGGTTGACGTGCAGGTAAATTAATTTCGTTAATACCAGTGCGAGGACCACTAGACAACAAGCGCAAATCGTTACAGATTTTGGATAGCTTCATGGCAGTGCGTTTCAACATGCCAGAATGCAAAACGAAGTCACCCATATCAGAAGTCGCTTCGACCAAGTCTGGTGACGCTTTGATAGGTAAGCCACTGACCTGAGCTAAGGCCTGAATGGATAAGCCTTGGTAAGCAGGGTCAGCATTGATACCCGTACCAATCGCGGTACCACCCAAATTCATTTCGCTCATGAGCTCGGGAACCAACGAACGCAAACGCACAAGGTCCTCTTCCAAGTTCGTCGCAAAAGCGTTGAACTCTTGGCCTAAAGTCATAGGCACCGCGTCTTGTAATTGGGTACGACCCATTTTCAATACGTGATCAAATTCCTTGGCTTTGGCTTTGAACGAAGCAACGAGTTTTTCCAAACTAGCCAACAACTGTTCGTGGCCTAATAACAAGCCTAAACGGATAGCGGTTGGGTAAGCGTCGTTGGTGGACTGTGCCATGTTGACGTCATTATTGGGATGCACTTCGTTGTAATCACCCTTAGCGCAACCTAAGGACTCTAGGGCGATATTAGCGATAACTTCGTTGGCATTCATGTTGGTGGATGTACCTGCACCACCTTGAATCATGTCCACTACAAACTGGTCATGGAACTCACCCTGAATAATACGTTGACACGCCGCCGTAATGGCTTGGTGTTTACGATCGCTCAAGTAGCCCAACTTGTGGTTTGCATCCGCTGTGGCGTGTTTTACCATCGCCAAAGCAATCACAAAGTCAGGGTAAGCAGAAAGAGGGACATCAGACAGCGTGAAGTTATGTACAGCACGCAGGGTTTGAACGCCATAATAAGCGTTTGAGGGGACTTCAACTTGACCTAAAAGGTCTTCCTCGATACGAGTAGATGCAATTTCAGACACGATATTTCAACCTAAGCAAAATGCTTTAACTATAAAAACGGCGAAAAATTATTTTACGGCGCAAAAAACCAATTGCGCTATTATTTTTTTATGTTTTTTTGCAAAAAAAGCGATTTTTTACAATGTGAAAACACTTAAGATTAGCACCTAAAGCCTGTTTGTCCAAGTCTACAGGCTTACTCAAGCTGTACCAAACGCGACGTATCCACATGAATGTAGCCAATTCGCCCCACATGATTACACACCAACCACCACTCTCCGCTTTGACTATGCGTTAAAAAAGGAATCTGTGGTTCAATCACACCTACCACCTGACTACCTGCAATAGGTCGCCCGTACATGGTTAGCGTTCGAATCAAGCTATGTCCTTTTTTTTGAAAAAAATGCGTAGGCATGGCGCTGACTTGCCAGCCGGCTGCGTTGGACTGAATCACCTCTTGTTCGTGTAGTCTCTGCAGCACCAGATCCACCTGTGCGCGATTTAAATCTAATTGCTTAGCCAAAGCCAACGGGTCAACACGCTGCTGCAACCACAGCCAGTTCGCCGCCTCTGTCACTACATGCATAATTTTTCACCATAAAAAAACCCTGGGCAACAGGGCCCAGGGCGTCGTATTTCAACTACGTCAGCTTAGTACAAAACACGGCAACGCATCGTACCAGGAATCTCTTTAAGAGCCTGATAGGCTGCCTGAGAATGGGCAGCGTCCACGTCAATCACTACATAACCTACCGCCTCGTCTGTTTGCAAGAATTGGCCGGTCACGTTAATGTCGTTATCGGCAAAAACCTTGTTGATGGCACCCAGCATACCCGGTTGGTTTTTGTGTACATGCAAAATACGGTGCTTATTGGGATGAGACGGCAACGCTAGCTCGGGAAAGTTAACAGAAGACACAGAGGTACCGTTGTCGCTGTACTTCACTAGTTTTTGTGCTACTTCGATACCAATATTGGCTTGGGCTTCTTGGGTAGAGCCACCTACGTGTGGTGTCAAAATGACGTTATCTAGGCCACGCAACACGCTAATGAACTCGTCGTCGTTAGAACGCGGCTCGACGGGGAACACGTCGATGGCAGCACCTGCCAAGTGTTTAGAATCGATAGCGGCTTTAAGAGCGTCTATCTCTACCACTGTGCCACGGGCTGCGTTAATTAAAATCGCGCCCTTTTTCATGGCGTTGATTTCCTTGGCACCAATCATCATGTGGGTAGAAGGCAACTGCGGCACGTGCAAAGACACCACCTCGCTTTCTGCGAGCAGTTCCTCTAGGGTGTCGACTTGGCGTGCATTCCCCAAAGGCAGTTTAGTGACTACGTCGTAGTAAATCACGTTCATGCCTAGTGCTTCAGCCAAAATAGATAACTGAGTACCAATGCTGCCGTAACCAATAATCCCTATGGTTTTACCGCGGGCTTCGTAAGAACCTGCCGCTGTTTTCAACCATTTACCCGCATGCGCAGCGATGCTTTTTTGCTGAATACCACGCAACAATAAAATGGCCTCGCCCAACACCAGTTCGGCAACCGAGCGGGTATTAGAATACGGTGCGTTAAAGACGGCAATACCTGCCTCGCGCGCAGCGTTTAAATCGACTTGGTTCGTACCAATACAAAAACAGCCCACCGCAACCAGCTTTTCGGCCACATCGAACACGTCTTTGGTTAACTGAGTGCGAGATCGAATACCCACGAAATGAGCATCGGCAATTTTTGCCTTGAGCTCGGCCTCGGACAAGGCGCTAGAGATAGATTCAATGTTGGTGTAGCCCGCCGCATTAAAGGTCTTAATTGCATTTTGGTGCACACCCTCTAGGAGGAGAATTCGAATTTTGCTTTTATCAAGTGATGTCTTGCTCATCAGTAACCCTTAGCCATATTGGAATACAAAAAAATAAGGTAGCACAAGAAATACTACCCAAGGTTAAATTCCATTCAAGAAAAAATACTATTTTTTCAACTAAAAAACCAAGCCGCACGCGTGCCTGCAAAGTGCTATAACTTGGCGCACCCTCTCACTATACCAAAGCTCTAGCAACGGCGGAACTAGCAAGCATGCAGAAACACGCAATACCCAACTCAAAGCCCAGTCTGAGTATAATTGTGACACCTATTTTTGCTAGGATTTTGCCTTGAGCCTTTTAGCTAATATCAATGAGTTTTTTGGTGGTGAGCTTGCTCGTTTACTGAGCTCATTTGCGGTGATTGTAGCCGCCATCTTTTTTAACCACCTGAATGTTCGCTACCAAACCGCCCCCTCTAGGGCTCAAGCTCGAGGCTCGCAAGGCAGACAGCAGTTGGTACTGATTAAAAATGTCATTATTCTGACGGCGGTCTGCCTAATTATTATGATCTGGGCTACCAAAATCGTCGGTATTGCCCTATCGCTGTCGGCCTTTGCCATGGCACTAGTGCTCTCTACCAAAGAGCTGATTATGTGTATTACTGGCTACACTATGTTTGCCTTATCACGGCCTTTTAATGTGGGCGATCATATTGAATTAAGTCATGTACAAGGTCTGGTAGTAGACGTAGATCTACTGAATCTAACCCTGTCTGAAACCAATGGATCACATCAAATTACCGGCAAAACCATTGTTTTACCTAATAGCGTACTTTTAAGTGCTGTTATCACAAACAACTCTAGCCTGAATACCTATGTGGTCAGCAGCGTACGTTTAGCGGTGCCCTATGCCACCCCCCGCACAGAATTCACCCAACTAGCCATAGAAATTGCGACCGAGATTTGTGAACCGTGGGCACAAGATTCGCTACGTCATTTTCAACGGTTGGGTTCTATTGCCTTGCTAGAAACCCCCAACAACAAAGTTGAAGTTTTTTGGCATCCTGTTGATACCAAACAACACTGGGTGGAAATTCGTTTTATGGTACCCGTGGCTCAGCAAGAAAAAGTCGCCCAAGACATCCAAACTGAAATTTGGGCGCGCTTTGGGAATCAGCTCATTGCCGCCAATCAATAGCTAAAACAACGACAAACCTAAGTAGATCGACGACATTCTTTGCTTTAATCCCCTTCTATCTGGGCAACATCACCATGCTTTTAGGTTTCGCTTTATTCATTATTATTTTTGCGGCGACTCGTATTCACTGGTTGGCATTGGGCC
>CANQRK010000118.1 GCA_947626245.1 uncultured Paenalcaligenes sp. | reverse complement strand
ACCAAAGGCAACGAAGACTGTCACATTATTTTGCGTGGCGGTAAAACACCTAATCACGATGCGGCGAGTGTGGATCAGACAGGCAAGGACCTAGAAGCCTCCGGTCTATTGCCTCGTATTATGATTGATGCCAGTCATGCAAACAGTAGTAAAGACTACCGTCGTCAGCCCGAGGTGATCAACGAGGTTTGCGAGCAGGTCGAAACCGGAGATGAGCGTATTTTTGGTGTGATGGTAGAAAGTCACCTCGTAGCGGGTCGCCAAGACCTCGTGACGGGTCAGCCGCTGACCTATGGTCAAAGTATTACCGATGGCTGTATTGGTTGGGAAGCCTCCGAAAGCGTGCTTGAGCGTTTAGCTCATGCCGTACGCGTACGTCGCCAGAAAAAATAAGTCAGGCGACCGTCTAGAAAAAAGCAGGGCTGAGCCTTTAGGGGGTTAGCTCTGCTTTTTTGCATTTCTCCGACAACCTATGATGTATTTATTTCGGCAGAGGGTGGGAGCGGTACAATACAGTCAGTTTTGATAAATAGTCTTTGGGACTCTTTTAGGTACAGATAGGTATTATGACAACAACGGCGGGCTCTAAAGGGCGAGTAGTAATTGGTCTTTCTGGTGGGGTGGATTCCTCGGTTTCAGCGTGGCTACTTAAACAGCAGGGCTACGAGGTCATTGGTCTTTTTATGAAAAACTGGGAAGACGATGACAACAGTGAGTATTGCTCCAGTCGTCAAGATTGGTTAGATGCTGCCAGTGTGGCGGATTTGTTAGGCATAGAGATCGAGGCAGTTAACTTTGCTGCCGAGTACAAAGATCGGGTGTTTGCTGAGTTTTTACGCGAATATACGGCTGGACGCACACCAAATCCCGACGTGTTGTGTAATGCTGAAATCAAATTCAAAGCTTTTTTAGATCATGCCATGAGCCTAGGGGCCGAGCGTATTGCGACGGGACACTATGCGCGCGTGCGTGCGGTTGAAACTGAACAAGGCACGGCATACCAACTACTAAAGGGCGTAGATCAAAGTAAAGACCAAAGCTATTTCTTGCACCGTCTTAATCAGGCCCAGTTATCTCGTACCTTGTTTCCTTTAGGCGAAATAGAAAAAACTGAGGTGCGTCGTATTGCCGAGCAGTTACAACTGCCCAATGCTAAGAAAAAAGATTCCACTGGTATTTGCTTTATTGGTGAGCGTCCTTTCCGTGAGTTTCTAAATCGTTATTTGCCTACTCAGCCTGGTCCTATTAAAACCCCCGAGGGCAAGGTGATAGGCGAGCACATGGGCTTAGCATTTTATACGTATGGTCAGCGCAAAGGTCTAGGTATTGGTGGTATCAAAGGGACACAGCGTGACGATGGGACGGCCGATGCGTGGTATGCGGCGCGCAAAGACCTAGAGGCGAATACCTTGTATGTGGTCCAAGGCCACGATCACCCGTGGTTGTTAAATCATAATCTCAGCGCGGAAAACATCAGTTGGATTGCTGGTCATGCGCCCACTCAAACGCACTGCGCTGCTAAAACTCGTTATCGTCAAAGCGATGCTGCCTGCCAAGTTCTGCATGCCGATGATCAGCTGCTTAAACTGCATTTCGATGACGCGCAGTGGGCCGTAACGCCCGGACAGTCTGTCGTGTTGTACGACGGTGATGTGTGCTTGGGTGGTGGAATTATTCAGTCATGACCTTAGATTTTCTAGCATGCTGTTGATTTTAGCGGTGCAGAGGTTGATTGAAACCCTACGTGTGCACTTGTTTTAACTAAGCCATAATAAAAAACCCTGAAAAGAATTCAGGGTTTTTTTGGATTTAGCTAAGGGTTAGCTCGGAATGAGTGGTGGCTTGGAAAGACGGTCGGCTTTCTAGTTTGATTAAAAGCTGAGCCAGTTTTTCGCATTCGTCACGCCAAGAGAGCTCGGGAAAGCGTAAGTCCAGATAGGACAACGCGCAGCCCACGGCTAAATCAGCCAGGCTAAGGTTAATGCCTGTGCAATAAGGTTGGTTAGGAGGGAATTCGGCCTCCATGTGTTTTAGGGCCGACAAAATTTTACTTTGTTGGCGACTAATCCAGTCAGGGCATTGGCGTGCAATAGGACGTTGTGTTTTTTCAGTATGGATGCTTTCGGCTGCATCCATGAGGCCATCTGCTACGGCTTCCCAGGATTTAGTCGTGGCGCGCTCTCGGCCCGATTGGGGCAGTAGGCGGCTGACTGGAGACAGAGTATCTAAGTATTCAACGATAACGCGTGAATCAAATAAGCTGCCGTAATCATCCATAATTAGACAAGGAACTTTGCCTAAGGGGTTGTATTGCTGGATGATCGAGTCATGGGCCCACACGTCTTCGAGGACTAATTCGTAGTCGAGTTTTTTTTCTGCCATGACGACGCGAACTTTGCGTACGAAGGGACAAGTGAGTGAACCAAGAAGTTTCATAGAGAGAAAGTGTGAGTTGCTAGCTAAAAAAGTATAGCAATTTCTATATCATAAAAAGACTAGCTTAAAGATATTTGCTGGACTAGGTACTGAATCGATGAGATCTGTGGTTTAAAAGTCATGACTTTGTGAATAATGAGTGATCTACTGGCTTTTGATTGGGTTTTATGCCTTGAGGTTAGCCCTAGGAGCAGTCGTTGAAGTAGCTGAAAAAAGCCGCTAAGAAGATCTAATGGCTTGAGTTTAGCGCGTAGGTATTAAGACTTAATGTAAGTGCCGATGGTAGAATAGTTATTTACGCTATTTTTCTTTTTTACCTACATTACCATGCAGATTGCTGATCAACTTACTCCTTTAAATGCCTTGTCTCCACTCGATGGTCGCTATGCAAGTCGCTGTCATGCTTTACGTGGTTTGCTATCCGAAGCCGGTTTTATGGCGCATCGCGTAGAGGTCGAGGTGGCTTGGCTTATTGCTTTGTCTCAGGCAGATCTTCCCGAATTACCTGTTTTTTCTCAGGGGGCGATTGATCGCTTGCAGGCACTGGTTTCTCAGTTCTCCGAGGCCGATGCTCAGCGTATCAAGGAAATTGAGCGCGTGACGAACCACGATGTCAAAGCGGTTGAGTACTGGCTCAAAGAACAAGTCGAAGACGATGCCGAGCTGAAAACAGCTGCCGAATTCATTCACTTTGCGTGTACTTCCGAAGACATTAACAATACCTCTCATGCATTGATGCTGACACGCGCACGCGAGCAGGTTATTGTGCCGCAGTTACAGCAGGTATGTGATCAGCTCAAAGCTAAAGCCCATGAATACGCGGATCAGCCTTTGTTGTCTCGTACGCATGGTCAACCGGCCAGCCCCACCACCATGGGCAAAGAGTTCGCTAACGTTGCTGTTCGTTTGCAACGTGCTATTGATACCATTGCTGCTGTTCAGCCTTTGGCTAAACTTAATGGCGCAACGGGTAACTACAATGCGCACCTAAGCGCCTACCCTGAAATCAACTGGCCTGCTTTTAGCAAAAATGTCTTAAATACATTGGGCTTGGTGCAAAACGAGCACACCATTCAAATTGAGCCGCACGATTGGATGGCTCAGTTGTTTGATGCCATTGGTCGCGCGAATACTATTTTGTTGGATTTTAACCGCGATATCTGGGGTTATATTGCGCTGGGTTACTTCAAGCAGCGCCTCAAAGAGGGCGAAATTGGTTCTTCTACCATGCCGCACAAGGTCAATCCCATTGACTTTGAAAACTCCGAAGGTAACTTGGGTTTAGCCAATGCGCTATTACGCCATCTATCAGAAAAACTACCTGTGTCTCGTTGGCAGCGTGACCTAACTGACTCCACCGTATTGCGCAACTTGGGTGTAGGTTTGGGTTATAGCGTAGTGGCTTACGATGCGTGCTTGCGTGGTTTAGCTAAGTTGGAAATGAATGCTGACGCCATTAATAGCGATTTGGATAATTGCTGGGAAGTCTTAGCCGAGCCAGTACAAACCGTTATGCGTCGCTATGGTTTGCCTAACCCTTACGAGCAACTCAAAGAGCTGACTCGTGGTAAAGGCATCAACGAAGAAGGCCTGCGTGAATTCATCACAGGCCTAGATCTGCCAGAACAAGTCAAAGCTGACCTGTTGGTCATGACACCACGCAGCTACATCGGTTTGGCCGCAGAGCTAGCCAAACAAATCTAGTTGTCAAAACCTGCCATATTGTACAAGGGGGCGATGCCCCGATGAATGATGTGGCAGGTTTGGCAGGTGATTCTGCCGTAGAGCCTAGCCGCGATTACACCCATCCTACGCATGGCGTGCTTTTATAGAGCAGGGCGTCCACACCCCTGAAGGCGTTGGCCTTGTACCTCTAGAACCGTTTGGTAGTCATAGACGGTATCGCTCATGGTATCGCTACAATTACCCGGGCTTATGCTTAGGGTTAAGGGCTGATTTTGATAGGTACTGCTTAGTACCATGCTGCCGTCTGCTACTTCAGTCAAATTAAAAACAGCAGGAAATTGCGTTGCGCCGGTATCCAAGACCACATTGGCCTCTAGGTTGGCATTGACGACTATAGACCAACCCGGCTCTGCGCCTAGCGCTTGAAAAGGATAGGGCAGTAGTGGTTTGGTGCTAGGGCTATGGCTACATGCGCTTAAGGCCAGCACAGCGCCACCCACGACAACAGATAATAGGGCTTTCATTGTATTTCCTTATACTGTTAACGAGTTTTAGTCTTCTGTTTTATCCAAATCATTGTCCAGCATATGTCCAAGCTTGAGGGCTTTGGTATGCAAGTAGTATTGATTGTATGGATTGGGCTTGATGCGATGCTCGATACGTTCCACCACGTTGTAGCCTAGGTTTTCTAGGGCTGTGACTTTACGTGGGTTATTGGTCATAAGACGTACATCGTGAATTTGGAAAAAATCCAACATAGGGCGGACGATGTCGTATTCGCGAGCGTCGGCCTCGAAACCCAGTTGAGTATTGGCTTCGACGGTATCAGCACCTTCATCTTGTAGATGATAAGCACGAATTTTATTAATTAAACCGATGCCTCGGCCTTCTTGGCGTAAATATAAAACAGCGCCACGACCTTGTTCAGCAACACGTTGTAGTGCTTTTTTAAGTTGTGGACCGCAGTCGCAACGTAAGCTAAACAGAGCGTCTCCGGTTAAACATTCGGAGTGTAGACGCAATAGCACGGGCTCGGACGAGCTAAGATCGCCCATCGCAATCACCAAATGCTCTTTGTCGGTTTTTTTTTCTTTAAAAAGATGCAGGGTGAACTCACCCCACTCGGTGGGTAAACGGCTAGACGTAACGTAATTCAAAATATAAACCTAAGGGCGATAAGCCTATCAAAGTAATTGCAATGAAATGGATGCCCTATTATGACGCAAAATTAAGCACCGTGGCAGCTGCCACGGCGCTTAATGACTTTGGTGTAGTGAGGGGTCCTCAGATTTTTTCTATACGAGCAGGCAGACCTTGACGTACCACTGCACCCGACACCCAATCAATCCAGACATTATTGTGTTGGCCGCGTGTTGAGTCTCTGAAGCCGAGGTCGTTGATATTCACACCAGCCGCTAGAGCCGGATTGTGTGGTGTGGCTACACCATCAATGGTGTGAGATCTAGCGCCTAGTTCTTTGTGTCCATACCCGTGTTCAATGGCTATTGAGCCAGCCATAACGCCGTCACGTACCATGGCTACACCTTCGGTGCTATTGCCCGGTGTCACCAAACGGATACGCTCACCATTACGTATACCTAGACGCTCCGCATCCGCTTTGTTGATGGAAATCGGGTTATGCGGATGGACCTGACGTAAACGGTCTACTGCTATAGACATAGAACTCATCAGGTTAGACTTGTACGAGCTCATTAAAAAAGGCCAGTCTTGGTCAGAATAATGACTGCGCATTGCGCTGCCATCAGCCAAACGAGTGGGGTACCATGTCGGACAACCACTATTGTGTTCCCCGGTATAAGAGTGCTTGGATCTGAACAGTTTTTCGTCCCAAATAGGCAGCATAGAGTGATGCATGTGCTTTAGGTAGCCTTTGTCGTCATCCCAGGCTTCTTCAACGCGGTCGAAACGGCCACCACGAGTCATAATCGTAGCCACCTTACGCCATTCTTCATCGCTGACGTGTTCTTTTACGGTATCAAGATGCGCTGTTAGGCCCGTTAAGGTGATGTCCTCATCTGTTGCATCGGTGACGGGTCTGTTCATCGCATAGGCAATATTCGCAAAGCCGCGTAGATAAAAATCAGGGGCAGAGTGTAAGCCTAAGCGGGTGTCAGTTTTGGGAATGCCAATGGCATTGTCACCAAAACCAGGCATATCAATCTGTTTAGCGACAGCAATTAAAAAGCTTTCCAAGGAAATAGGTTGGTCGTCGGCTGTAAGGGCGACTTTGGGTTTAATGATAGGCCAACGTACCGTAGAGGTTTTGGCAATCACGTCTGCCCACGGAGCAGACACTCCCCA
>CANQRK010000117.1 GCA_947626245.1 uncultured Paenalcaligenes sp. | reverse complement strand
AAGAACATAGGGGTGTGCAATTTTAATGCCAACCACATCGAGAGCCTAATTAAGGAAACCGGTGAAAAACCTGTAGTTAACCAAATCGAGTTGCACCCCGGCTTTCAGCAGCACGCGATGCGCGCGTTTAATGCAAACCACCAAATTCAAACCCAAGCCTGGAGCCCCATGGGCTTAGGCACCCTCTGGGATAACCCGACTTTAACGGAAATTGCCCAAAAGCACCAACGAAATGTAGGACAGATTATGCTGCGTTGGCAGCTAGAGCAAGGCAATATGGTGATTAGCAAAAGCATCTCGCCCGAACGCATCCGTAGTAATTTTGATGTATTTAGTTTCAGCCTAGACGCCAATGATATGGCGGCTATCGCTCAACTGGATCAGACCGAAGGACGTCTTGGGCCCGATCCAGAGCTATTCCGTTTACCAAAATAACGATAACGCGTTCACGCTCTGTATCAATGAGTCTCGTTGGGCGCGCCAGCCCGACGAGCGGCTTTGGATATACACACAAAAATCACGGGCATACCGGCAAAACAAAACAATAGCCATGCGGCTGAATTTTGCGCACCTTGCAGAGTCCCCGTATTAAATCCCGCCGATGTCGTAATAATGCCAGCCAGCGCTGCCCCTACCGACATGGCGTACATTTGCAAGGTAGTAATCGCTGCCGAAGCCATGTTTTCCTGTCCCGGCTTGGTAGATAAAAACACCCGGGTGGATAAATGTGGCCAGATCATCCCTACCCCTAAGCCCACACCAAACAAGGGCAGATACAGCACCCACGTTAACTGATGCTCTAAGCTAAGCCCCTGCCAAGGCAACAGCACCCCTAATACGGCCAAACACACTGCAGACACCAAGGGCGAAATAATTAATAATTTATTAGCAAAACGCCAACTACGACCCGACATCAATATAGATCCCGTGGTCCAGCCTGCTGACATTAAGGCTGTCATATAGCCCGCTACTAACGGCCCCACCTCGTGGATGTGCTGCAAGAAATACGGGATAAAGACTTCGCTAGTCACGCCTATGCTCATTAAACCAATGCCCGCATACAGGCTGCCTAATGGTTGACGTACAGAATACGTCCCTGAGGGAAACAGGGGATTTTTACCGTTAATATCATCGCGAGCGATGGCGTAAAGAATACTGACCACTATCACAATGCACAGCATTGTCAGTGTCCAAGAGGTTGCCAGACTACCGAAAGATAAAATCAATACCGAAACCGTTAACAGCAAAATTTTGAATAATGGCGTCTGATTGGTCAGTTTGGCTTTCTTTTTCGCATCGGTTTTTAATTGTGAGTTCACCAAAAAAGCCACCGCAATGGCCACTGGTACTGTCGCCCAAAAAGCCAAACGCCAATGGCCTGTTTCCGCAAAAATACCGCCTACGGCTGGCCCCGCCAAGGTAGCCACGCCCCACATACTGGAAATCAAAGCCATGGTCCGCGGCCAAAAACGGGGAGCAAACACCATGCGCACCGAAGCAAAGCTAAGCCCTAGCAATAGGCCGCCACCTAAACCTTGAATGGTACGAGCCACCAACAACAGCAACATGGTGGGACTCATCGCCGCCCCCATCGAGCCCACAATAAAAATTAAAATTGCCGTGAGAAAAGAATTACGTAGCCCTAAACGCTCAATCCAGCTAGAGGACAAGGCAGACCCAAGAATAGAAGCAGCGATAAAGAGCGTGGTATTCCACGCGTAGTATTCCAACCCACCTAAATCCTGCACAACTGAAGGCATGATCGTGGTAACGATGTAAACGTTGATGGCGTGTACCACCACCCCGCCGCACAATGCAACAGCGCGAATTCCATTTTTTCCTGAAAACAGCTCTGACCATGAGGCGGTTTGCTGAGAGGTTGACATACAGTGCCTTTAAAAACCCAGTAAAAGGGCTATTTTACCCATACGATGGGGAAACAGACTATGCCTACCCACTGCTATTCTTTACGTCTTTCTCCCAGCACACTTAACGCACTCACTAAGCAGTGCTCACTCACTGCGTTCGCTCCGCGCTGAACCGTTCGTTCATTAAGTGTGTTGGTCTTAGACATCGAAAACCTATGTATAGGAACACGCTTTCCTGTAGGAGCAGGCAAAAAAAACCCTCCCGAGTGGGAGGGTGAACTCTGTGAATGTTGGGGCACATTCAATGCCTAGCTCTTGGTAAGGAGAAGCCAAGATAGGCTATCAGCTGCTGGTTGTTTAGCTACAAGGGGTTCCAGCAGTGATGGTAGTTAGTCCGCTGATTGAGGCTAAAGTTCCCCAAAATAAGTAACTAAATGTAAAAATAGAATTAAGCAGCCTCGGTTTCAAGGTAACCACGTAGTTTTTTCAACGCTGCTGCCTCGATTTGACGAATGCGCTCGGCCGATACACCGTATTGTTCGGCTAACTCGTGCAAGGTCAGACCACGGTCGTCTTGGAGCCAGCGCGATTCAATAATATGACGCGAACGGTCGTCTAGACGACCAATGGCGTTTTCTAGACCGGGGCCTTGTAGTTGAAACTGTGCACGCTGTGCCAGAACATTGGATGGTTCCAGTTCGCCCTCGTCGGATAAGTACGAAATAGGAGCAAAATGGTAATCGTCGTCGTCAGCCCCATAAGGTGACTCGAGTGCCATTTCGGCGCCCGACATGCGTAGTTCCATTTCCTCTACGTCTTGGGGGCGTACGTTCAGTTCGCGGGCGATGTTATCGACCTGTTCAGGATCTAAGGTTTGACCGCCCTCGGGGGACATGCGTCGTAAGTTAAAAAACAGTTTACGCTGCGCTTTGGTCGTGGCTACTTTGACCAAGCGCCAGTTGCGAATGACGTATTCATGAATTTCTGCTTTGATCCAATGCACGGCAAAGGACACCAAACGCACGCCGCGGTCAGGATCAAATCGTTTAACGGCCTTCATTAGGCCAATATTGCCTTCTTGGATAAGATCGGCATGAGGTAGGCCGTAGCCTAAGTATTGACGCGCAATAGATACCACCAAGCGTAGGTGAGACATAATGAGTTGACGCGCGGCCTCGAGGTCGCCGTCTTTTTGTAGACGTCGACCTAAGTCTTGTTCTTGTTCAGCAGTCAACATAGGCTGCTGGTTTACTGCAGTGATATAGGCTTCGATGGTACCCAACGCGCCGGGGTTGGATACCGCTGCTGCCAGTTGTTGATTCGGTAAAGCCAAAGAGGTTGTACCTAGGGTCATATCTTGTCCTATAAAATGATGGGCTTTTTTCAAATAACACACCAAATAGTAAATGTCTAACTTTGCAATTCTAGCACTGTCTAGCCATGAGTGCTAACTGACTGGACATCTGCCAATTTACCCTATTTTTGACTCAAAAACATTAAAAAAGTTTCTTAATTCCTGACTTTTTGGCTTATTTTACAAAAAATCGTATCTATTTACAGTGTTGTATTTTAAAAACAAAAAAGGCCGAGACATCGGTCTCGGCCCACTTTCTGCAAAAGACGTATTAAACGCCTAGTTGCTTAACATGGTGTTCAATATGGTCCTTCATGAAACTCATAATGAAAAAATAACCATGATCGTAGTCATCGTGACGACGCAACGTTAAAGGCTGTCCCACTTGCGCACACGCTGCCTCAAACAGGTGTGGATGCAGTTCGCGCTCTAGGAACTGATCGCCCAAACCTTGGTCGATCAAAATCCCTTGAGGGAATGGTACAGCGTTTTGGGACGCCATTAAACTGCTAGCGTCATGTTGCTGCCATGCAGTACGGTCTTCGCCCAAGTAACCCATAAAAGCTTTCTCACCCCAAGGGCATTGGGTTGGTGCGGAAATGGGAGCAAAAGCCGACACGGATTTAAATTTGTCTTGATGACGTAATGCCAAAACCAAAGCCCCATGACCACCCATCGAGTGCCCAAAAACACCCACGCGTTGGGCATCACCGGGGAGTACCGTGGTAACGATGTTAAATAACTCGTCAGCCACGTAGGACTCCATACGGTAATGCTTAGCGAATTCAGGCGTCGTCGCATCTAGATAAAAGCCAGCACCGGTACCGAAATCCCAATGATCGTCTTCGCCTGCTGCGCCTGCCCCACGTGGGCTGGTGTCTGGAGTCACCAAGATCAAACCCTGCTGCGCCGCGTACTGCTGAGCGGCCGCCTTGGTGGTGAAGGTGTCTTCGGTGCAGGTTAGACCAGCCAAGTAAATCAATACGGGACGTTTGGTGGTACCCATAGGCTGCGCAGAGTCGTCTTTGGCAGTGGTTGCCTGAGCTTGCTCGGGTAAAAAGACCGAGAAACGCATAGGTAAGCCAATGGCCTTGGAGTCGTGCTGATAGTAGCGCTGCCAGCCACCGTGACAACGGTGTTCGCTGACTAACTCTAAATTAACAGTCATGCAGCCTCCTTAGAACATCACCACAGAACGAATGGATTCGCCACGCTTCATCATTTCAAAGCCTTCGTTAATTTGGTCTAAACGTAGGTGGTGAGTGATGAGGTCATCGATGTTGATCTTGCCATCCATGTACCAATCTACAATCTTAGGTACATCAGTACGGCCACGAGCGCCACCAAAAGCGGAACCTTTCCATACACGGCCCGTCACCAACTGGAATGGACGAGTGGAGATTTCTTTGCCAGCCTCGGCCACACCAATAATAATGGACTGACCCCAACCACGGTGACAGCACTCTAGGGCTTGGCGCATAACATCGGTATTACCTACACACTCAAACGAGTAGTCTGCACCCCCATCGGTCAACTGAATGATGTGATCCACTACGTTTTCGACTTCGTTAGGATTCACAAAATGCGTCATACCGAACTTGCGCGCCATTTCCTCGCGACCCGGGTTCAGGTCTACACCGATAATTTTATCGGCACCAACCATTTTGGCACCTTGGATCACGTTTAGACCAATACCGCCTAAACCAAAGACCACTACGTTAGCACCGGCCTCGACGTTAGCAGTAAACAATACGGCGCCTAAACCAGTGGTTACACCACAACCGATGTAGCACACTTTATCAAAAGGCGCGTCGTTACGGATTTTAGCGAGTGCAATCTCAGGCACAACAATGTGGTTCGCAAACGTGGACGTACCCATGTAGTGATGGATAGGCTGACCATCGATGCTAAAACGCGATGTACCATCTGGCATCACGCCCTTGCCTTGAGTGGCACGAATGGCAGTACACAGGTTCGTTTTTTGCGATAGACACGATTTACACTGACGACACTCGGGTGTGTACAGAGGAATAACGTGATCACCTACTTTCAAGTCCTTGACGCCGGGGCCTACCTCGACAACTACCCCTGCCCCTTCGTGACCCAAGATAGCGGGAAATAGACCTTCGGGGTCAGCGCCAGACAAGGTGTATAAATCGGTGTGGCACAAACCGGTCGCCTTGATCTCGACCACGACTTCGCCAAATTTAGGCGCATCGAGCATCACGTCTTCGATTGTTAAGGGTGCGCCTGCTTTCCAGGCTACTGCTGCTTTGGTTTTAATCATATATCCCCCATGTGAAAAACGTAAAAATGGACAGCCTATAGAGTAACTGAGTCCTTAGGGGAGTTCCAGTTCGGTCACTATAGGTGCATGGTCAGAAATTTGTGTCCAAGGCGTCCCGCTGAGTACACGAGCGCTACGCACCGCAAAACCACGCTGATAAATACGGTCAAGACGTAACCAAGGAAACAAAGCAGGAAAGGTACGCGGAGGAGGCACCATACGCGCGCCACCGGTTGCACTGATCTCAGGCACAATGGGCTTGTTGGTATTACCGTTTTCAAAACCCTGATAGCCTAACCAGCTAAGCGGTTGTTTGAGCTTAAAGCGTTTGCGCTGATCGCCTTCGGGCGAAAAAGCAAAGACTTCGTAAAGACTCAGTTGTTCGACAAACAACGGCGCTAATTTATTAGACCAGTCGTTAAAATCGCCCGCAATAATAAGCGGAGCGTCTTGGGGAACAAGGTCCTTGATGCGCTGTACTAGCGCTTGGGTTTGACGGGCTCGGCCGCCTGCAAATAACCCCAAATGCACCACAATACAGTGCACGGCTTGATTATTAATTTCTACCACCACGTGCAACAACCCCCGCTGTTCTAAGCGGTGGTCGGACACGTCTTGGTTTTCATAATGCAATATCGGATAGCACGACAATAAGGCATTGCCGTGATCCGTATGCTCGCGAATCGCATTGCAGCCGTAAACAGGCTGCAAGCTAAGCGCTGCTGCTAAGGATTCGTGTTGCGCATCCAATGTGCCACGTAACTCGTTACGCCCTTGGACCTCTTGCAAAAACAGCAAGTCGGGTGCCAATTTATACAAGCTAAGTTTCAGATCGGCTAGGGACTCTCGGTTTCCCGTAGCGGATAGACCCTTGTGTATGTTGTAACTGATCACACGGACAATGGACACGCCGTCTCCTTAGACAGTGGGTTTAGGCTCCGTTGGACGCAAACGAATATGGAGCTCTTTGAGCTGCTTTTCGTCTACG
>CANQRK010000116.1 GCA_947626245.1 uncultured Paenalcaligenes sp. | reverse complement strand
CAGAGGGTGCACGCTTAGCTCAGGTTCAAGGTTACCGAGTCGCGGGTAAAAGCGGAACTGCCCGTAAAATTGTAGATGGAAAGTACAGTAAATCGTTATATCGAGGTTCGTTTGTCGGTTTTGCCCCAGTTTCTGACCCACGTATTGTGGTGGCGGTCAGTATTGATGAGCCACAGGGGCATTATTATGGCGGTCGTATTGCGGCGCCAGTGTTTGCAGATATTGTGGCAAATAGCTTACGACGCCTCGAAGTTGAGCCGGATGAGCCGGTGGATGCATTGGTTGCCTTAGGCACCGATCAGGAGAAAAGACAATAATGGATGCAAAGAAAATTGTTAGTTGGCTAAAAGAAAATCAGGTTCTGAGTACGGCGCATTTGTGTTTGGATTCACGGACTATTCAGCCCGGTGATGTGTTTTTTGCCTGCTCAGGTCAGGCCACACATGTCATCAATACATAGATCAAGCCATTGCCGCGGGTGCGGTAGCGGTAGTGCAAGATCAAAGCACTGACGCAACGTTAGCCGTCCCTCATCTGGTCGTCCCCAATTTGCGCAAGCATCTTGGGGCCGTGGCGCACGAGTGGTATGGATGCCCATCCGAACACATGACTGTTATTGCTGTTACCGGTACGAATGGTAAAACCTCTAGTGTGCAATGGATTGCAGACATGCTGAATAACTCGGGCGTGTCATGTGGCACGATCGGAACCCTAGGGGTGAGCTTGCCTGACGGTACGAACTTGGGAGGGGTATTGACCACTCCCGATGTACTGACCATGCATCGTAGTTTGGCAGCGATTAGAGCAGCCGGAGCAAATTTAGTTGCTCTTGAGGCCTCATCCATTGGTTTAGAACAAGGTCGATTAGACCAAGTGCAGATTGATATTGCCGCCTTAACCAACCTATCGCACGATCATCTGGACTACCATCAAACCGAAGAGAAATATGCCGCTGCCAAGCAGCGGTTATTTAACTGGCCCAATTTGCGGTTGGCTGTGCTAAATGCCGATGATGCTTTTGGGCAGCAGTTACAGGCTCAAGCTCAAGCGCAACGTGTTTTAACTTACTCCACTCAAGATGCTAGCGCAGATTTATTTGCCGAAGACTTGCATATGGCGGCCGATGGTCAGGTGTTTAACTTGATCGAGGCCCATGGCAAGGCGCAAATCTTGACTCGTTTATTGGGGGCGCATAACGTTTCCAATTTACTTTTAGTGTCAGCGGTGTTGTTGGACTTAGGTTGGCCGGTGTCTAAGATTGCACGCTTAATGGCTACCTTAGGTCCGGTGGCAGGACGTCTAGAAATTGTAAAACCATTAGCTGTAGGTACGCATCGCCCCGCGCCGTTGGCCGTGGTGGATTACGCTCATACGCCCGACGCGCTTGAGCATGCGTTATTGTCCTTACGTGAAACGGCAGCGGTAAGGGGTGGCAAAATCTGGTGTGTGTTTGGTTGTGGTGGCGATAGAGACCGAGCCAAACGCCCTTTAATGGGGGCGATTGCCGAGCGCTTAGCCGATCAGGTGATTGTGACGACTGACAACCCACGGTCCGAGGATCCGCTTCAGATTGCCGAGCAAATCCAAGCCGGTATGTCAGTCGCTCCTACAGTACAGCTAGATCGTGCCCAAGCTATTTTGCATACCTTATGGCAAGCCGAGCCCAATGATATTGTTTTAATCGCTGGTAAAGGTCATGAAACCTATCAAGAAGCACAAGGTCAAAAACGGGTGTTTGATGACAGGCATTGGGCTGGTTTTGCCCTAACTTGGTTGCGTGGTGTGTCTGTTTCTACCGATACACGTAGTGTGCAGCCTGGGCAGTTGTTTGTTGCCTTGCAGGGCGATCAGTTTGATGGTCATGACTATGTACAAGCGGCCAAAGACAAAGGGGCCGCCGCAGCAATAGTTGCTCACCCAGTGGATGTCGATTTGCCACAGTTTGTTTTGGGTGACACCCAACAGTTCCTGACACAGGTCGCCACTTTATGGCGTCGTCGTTTTAGTATTCCCGTGATTGCCGTCACAGGAAGTAACGGTAAAACCACGACCAAAGAAATGATCGCAGCCATTTTCTCGGCATGGTTAGGTGGTCCACAGCACTACGTAGCCACCGAGGGTAATTTAAATAATCAAATTGGGGTGCCATTGTCGGTATTACGCTTACATGCGGGCCACAAGGCAGCGGTGTTCGAGCTAGGTATGAATCATCCTGGTGAAATCCTTCCCTTGGCACAAGTGGCGGCTCCAACCATTGCGTTAATTAATAACGCACAACGCGAACACCAAGAATTCATGCAAAGTGTGGATGCGGTCGCGGCAGAAAATGGGGCGGTACTCCGTGTGCTGCCACACGATGGCGTAGCGGTCTTTCCCGCCGATGACACCTACAGTACGTTTTGGAGCGAACTTGCCGGTAGCACTGCGACGCAATGTTTTGGCTTTAATGCTGAGGCGGCAGTGCGTGCAGAAAACATCCATGCTGAAGCCGGGTCTACTCAGTTTCGATTAGTGTTAGGTACCGAGAGCGCTAAAGTACGTTTGCCAGTACCAGGGGTACACAATTTGCGCAACGCATTAGCCGCTGCATCATGTGCCGCAGCAGCAGGTGCGCCGCTAACAGCCGTGGTGGCTGGCCTCGAATCCTTTAAAGCCGTGGCCGGTCGTATGCAGGTTAAATACTTGCCTACGGGTGTGCAGTTAATTGATGACAGCTATAATGCTAACCCGGATTCAGTGCGTGCCGCCATCGAGGTATTGGCGCAACGAGAAGGACGTAAAGTGTTGGTGTTAGGCAATATGGCCGAGGTAGGTATTCATAGCGGAGCTGTGCACTCCGAGGTGGGGGCGTATGCTCGTGACCTAGGAATTGATGTGCTGTTAGTGCATGGCAACGAGGCAAAAAAAGCTGCCGAAGCCTTTGGTGAAGGCGCATATGGCTTTGATGATCTTGAGGCCTTAATCGAGCAGCTTCTCAAAGAAATGCCAGCTCAGACCTTAGTTAAAGGTTCCCGCAGTGCGCGTATGGAGCGTGTGGTAGAGGCCCTCGAAGCTCATTTTGCGGAGAGCCATCATGCTTCTTGAGCTAGCGCGTTGGCTTGCTGATTCACATATTCGAGCTTTTAGTGTGTTGGAGTACATCACTTTACGTGCTGTGCTCGCTTGCGCGACCTCTTTGATTATTGGTTTGTGTTGTGGCCCGTGGGTTATTCGTCGTTTAACTGAATTAAAAATCGGTCAAGCGGTACGCTCTTACGGTCCCGAGTCTCACTTGCAGAAAAACGGTACCCCCACTATGGGTGGGGTATTGATTCTTATTTCTATTGGGATTAGCACTCTCTTATGGGCAGACTGGACCAACCGTTTTGTTTGGGTGGTCTTGTTGGTGACGTTTGGCTTTGGTTGGATTGGTTGGGCCGATGATTATAAAAAAGTGGTTCATCGTGATCCCGAGGGCATGTCTTCTAGACAAAAATTCTTTTGGCAGGCCCTAATCGGGGTGATTGCTGCGGTGTATTTGACCTTTGCGGTGTCGGCACCCGATACGGCTGAGCTGTGGCCCTTGTTTAAAAGTTGGGTACTCAGCGGCTTTAGTATGCCCTTGCCGACTCAGGCTGATCTGATCGTGCCTTTCTTTAAAAGTATTAGCTATCCCTTAGGGGTAGTGGGTTTTGCTGCGCTAACATGGTTTGTGATTGTGGGCTCCAGCAACGCTGTGAATTTGACTGATGGTCTAGACGGTTTAGCGATTATGCCAACCGTCATGGTTGGCAGTGCCTTAGGTATTTTTGCCTATGTAGTGGGGCGTGTCGATTACTCTAAGTACCTGCTCTTTCCCTATATTCCAGGCGCCTCTGAACTCATGGTGATTTGTGCTGCTATTGCCGGCGCGGGTTTAGCTTTTCTTTGGTTTAATGCTTATCCCGCACAGGTCTTCATGGGCGATGTGGGTGCATTAGCCTTAGGGGGAGCTTTGGGTACCATTGCGGTGATTGTGCGCCAAGAAATCGTGTTTTTCATTATGGGAGGGGTCTTTGTCGTAGAGACCTTGTCCGTGATGTTGCAGGTCACGTGGTTCAAATACACCAAAAAACGGTATGGCGAAGGCAGGCGAATTTTTAAAATGGCGCCTTTGCATCACCACTTTGAGGTCAGCGGTTGGAAAGAAACTCAGGTGGTTGTTCGTTTTTGGATCATTACGATGATGTTGGTTTTGGTGGGGCTATCCACCCTTAAATTACGATGACGACGACTTTTTCCACCTCCTCTAATGGCTATACCCTGATCTTAGGGCTGGGCGAAACGGGTATGGCAGCAGCGCAGTGGTATCTGCAGCAGCAGCTATCCGTGCGCTTGGCCGATACCCGTTTTCAGTATCAGACTCAGGTCGATGAGTTGTTGCAACGGTATCCCGAGATCCAGGTTCAGAGTGTGTTTGGGCCAGAAGCTTTAGACGAATCGGTATTGGATGGCGTGCAAACGGTGGTTATTAGCCCAGGTTTAGCTCCCACCGATAGGCAGGTCGCACATTTATTGATGGTAGCCAAGCAGCGCGGTATTGCTGTTATCAGTGAAATCGAGCTGTTTGCGCAAGCGCTAGCGGACTTAGCTCAGCAGGGCTATCAGCCCACCGTTTTAGCGGTGACGGGTACTAACGGCAAGACTACCGTTGTTCAGCTAACGAAACACATGTTGCAAAGTGCTGAGCGCAGTGTGCAGGTGGCTGGCAATATTAGCCCAGCGGCTCTAACGGCGTTAAGTCATGCCTTGGACACACAGCAGTTGCCTGATTTTTGGATCATCGAGCTTTCTAGCTTCCAGCTAGAGCACACCTATAGTTTGCCTGTGATGGCCGGGGCGGTTTTAAATCTTAGCCAAGATCACCTCGATTGGCATGGTTCTATGGCAGCGTATGCACAGGCCAAAGCCCGTTTGGTCGCCATGAGTCAGATTGCTGTGTTAAATCGCGACGACCCTGAAACCTTGGCAATGAGTGCGGGGGCTTCTCAGTGGCGTAGCTTTGGCCTAGATCAGCCGCAGCGTGCGAATGACTTTGGTCTTGATTTTTATCAGGAACAAAACTGGTTGAGCCTAGCAGGAGCTGAGTCTCAAGATCTAGAGCCGTTGTTGCCCTCTTCGGCGTTGCTTATTCCTGGACGTCACAATCTAAGCAATGCGTTGGCTGCTTTGTGTTTAGTCCACGCCGCAGGGCTAGAGTTAGATCCAGCCTTGGCAGCACTCAGTTCGTATCATGGCGAGCCGCACCGCTGTCAGTTTATTCGCTCTATTCGAGGGGTGAGTTTTATTAATGACAGCAAAGGCACTAACGTCGGGGCGACCGTAGCGGCTATACAAGGTTTAGGGCGCCCTATGGTGCTTATCGCGGGTGGTGTAGGCAAGGGGCAGGACTTTTCTCCCTTAGCACAGGCGTTGGCTACCAGTTTATGCCGAGCGGTGGTGTTAATTGGACAAGATGCGCCTCTGTTGCAGCAGGCTTTGGCGACTATCAATAAACCGATTCGAGTCGCTAATTCTCTAGAAACGGCTGTGCAGCAGGCTTACGATCTTAGCCTCGAAGGCGATGTGGTGCTGTTGTCCCCAGCATGTGCCAGTTTAGATATGTTTAGTAACTATATCGAGCGAGGCTATCACTTTGTGGATGCGGTGACCGAACTCGCTCTAGATCAAGGAGAGGTGGCGTGAGTCTTTTAACCTCTTTCACTCAGCGGGCATCGAGCCGGCGTGGGCGGGCTCCGACCCCTAGCATTGATGCTCCGTTGTTGACGGTGGTTTGTATTTTGGCAGCCTTTGGGCTGCTGATGGTGTACTCCGCTTCTATTGCATTAGCCGATGGGCCTCAATACCGTAATTATGGCAATTATTATTTTGTGATTCGTCATACGGTGTTTTTAACCATTGGTCTGGTGTTGGCCTGCGCGGCAGCATTGGTTCCCATGCGTGTTTGGGAAAAACTAACCCTCCCCATTTTTATCTTTTCTATTGTTTTACTCGTTTTAGTGCTGATACCTGGTATTGGGCGCGAGGTGAATGGTGCTCGTCGTTGGATTCCTTTGGGCATTGTTAACTTTCAGCCATCTGAGCTCATGAAAGTGGCTATGTTGATGTTTTCAGCACTATACGTGGTACGTAAAAAAGACACCATTTCACAATTTTTACGTGGCTTTATTCCCATCATTATCATTATTGGTTTTGTGGGAGGGCTGCTCATTCTAGAGCCCGACTTAGGGGCTTTTGTGGTCACGGCCTGTATTGCAATGGGCGTGGTGTTTATGGGGGGGATTGCCCTTAGCTGGACTCTTAGCATGATCGGGCTGTTTGGAGGCTTGGGTGCAGCCATGATTTGGCTTGCTCCTTGGCGACGCGAGCGCTTATTTGTCTATTTAGATCCATGGAAGCCAGAAAATGCTTATGGTAGCGCTTATCAGCTTTCCCACTCGTTGATTGCGTTTGGTCGTGGCGAATGGACTGGGGTGGGTTTGGGTTCTAGCGTAGAAAAACTGCATTATTTGCCCGAGGCACACACGGACTTTATTGTGGCAGTTATTGGCGAGGAGTTCGGCTTTGTGGGCGTTAGCCTGTTAGTGTTGATTTTTGCTTTTTTGATTTGGCGTGCTTTTCAAATAGGGAGGCAGGCCATCGAAGAAGGTCGTATTTATAATGCTATGTATGCCCAAGGTATTGGGGTGTGGTTTGGTGTGCAGTCTTTCATCAATATTGGTGTGTGCTTGGGGCTATTACCCACTAAAGGCTTGACGTTACC
>CANQRK010000115.1 GCA_947626245.1 uncultured Paenalcaligenes sp. | reverse complement strand
TCCGGCATGCCTGTTGCCGATATGTTTCCCAGCTTGCGTGGTCATGTGGATGCTATTTTCCAAACTCCCGACGAAGCCCAGCTGGATCAGTGTGATGTGGTGTTTTTTGCTACGCCGCATGGTGTTGCTATGCACGAAGCTCAAGCCTTGCTCGACAAAGGGGTAAAGGTCATTGATTTAGCCGCTGACTTCCGTCTTCAGGACACCACGGTGTTCGAGCAATGGTACAAAATGCCGCATGCTTGTCCCGATATTTTAAAGCAGTCCGTCTATGGATTGGTCGAGATCAATCGTGAGAAAATTGCTCAGGCTCAGGTGGTAGGCAATCCCGGTTGTTATCCGGTCACCGTGTTATTGGGTACGGCTCCTTTGTGGGGCCATGCGACTCCTTTGGTCGAGGCGCGTGTAGTGGCCGACTGTAAATCTGGCGTTTCCGGTGCAGGTCGTAAAGCCGCAGTGGGCAGTCTGTTTTCTGAATCTAGCGATAATTTCAAAGCCTATGGCGTGGCGGGTCACCGTCATCACCCCGAAATTTCGGCACAACTAAAACAGATGAACCAAGACCAAGAGGTCCATCTTACTTTTGTGCCGCATTTGGTTCCTATGATCCGCGGTATGTTTTCTACGCTGTATTTGCGCATTACCCCCGAAGGTATGGACACCGATTTTCAGGCGCTGTACGAGCAGTTCTATGCCAATGAGTATTTCGTCGATGTGATGCCAGCTGGCGTAATACCCGAAACCCGCTCTGTGCGTGCCTCCAACAAAATTCGTATTGCTGTACAGCGTCATGGCGACCAGCTGATTGTGATGGCAGCCCAAGACAACCTAGTCAAAGGGGCATCAGGTCAGGCAGTACAAAATATGAACTTAATGTTTGGTCTACCCGAGCAGATGGGTCTAGAGCACGTGGCTATTTTGCCCTAATTGTTTCTAAGCTTAAATCGTGGGAACCTGTTTTCATTTGGATGCTCTAACAATCAATGAAACCAACTTCCTCTCCCTCGAAAAAAACGAAGTCAAGGTGGTTATGGGCTGCCTTGGCTGGCGTTGCTCTTGGGGCCGCCCTAGTGGGACTCTGGCAGCAGCAACAATGGCATGTCGCCCAAGAAATACAACACCAAGGCCAACAAGCTCATTACGAACTCGAGCAGGTGCGTCAGCAAAATCTTCAGCTGCGCACTCAGGTAGCGCTAGAGCAGGCGACCCAAGAATCCTTGCAACAGCGTCTTAGCCAAAGTCAACAAGACGTAGGACGGCTTCAAGAGCAATTGGCTTTTTATGAACATCTGTTGCCTTTGTCTAGTGCCGGAACGGTGCAGGTAAGGGCGTTAGAGTTAGTGCCCCAAGACCAAACTGTGCATTACAAGCTGTTATTGCAGCGTCCGGCTAACTTGGCTCGTTTTAATGGGCACATACAATTTACGGCTCATGGGCACCAAGGTAAAGATTCAGTTAACATAGTCTTAACGACTGCTGGGACCGACGCCAGCACCACCAAAACAATCGAATTTGATCAGTTTCTACGCACAACCGGGTTATTAACCTTGCCTCCAGATGTGAATGTAGAAACCATTAGTCTACAAATCTATCAAGGTACGCAGTTGCGTGCCACCCACAAAATGGACCTAGTGCCCCTTTCTGCTGCGGCGGAAAATGATTAAGGCTTAAACTACTAGAGTTTCTTATATATACGTTGCAGGAGTTTCTTATGAATACCCTAACTGAAACGGTTGATCTACAGGCTCCGCCAGCTCCCCTGAGCTTTACTGATCCCGCTGTTGAAAAAGTCCGCGAGCTCTTGCTCGAAGAAGGCAATCCCGAGCTTAAACTACGTGTGTTTGTCCAAGGCGGCGGCTGTTCTGGTTTCCAATACGGCTTTACCTTTGATGACGTCACTGACGACGATGACACTATTATTGAAAAAGGGGGTGTGCAATTATTAATTGACCCCATGAGCTTTCAGTATTTGGTCGGCGCAGAAATTGATTACAAAGACGACCTCGAAGGCGCTCAATTTGTAATTCGTAATCCAAATGCCAGCACCACATGTGGTTGCGGCTCTTCGTTTACGGTGTAATCAGGCCTTGTACCAAGCCCCCAGCACGCTGCTGTGTTTAGCGCCAGTAACGGCAGGGTGGTTGGCTGGAATATCATGTAAATACGCATAGGCCAGCCACGCAAAGGCCGTGGCCTCGACTTCTTGGGGCCCAAGACCAAACCCGTCACTTAATTGGACGGGTTTTTTTAATGCGTTAGATAAACCGGTCACTAGATGTGAATTGTAAGCACCGCCGCCGCATACCACGATATCGGTGCAATCCGTGGCGTAGGTTTGGATGGCATGGCAGACGGTTTGGACCGTCAGGGCGGCTAGAGTGGCTTGAATATCGACGGGAGAGAGATTGGGGTAGTGCTGTAGGTGAGGGGCTAGCCAGTCACTGTTAAATAGATCACGGCCAGTGGATTTAGGTGGCGCGATGTGTAGCCAGGGTTCGCTTAAAAGACGTTCTAGTAGCTGAGCATGTACTTGACCTGAGGCCGCCCACGAGCCATTGTGGTCGTAATGCGTGCCCTGATGGCGGTACACCCATTCATCAAGGAGGGCATTGGCTGGGCCCGTATCAAAACCGACAGGGGCTGTCTCAGGACGTAAATAGCTAATATTGGCAATGCCACCCAAATTTAAGACTACCCGAGGGGTAGGGCTGGCAAATACGGCCTGATGAAATAAAGGGACCAAGGGAGCACCTTGACCGCCAGCAGCTAAGTCTCGGCTGCGAAAATCGGCAATAACATGAATTTGGCTAAGCTCGGCCAAGAGGGCGGGAGCATTCAACTGGTAGCTGTAGCCTAACGTTGGGGCATGGCGCACGGTTTGACCGTGTGCGCCAATGGCGCGAATGTCTTGGGGTTGTAAGCCTGTGTGATCAAGCAGTTGTTGGCAGCTTTGGGCATACAACTGCACGAGCTGTTGAGACGCTAGAGCAGCGCGGTGTAGCTCGTTGGAGCCTGCGGTATTCAGTGCGAGAAACTCGGACCGAAGGGCCGCAGGCATAGGGAGGGCTTGATGAGCAAGCACCTGTACCGAGTTAGGAGCAGTGATACGGCATAAAACCGCATCCACGCCATCGGTGCTGGTGCCAGACATTAAGCCTATGTAGTGCATCTTAGTGGTCTAAGGCCGCTACAGCAGGTTGATCCAGACCTTTGAGTACAGCCAGTTGCAGACGGTACTGCGAGGCTGCGGTTTGGAAGGCCGCTTTTTGTTTGTCGTCTAGGCTACGTGCTACGGGTAGCTCGATGGCCAAGGGGTCAACCGGCTTGTTGTTGATACGGAACTCGTAGTGTAAATGAGGACCGGTAGACCAACCCGTAGAGCCGACATAACCAATAAGCTGACCTTGGTTAACGGTATCGCCTTTTTTCAGACCCGCTGCAAATTTGCTTTGGTGGGCATATAACGTGCTGTAACCACTATGATGTTCGAGCACAATCGTTTTACCGTAACCCCCTTGGTTTCCTACCGATTTCACTACACCGTCAGCGGTTGCGTGAATAGGTGTGCCGGTAGGGGCTGCATAATCGACACCATTGTGAGCGCGCCAGTTACCATGAATAGGATGACGACGTCCGCCAAAGGTGGAGCTGATGCGGGTGAATTTTAAGGGGCTACGTAGGAAAGCGCCTTGGGAGCTTTGACCTTCGAAGTCATAGTAACTACCTGATTGACCGTCGGGGCTGAACCACAGAGCCGCATGCACTTTGTCTTGGCTCTCGAACTCGAGTGCTAGGATTTTACCTGCACCAACACGTTGACCATTGTGACTGTGGGTTTCGTAAATAACACGAAAGCGATCGCCTTTGCGTATGTCTTTGAGAAAGTCCATTTTAGATCCCAAAATTTCTGGGATTTGCATGGCAACGGTATCGGGGATATTGGCGGCATCGGTAGCACCAAACAGCGAGCTGTTGATGATGCCTTCGGCCATTTGAATATGGGTGCTAGTGATGTCAGCCTGCTCGGTGGCGACATAATTGTCCTGACCGTCAGGTCGGACCTCTAGCCATTTAGAGACACTTTGACCTTGCTCGGTGTCGCTAGGAGTATGGTAGTAGCGTAGCCACAACAAGTCATTGTCGTCTGAGAGTGCTGCTTGAATGCTTCGACCTGGGTATAGCTTGTAAATAGAGCGTGCATTTTCATCATGCGTTAAAAATGCTTGCAAGCCAGGGGATGAGACCTGTAGACGCTGTAACAAAGCGGCTAGGGTGTCACCACGACGAATTCGGGTTTCTTGAATATAAGGCTGTGTATTAGCTAAACCTAGTGGAGTGACTCCGGCAGGTAGCTCAAGCGCTTCGATAGCTTGATACACGGTGGGCTCAGAGGTAGGCTCTACCACGGCAATGGCGGCAGCGCCTGCGAACAAGCCAAAGGCAAGAACGAGCAGCGTCTTAGTTACGGTATGACTTTTTTTGGGGCTGGTGTGCTGGGGAGCGGAGTGTGAGCCGTTGTTCCCTTCGTTAAGCATGTGACCAAAACCTTGTTGATGTTGGGTTCAGAAAAGACCTTTAGGTGTAGGAATACACAGAACGGTTTACAATCTAAACGGATAAGTCAAAAATGCGAAAAAACGTTTCTCCACAGAACCTTAGGCTCTGAGGAAACGTTTTGAAAGAGGTGGTTTGGGCTAAAAGAGCATATAAAGATGCACATTACAAGCCCAAGCGTTATCCTAGCTTATTTACGCCGGTTTTTCGACCCTTTTACACAAAGATTTAATCAGGTTACATATGTCAGCACAAGACGCCCCTATTACTCCAGCAGTAGAAGCCGATTTGGCCATCGTTAAGCGTGGTTGCGAGGAACTGCTTGTCGAGTCCGAGTTTGTTCGTAAGCTCGCTCGTAGCCATGCCACAGGCCAGCCTTTACGCATTAAATTGGGCTTGGATCCTACGGCTCCTGATATTCATTTAGGCCATACAGTGGTTCTAAATAAAATGCGTCAGCTTCAGGATTTAGGCCATCAGGTCATTTTTCTGATTGGTGATTTTACCTCTACTATTGGTGATCCTAGCGGTCGCAACACAACGCGTCCTCCGCTGACTCCCGAGCAGGTCAAGACCAATGCACAAACGTATTGCGATCAAGCTAATTTAATTTTAGATCAGTCTAAAACCGAGGTGTTGTATAACTCCACTTGGTTGGATCAGTTGGGTTCTCGTGGATTAATTCAGCTCGCCTCGCGTTATACCGTAGCACGCATGATGGAGCGCGACGATTTCACCAAGCGCTTTGCCTCAAATACCCCTATTTCTGTTCATGAGTTTCTTTACCCTCTATTACAGGGTTACGACTCCGTTCAACTCAAGGCCGATCTCGAGTTGGGTGGTACGGATCAGAAATTTAATTTGCTAGTAGGTCGCGAGCTGCAAAAAGAATACGGCCAAGAGCCACAGTGTATTTTGACCATGCCATTATTGGTGGGTTTGGATGGCGTAGAAAAAATGTCCAAATCCAAAAACAACTACATTGGTGTCACCGAAAGCCCTGACTCCATGTTCGGCAAGCTCATGTCCATTTCTGATACCTTGATGTGGTCGTACTTCGAGCTCTTGTCTTTCCGCAGTTTGGCTGAAATTCAAGCCTTCAAAGACGCGATTGCTGGCGGTGAAAACCCACGCAATATCAAAGTGGCATTGGCTCAGGAAATCGTGGCGCGCTTTCATAGCCAACGCGATGCCGAAGAGGCATTGCAGCGTTTTGAGTCTCGCTTTAAGCATGGTGAAATCCCCGAGGACATGCCCGAGGTTAATTTAACAGGCGCTCCTATGGGTATTATTTCTGTTTTACGCGAAGCCGGTTTGGCGTCTTCAGGTAGCGAGGCACAGCGCAACATTACTCAGGGTGGGGTTCGCATCGATGGGACTCGTATCGAGGACCGTGGCCTAGAGCTAGCCGCTGGGACCTATGTAGTCCAAATTGGTAAACGACGCTTTGCTCGTGTAACCTTAAGCTAACGTCTTTTATTAAGGAGCAAGTGATGAAACTGCACAGTGATTCTTTTTCCGATCAAGCCGTTATTCCCGAACGCTACGCGTTTGGTAAATACGATGCTCAGAACAAGGTGGCTTTGGCAGACAATATCAATCCACACTTAGCTTGGGCCGATGCTCCTGCCCAGACACAATCCTTTGTGGTGTTATGTGTGGATACCGATGTGCCGACTCAACCGGACGATGTGAATCAGATCGACCGTGAGGTCCCTTCGGACTTGCCCCGCACCGACTTTTATCATTGGGTGCTAATAGACATCGCTCCCAATGTCACTGAAATTGCCGAGGGCAGTTATGCTCAGGGCATTACCCCTCGAGGCAAGTCGGGGCCTTTGTCCCTAGATGGGACGCGTCAGGGGCTAAATGACTATACCAGTTGGTTTGCGCACGATCGTGATATGAATGGCGATTACTTTGGTTACGATGGCCCATGCCCGCCTTGGAACGATTCCTTGGTGCATCATTATCATTTCATGGTGTATGCCCTCGATATCGATCAGGTGCCACTACAAGGCAAGTTCACCGGCGCCCAAGTCTTGGCTGCTATTCAGCCACATGTTTTGGCGCAAGCCACCTTAACCGGTACCTATACCCTTAATCCACGTTTGCGAACATAGCTCTAAACAGCCTTTAACTGTGGTTAAAAGCATGTTTTATGATTTTTTTGGGCTATACGTGGTTTTTTTCAGCTTAAACGCGGCTAAAGCGGTAAAATGCTGACTTTAATGCCCTCTTTTTAAGTTAGGATCTTTCATGTTTGATCGTTCTCATACTCT
>CANQRK010000114.1 GCA_947626245.1 uncultured Paenalcaligenes sp. | reverse complement strand
GGGCTGGGTCTGCTGCGACGGCAACAGAGATAGAGCCCAGTGCTGCGCTGCTAAAAAGGGCATGAAGAAGGACTTTTTTCATCATAAGAGAAGGCTCCGGATAAAGGGTAAAGACAGTTTTACAACATAGTCTGCTCTATGCTCGCTATGTATTAGGGTTTACCCTATAATTAGGGTATTGGTAATTAACTCTAACGATACGGGTTTTAAACATGATGAACTTTCGATTAGCAACCGCAACCGGTGCGGCAATAGAACAAGGGTCAGGCCGCGTTCAGAGGCTACTTCGTGCTCGTGGCTTCATGAAAAAATTCGTTATACTATTTAACCATGCAGATCAAAAAGCACAGGCTTTTTTTGAGTTACAAGCGTTGACACGAGCACGCCAAGCCAGTCGAGTCCAATGGGGTTTTGAACCCGATGCTGGACTCTGTTAACGAGTCTTTAGTTTAAAGGCAAAGCCAGTACATTAAGGTACTGGCTTTTTTTATGTACCTCGATAGGGTGTTAGGGTTTTAGCCTGATCCGCTTTATACTGTGGCTATTGTTGGTAAGGACTAACAGTCAAGGAATTACTATGAGTACCCAAGAGAAATCAAATAAAAAAGGCGAGAGCCGTCTGTCATTGTTGCAAGGCTTGGCGATATTAGGCGCCTTAGGATTAATCGGTGCAGCCATTGCACGTTATTTTGCGGGTTAGTATGTCAACACCAAAAAAACTAGTTATTGCGACTCGTGCTAGCCGTTTGGCTTTATGGCAAGCCGAGCATGTGCGAGACCGTTTAAAAGCACTGTATCCTGATTGCGATGTCCAGTTGCTTAGTATGAGCACCAAAGGAGATCGCATCTTAGACCGTAGCCTGTCAAAAATTGGCGGCAAGGGGTTGTTTATCAAGGAATTGGAAACGGCTCTTTTAGACGGACGGGCCGATTTGGCAGTGCATTCCCTCAAAGACGTGCCTTACGATGTTCCGGCGCCCTTTGATTTGGCCGTCATCATGGAGCGTGATGATCCTCGCGATGCGTTTGTTTCTAATCAGTATGACTCCCTTAGCGATTTGCCCGATGGTGCCGTAGTGGGCACATCCAGCTTACGTCGCGAGTCACAGTTGCGCGAACGCTATCCTCATTTGGTCATTAAACCATTACGTGGCAATCTAGATACCCGTCTGGGTAAATTGGATGCTGGCGAGTTTGATGCCATTATTTTGGCGACCGCAGGGCTAAAACGTTTAGGACTAACACAACGTATTCGCTCTAGCATCGAAGTCGATGACAGCTTGCCCTCAGCGGGTCAGGGCGCATTGGGTATCGAAATTCATCAAGACCGTACCGATTTAAAAAACTGGCTGGCTCCTTTGGCTTGCTCTGAATCTACATCGCGTTCTGTGGCCGAGCGGGCGGTAACTCGTCTATTAGGTGGCTCGTGTCAGGTTCCTTTGGCAGCCTATGCCGAGCTTGATGGTGACCAAGTTCGGGTGCGTGCTTTGGTGGCCGAACCCGATGCTTCGGTGGTGTACAGAGCAGAACAGCGTGGCCCTATTAGCCAAGCCGATGCGTTGGGTAAAGCCGTTGGTCAGGCCTTGTTGGATCAAGGGGCTGATGCGATCTTGGCTAAACTGAGCGTGCCCGCCGAGGACTAATTTTGGCTACGGTTGTTCTCACTCGTCCCCAAGGTAAAAACACCGCACTGGCTCAGGGCTTAGCGCAACATGGGGTACGCAGCCTAGAGCTCCCTGCCTTATGTGTGACACCCTGCTTTAGCACGCTTGCTACAGAGTATTTACCTGCGCAGTATGACTTATTGGTATTTGTCAGTGCACAGGCGGTGCAGTTCTATCTACAGGCCTTACAGCACTCTACTGGGTATTTTGCGCCCCATCAGGCCATTGCCACAGTGGGGGCTGCCAGTGCGGCTCCTTTTTACGAGCAGGGGTTAGATCAGCAGCTACGTTTAATTCACCCACCCGCTAGTCATCCTTACCAAGACTCCGAAGCGTTATGGGATTTACTCTTGCCACAGTTGCCAACGATACAGCGTGTTTTGTTGGTGCGCGGGCAGCAGGGGCGCGAGTGGCTGAGTCAACAGCTGCTTGACCAGCACAAAGAGCTAACGCGTTGTAGCATTTATCAGCGTATTCCAGCACAGTGGTCCGCACAGAGCGCTATACAATTGCAACGTGATTTGGTAAAACCACAAACAGTCACGTTTCTTTTAACTAGCTCTGAAAGCACTCAAGCGATTTACGATAATATGGTGCGATTGGGTTTAGAGGCTGCCTGGAAACAGGCGCAATTTGTAGCCATTCATCCGCGTATTGCTCAGAAAGTCCAGCAGTTGTGCGATTTTTCTCCGCAGCAAATGCAGGATCAGGTTCAAATTTGTGCCCCTAGCCAAACGGCAATGCAGGAGGCGTTGTTGCATGCAACGCTGCCAAATAATGCTTAACGGATTACAATTACGTCATGAAAGATAAAAGCGATAATACCCATCAGACGCAGTCAGCCGCCGACACAACGGTTTCTAGCGCTAATCCCAAGGTAATAAAAACCAAAAAAGGGGCTAAAGGGCCGGTAGTGGTCACTGCCTTGGTCGCCATCTTGATGGCCGGTGGTGCTGTTTGGTATACCCAAAACCACCAGCAACAGCTCAGCCATCAGTACGATGCTCAGCTACAGCTTTTAGTGCAGCAAGCTCAGAAAAACGAACAAACAGCACAACACGCCTTAACGCAGGTACAAAATCAGTCACAACAGGTGCAGCGTTTGCAAACTCAGCTAGGTCAAGCGCTAGCGAAGCTCAACGATGTCAGCACCGCCTTACAAACCATTAGCGATTCGGGTACCGAGGTCATGTTACTTAATGACATCGAACAACTCACCGCTCTTGCTCAGCAACAATTACAGGTGGGTGGCAATGTCGCCAATGCCATCATTAGTCTCGAAACCGCCCAAGCACGTCTGACTCAGGCAAACCGCCAAAACTTTGCGGTATTGCTCCAAGCCATTAATGGGGATTTAGGACGCTTGCGCACAGTGCAGGTAGTCGATATTGCAACCTTATCCACTCAGCTAGATCGATTGGCCGAGCTTGTTACCCAAGCGCCTTTATACATTCAGGCAGACTCCACATCATCGGAGCAGATCACCGAAACGCAGCAACCCATCATTAATACCGAGTCTGTTGTGATTGAGACCTCGGACGAGCTCAATCCGGTGTGGTGGCAAAACTGGTTAAATACGGCTGCTACTATGACACAAAAAGGGTGGGATAGTGTACGCCACGACTTAGGTCAGTTCATTAGTGTGCGCCGTATCGATGATCAGGCCGCTTTGTTGATTTCACCTGAGCAGGCCGATCGATTACGTGAAGACTTGCGTCTACGTATTACCATGGCGCAATTAGCATTGATGACTAAGCAGCCCAAAGTCTGGCACGCTGAGCTTGATTTTATTACGCATGCCCTCGAGCAGCGTTTTGATGGTTCCAAAGCCGCAACACAGCGCGCTTTAGCATTAGCCACGCAATTGGCGGATACCGACATCGAGCTGCAACTGCCCAGTTTAGACAATACGCAGTCCGTCATAGAAAATTTAAAGCAAGGCGCTTTGGAAAGCTCTCCCGGTGTTGAGTCAGCTCCGGCCTCACCCAGTTTGGTGACAGAATCAGAACCAGAATCAGAGCCAGACTCTGCTCCAGAGCGAGCACCGGTACCGTCGTCCGAGCCCACCACGCCATTGTCCGATCTGCCTGAGGACTCAGTCGATCAAGGCACACATACCGACGCCAGTGATCATGCCAGTGCGGGCTTGGTATTGACTCAGCAGGTGGTGTAACTATGCGAACTTGGATTTGGACTTTTATTGTTTTTGCGGCCGCTGTCGCCTTGGCGCTGGTCTTACGAGATCACAGTGGAAATGTCTTAATTATTGCGCCACCTTGGCATATTAGTGTGTCCATTACCTTTAGTGTTATTGCACTCTTGGTACTATTTTTTGCTTTTTATGCCTTATTAAATTTATTGTCTTGGCTAACAGGCAGCCCAGGGCGTTTCCGTTTGTGGCGTAGTCGACGTGCCGAGCGCCGTGACCAAGACCTTTTGCAGACTGGTTGGATTCACATCCTCGAAGGGCGCTATGGCCAAGCTGAAAAAGAGCTCACTAAACTCTTAAGCAAATCTCGTTCACATAAAACAAAATTAGTGGCAGGATTGGCTTCAGCCCGAGCATCTCAGGATTTGGCTGATTACCATCGTCGTGACGAGGCATTGCAAATTGCACAGAAAAATGTCAATGAGGATCCTCAGTTAAAGTTAGCGTACGCAACGGCTGCGGCGGAGATGTACCTCGAGCAGGGGTTAGCCAAAGAAGCCATTCAATTATTACAGCCTGTACAAGACGCCAGCTCTAGGCATTTTCATGCGACACGCTTGTTATTACGAGCCTATCGCCAACAAGACAATCCCGAGCGTGTTTACGAGTTAACGCGTTTGTTATTGCGTCGCAGTGCCATTGAAAAAGATCAGGCGCTAGACTACATTGATTACGCGGCTTCACGTCGCATTCAGCAAGCCACTGAAGATCAGTTTAAGTCCATCTGGAACGATCTACGCACCGAGGAAAAAATTCGTCAGCCAGTAGCTTTGGCTGCTGGGCAGTGGTTAACTCAAGCCAATCGTTTAGACGAGGCAGCTCGAGTGCTCGAGGCTTCCATTCAACAAGACCCGGCTCCTGAGCTCTTAAATCTTTACGCCTCTACTACCGAAGAACAATACAAACGTCGTCTGACCAAGGCCGAAGAGTGGTTGCAACGTCACCCAGACAACCCCGCCTTACTGGTGGCTTTAGGTCGTCTGTGCGTGTTGGGTCAGTTATGGGGCCAAGCTGAACATTACTTTAAGCGTAGTATGGCTTTGCGTAATGATTTACGTATTCATGCGTTGTTAGGGCAGTTGTACGATGTGCTAGAGCGTCCTCAAGAGGCCATTGTGCATTGGCGTATCGCCGCAGCGACGGCGGGGGCGTTGCCTATTATGGCGCCAAATCGTCTCTTGCCTGCAGCAGACCTCACCGATGATCCGACGTTGGTCGATGGCCACTTGCCCGAAGAGCAACGCTTTGCAGAAACCAGTGGCCCGTTGGCGGCCAGCGCCGTCGAAGCCGCTTTCTTTGTTGACGAGGCTGTCGAGCCCAATACCTCGGCCGCCTCCGTTTCGGCAACAGCCTCTATTGAGCACCCAGATCAACAGTATTTCGATACCGCTCCTATTCCAGGGGTGGATGTCACCATGACTTCCGATGGTTCCCATCGGTCACGCAATTAACTACCATTGAAATGAAAGGCATATAAATGAGCTTAACGAATATTGGCTACGGTGATAAGGCTCCCGAAGAGTTTAATGTTGTGATCGAAATTCCTATGAATTCCGACCCCGTTAAATATGAAATTGATGATGAAACTGGCGTTGTCATGGTGGACCGTTTTATGTTGGCCGCTATGCACTACCCATGTAACTACGGTTATGTGCCACAAACCATCTCCGAAGACGGCGATCCCGTAGATGTATTGGTTCTCAGCCCATTCCCTATTCAGGTCGGTGCGGTCATTAAGTGTCGCGCGGTTGGTGTGTTAAACATGGAAGACGAAGCGGGTGGTGATGCCAAGGTATTAGCTGTCCCTGTGACCAAACTTTACCCTCCCTACCGTACCATCCAAGGCCCTAACGATTTGCCCCAAGAGGAATTGGACCGCATCCAGCACTTCTTCGAGCGCTATAAAGACCTAGAAAAAGGTAAATGGGTAAAAGTTCAAGGTTGGGCAGATACTGATGCAGCTAAAGCAGAAATCATCAACAGTATCGAACGTTACAAGGCTAAATAAGATGAATTGGGTCTTTACTCCGCCTGCACCCAGTTCGTTGCCAGTGGTGGGCACCGATGCGTGTTACCCCGTGCAACGTGTTTTTTGTGTGGGACGTAACTATGTCGAGCATGCTAAAGAAATGGGGCATACGGGTCGTGAAGATCCCTTCTTTTTCTGTAAAGCTGCTCAGTCCGTATTGCCGGTAGACAATACAGGCAATAGTGTCATGCCGTACCCCAGTAAAACTCAAAATCTTCAACACGAGGTTGAGTTAGTCGTAGCACTGCAAAAAGGGGGGGCAAATTTAAGTCCTGCCGAAGTGGCGCAGTGCATTTATGGCTATGCTGTCGGTTTAGACATGACACGTCGGGATTTGCAATCACAAGCCAAAGACCTAGGTCGACCTTGGGAGTTTGGTAAAAGCTTTGATGCGTCAGCTTTAATTGGACCAGTGCATCCTACTAGCCAATTGCTAGAAACTGGTGCGATTCGTTTGTATGTTAATGACCAGCTACGTCAAGAAGGTGATATTAATCAGCTGATTTGGCCTGTAGCCGAAGCCATCGCTTATTTATCGCAGTATGTGACGTTGCTACCGGGTGATGTCATCATGACAGGTACACCCGCTGGCGTCAGTGCGGTGGAAGCAGGCGATGTGATGCGGGCAGAAATCGAAGGTTTTGAATCTATTCAAGTTCGTATCGAATAGATTTCGCTATGCTTTGCAGTTAAGAATCGCGGCCTTGAGCCGCGATTTTTGTTGTATAGGCTTATTTTATCCGTTGTTATTTTTGCGAATAGCCCTGTCCCTAAACCGCAGACATACTAAAACCATCATGCAAAAGGAGTTGGTTTATGTCTGGGAAAAATGTCAAGCAAGCGGGACAGGGGATGACCGAGTACATCATCATTGTTGCCCTAGTAGCCGTAGCCGCTATAGCGGTGTTTCAAATTTTTGGGCAGGTGGTACGCTCACAAACGGCTGCCATGGCCAAAGAGCTAGCAGGTGAGGATGGCAGCGCCGAATCACAGCAAGCACAAAGTGC
>CANQRK010000113.1 GCA_947626245.1 uncultured Paenalcaligenes sp. | reverse complement strand
TATGGGTAGCAAAGCGTGCCGCAAACAAACCAACAGATCCTAACAAGTGGGATACCATGGTGGGTGGATTAGCGGTGGCGTTCGAGGACTTGGACACCTCGTTATTACGAGAGAGTCAAGAAGAGGCTGGCTTGCTGCCGTCGCACTTAACGCAGCGACAGCCTTTGCGTACTTTATTGCGTATGTATAGACGCTTGCCCGAGGGTTATCAGATCGAAGACGTATTAATTAGTGATTGTGTGTTAAACGAAGGTGTGGTTCCACAAAACCAAGACGGTGAGGTCAGTGAAGTCCGGTTGCTGTCTTTAGGTGATTGGTGGGAAATGATGCAAACCAACGTATTTACGTTGGAAGCGGAAATGGTGCTCATAGACAGCGTGCGCTTGCGATTGCAGCACAGCTAACCAGTCTGGGGCAAAGGGTATACTTTAACGGAGACAGTAGCTCATGAAACAAAATCCATTCGACATCCCCGGTTTTTCAGCGAATCAAGACAACCCCTTATTGGCTAGCCTCAATATGATGCAGCAAATTTGGGGCAATATGGCCAAAACCCCACTGGATTTGTCTTCGCCTACGGCTATGCCTTCTGTAGAAGATCTGAATAAGCGCATCGAGGAATTGCAAGCCGTAGAAAGCTGGTTACGTTTAAATTTATCCATGCTGTCCAGCACTATTCAAGGTCTTGAAATTCAACGCAGTACCCTAAGCACGTTGCAGTCGATGGCTAAAACAGGTTTTAGTGCTATGTCTGAGTTCAGCGAGACGATGAGTTCGGATGACAGCACGACTGCTACGTCACAAGCTGACTCCAACCCCGATGACGAGACGGATGAAAGTCTGCGTCAAGCAGGGCAAGCGTGGTGGGATTTGTTACAAAATCAGTTTGAAACCATAGCCGCTGCCACGGCACAATCCATGCAACAAGCGCAAAGTGTGGCAGAGAATCTGTCTGCAGGCGTGGCTTCACCGTCGGCGGATAGTACTTTTAAAACCAACTCAACCACTCAGACCAGTGCGCCCAAAGCCGCTAAAAAAACAGCGGCTAAAAAATCCAGCGCAACCGTTGCTGGGAAAACGGCCAAAAAGGTGGCTAAAAAGGCCACCAAAAAAGCCGCAAAGAAAACCACCTAGTGTCTCAATTTGAAATGGAATGTATATGTTAAATGTAGTGATTCTTGCAGCGGGTAAAGGCACACGGATGCAGTCCGACTTACCCAAGGTATTGCACCGCATTGCGGGTCAAACCATGTTGTCTCATGTGATTCAAAGCGCAAAAACACTGCATCCAGATACCATTGTAGTGGTGGCTGGGCATGGGGCCGAGCAAGTAAAGCATGCATTTAAAGAACAAAGCGGCCTGCAGTTTGTGTTGCAGCAGCCGCAATTGGGTACAGGTCATGCGGTGCAACAAGCCGTGCCTGCCTTGTTAGGCGATGATCCAACCGATACCACATTGATTCTGTATGGTGATGTCCCCATGGTGCAACCAGAAACCATGCAGCGTTTGATCGAGGCCAGAGGCCAAGGCATGGCGGTATTAACCGAGTTTCTAGATGATCCAACCGGTTACGGTCGTATCGTGCGTGATGAGACCGGTGCGATTCAGCGTATTGTCGAGCACAAAGACGCCACGGCAGCCGAGCATGCGATTAACGAGGTCAATACCGGTATTATTGCGGCCCCGACGGTGTTGCTTAAAGACTGGTTAGCGCGTTTGCAAAATAACAATGTCCAACAGGAATACTATCTCACCGATATTATTGGTTTTGCGGTAGCCGATGGCGTAGTCGTACAGGCGGCACACCCTCAGCATGAATGGGAAACCTTGGGTGTGAATAGTCGCGTACAGCAGGCTCAGCTCGAGCGAGCCTGGCAGCGTGAGCAAGCCGAGCGTTTGATGGTGGCAGGGGTCACCTTGGCTGATCCAGCGCGTCTTGATATTCGTGGTAGCTTGCAGTGTGGTCGTGATGTGTTTATTGATGTGGGCTGCGTGTTTGAGGGTGATGTGGTGCTCGAGGACGGTGTACATGTGGGTGCGCATTGCGTTATCAAAAACGCTCACCTTGGGCAGGAAACGGTGATTCACCCCTTTAGTCATATTGATCAAACCCAGACGGCAACCGCTGTGTCGGTGGGACCCTTTGCACGACTACGACCCGGTACTCAATTGGGCGATCAGGTTCATATTGGTAATTTTGTTGAGGTCAAAAACAGCCAGTTTGCGGCACAGGCGAAGGCTAGCCATTTGAGTTATATTGGCGATGCTGAATTAGGGCAGCGTGTGAATATTGGCGCTGGAGTCATTACGTGTAATTATGATGGCGCCAATAAATTCAAAACTCACATTGGTGATGATGCGTTTATTGGTTCTGATTCACAATTGGTTGCGCCAGTACGCATCGGTCGCAATACCACGGTAGCGGCGGGTACTACCGTAACAAAAGATACCGCTGATAATGGTTTGGTGCTGTCACGAACCTCTCAAGTGTACAAAGCAGATTGGCAGCGTCCCCAGAAAGTGAAATAAATTTGTCGAACTCAGCTTCTTCCGTGCATGCAGCCCTGCCTGATGGGTTGCCTATGCCACGCCGTATCTACGCCGTTATTACATTACTTCTGGCGATAACGATTACCGTGTTGGACGCCAGTATGTCCAACGTGGCTTTACCTGTTATAGCCCAAGAAATGGGCATCGACCCGTCTTTGGTCGTGTGGGTCTCCATTGCCTATAGCCTGACTATCGTCATGACCTTGTTACCTTTGTCATCTTTGGCAGAGCGCATTGGTTTAGGGCGTTTATTTACTATAGGCATTGCGGTATTTTTAATAGCCTCTATTGCGGCTGTTTTTTCTTATGATTTTAAAACCTTGCTCTTGGCGCGCAGCGCTCAGGGGCTAGGCTCATCCATGTTGATGTGCTTATTTGGCGGGTTAATACGCAATATTTACCCTCTAAGGCGTCTAGCGATGGGGTTAAGCCTGAATGCCATGGCAGTGTCTTTGATTGCTGTATTGGGGCCATCGATGGGGGCGTTTATCTTAGAGTTTGGCTCTTGGCGCTGGATTTTCTTTTTAAATATCCCCTTTTGTGTTATTACCTGGTTTGGGGTGCGATTTTTACCGCGTGTGCCTCGCAGCTCTAAGCCTTTTGATTGGTTTGCAGCGGCTTTTAGCTTTCCGGTTTTTGGTTTGTCTATTTTAGGTCTCGATTTAATCGCAACCCAATATATGTGGTCGGCGTTATGTCTAGGGGTGGCAGCGGTGTGTGCGTGGATCTTAATGCGTCATACGCTTAAACAAACTGAGCCTTTAGTTCCTATCGACCTGTTACGCATTACCCCAGTGGCCTATGCAGTGGCAGCTTCTGCGTTTACGTTTGCTGCTCAAATGTCCTCAGTGGTGGCCTTGCCTTTTTACTTCCAGCGGGTACTGGACTATAGCTATAGTGAAATAGGCATTATGTTGGGGGTATGGTCATTGGGTGTAGGAGTTATGGCGCCCATTTCTGCGTGGCTATCTAATCGTCTCTCTATTGCCATGATGTGCGCCATCGGGGCAGGAACCATGGCATTTGGCACTTTTATGCTGGTGCTGCTGGGGCCTACTGTGTCAGAGACATGGGTCTATGTGAGTATGCTGCTGTGTGGTTTTGGCTTTGGTTTGTTTCAAACGCCTAATAACCGCGCCATGCTGGCTGGTATTCCTCGTCATCGCAGTGCCGCAGCAGGAGGTATGCAGGCTACGACACGGGTTTATGGCCAAAGTCTGGGGACCGCCTTGGTCGCCATTGCGTTTACATTAGAATCCGGCCCGATGTTAGGGGTTTTGGTGGCCGCTTGCTGCGCAATGGTGTCATTAGGGATTAATATAGCGCGTCACTTTAATCCAGCTTCTGATCCCGATTTTTAATTATGATGCGAGTTTTACTCATTAACTTTGAACGAGGCTGGCGTGGTGGTGAGCGCCAGACTTTATTAACGGCCTTAGGGCTGCAAGAACAGGGTTTGTTGCCCACGGTGTTGGTGCGTCAAGGTCAACCCTTGGCACAGCGATTGCGCGCTTTGGGGATAGCGACAGTAGAATGTGGGTCGGTACCACACGCTATTTGGTATTTGGTACGCAGTCGTCAGGACTATGCCATTTATCATGCTCAAACGTCTGCCGCACTCACATGGTTAGCCAGCCTAAAATTCTTACTTAAAGGCAAGGTCGTATTTACACGGCGCACGGCTTTTCCTTTGCGTAAAGATGGGCAGTCTGAATCTCACTACCAAAAGCGCGTAAAAAAACTGCGTTGGAAATGGTCCAAGGTGGATAGTTTTGTTGCCATTAGCGAAGCCGCTGCACAAGATCCACGCGAATTAGGCTTTGACCCCCTCATTATTCCTAGTGCGGTGGAGTTTGTACCCGCTGACACCCCTCATATTATTGAATTTACTGATACGCATCAGCTCAGTGGTCGCTATGTGCTGGGTACAGTGGCGGCTTTAACCCGTGAAAAAGACCCTGAAACCACCATTCGTGCTGTACATGCGCTGTGGCAAAAGCGACAAGATTTTGTGTTTTTGCATTTTGGGGCCGAGGGCGATGCCGCTCCTGCCGCAAAAGCCTTAATTTCTGAACTGGGCTTGGACGAGGTGTATCGGTTGATGGGCTTTGAGTCCCGTATCGAGGATATGTACCGTTTAATGCACGTCTTTGTGCTTAGTTCTCGTTTCGAGGCCTTAGGTAGCAGTGTATTAGATGCCTTTCTGTACGCAGCACCGGTAGTTAGCACCAATGCCGGCGGCTTGGCAGAGGTGGTGGCTGATGGGCGCGGTGTGATTTGCGAGGTCGGCGATTTTGAGGCCATTGCCGCTGCATGTGATCGTATTTTAGATGACGAGGCGTTTCGTAAAGATCTCGTCTTAACGGCTGTGCGTTGGGTAGAAAAAGAGCACAGCGTAGACATGATGGTGCAGCGCTATATCGATGTGTACCAAGAGGACGCTGTGCCTACACTTGAGAATTAATTCTTTTTCTTTTGGCTTTTTTTACGCAAAATAGAAAGATAGATATTCTTTTTATGGAGTGCAGACTATGTGTGGCATCGTGGGTGCAATAGCACAAAGAAATATTGTTCCGGTTCTACTCGAAGGCTTAAAGCGTTTGGAGTACCGCGGTTATGATTCCTGCGGTTTAGCGTTATTTAAAGACCAGCAGTTGGTGCGAGCTCGTAGCACACAGCGTGTGGCCGAGCTAGCACAGAACATTGAGCAGGACGGCCTAATCGGTCAGTTAGGTATTTCCCATACGCGGTGGGCCACTCACGGTGCGCCGGCTACCCACAATGCGCATCCTCATTTCTCCGGTCAGCCTCCTCGCATTGCTGTCGTGCACAATGGCATCATAGAAAACTACGAACCACTACGTGCCGAACTGATCGCCGCTGGCTATGTGTTTGAGAGTCAAACGGATACCGAAGTTATCGCTCATTTATTGGATTATGTGTATGAGGGCGATATTTTTGTGGCGCTACAGCAGGTGTGTCAGCGCTTACAAGGGGCTTATGCACTGGCCGTTATGTGTGTGGACGAACCCACTCGTCTAGTGGGAGCCCGTTCAGGTTCACCGTTGGTGGTGGGAATAGGTCAACACGAGCACTTTTTAGCTTCTGATGCGTTGGCTATTGCGGGAGTCACCGATCAAATCGTGTATTTAGAAGACGGGGACGTGGTCGATCTGCGCTGTGATCAACTGTTTATCTTTGATAAAGTGGGTGGAGCGGTAGAGCGAACCATTCATACCGTGCAAGCCCATACAGCCGCGGCCGATCTGGGGCCGTATCGTCACTACATGCAAAAAGAAATTTTTGAGCAGCCTCGTGCTGTAGGCGATACCTTGCAAGACATTGAGCGTATTCGTCCTGAGCTATTTGGGACGGAAGCAGCCACAGTATTTAAACAGGTGGATAGGGTATTAATCTTGGCCTGCGGCACCAGCTTCTATGCCGGCCTAACCGCTAAATATTGGATTGAATCCATCGCAAAAATACCCGTTGCCGTGGAAATAGCCAGTGAATACCGTTACCGCGACAGTGTGCCCGTGCCTAGCACCTTGGTGGTTACGATTTCCCAGTCTGGTGAAACCGCCGATACCCTGGCGGCATTGCGTCACGCACAAAGCCTAGGCATGACACAGACGTTGACCGTGTGTAATGTGGCCACCAGTGCCATGGTACGAGAGTGTGCCTTGAATTTTATTACCCGTGCCGGTGTGGAAATTGGGGTGGCTTCGACTAAAGCCTTTACCACTCAATTGACCGCTTTGTTTTTATTGGCTTTAACCCTCGCGCAAACACAAGGCCGCTTAAGCAACGCTGAAGAAAGTGAGTACCTGCATAAGCTGCGTCATTTGCCCGTAGCAATTAGCGCAGTACTGGCGTTAGAACCTCAAATTATGGACTGGGCCGACCACTTTGCTCGCAAAGAAAATGCGCTATTTTTAGGTCGAGGCATGCATTACCCCATCGCTATGGAAGGGGCTTTAAAGCTAAAAGAAATCAGCTATATCCACGCCGAGGGTTACCCCGCCGGAGAACTAAAACACGGCCCACTCGCCTTGGTCACCGAGCATATGCCAGTGGTAACCATTGCCCCCAAAGACGACTTGTTGGAAAAACTAAAATCCAATATCCAAGAAGTCCGCGCCCGAGGGGGCGAGCTGTATGTGTTTGCGGACGCCGACACCCACATTCATTCCGAGGACCACATCCACGTCATTCGCCTGCCTGAACACTACGGCATGCTATCCCCTATATTGCACACCGTAACACTCCAGTTATTGTCCTATCACACCGCCTTGGCACGAGGCACCGATGTGGACAAGCCAAGAAATTTGGCTAAAAGTGTGACGGTGGAATAGATTTTTTGAAGGGGTGCGTTTTGTTTGTGGGCGGACAATAAAGTCTTAAACTGAACAAAATAGATCTAAACTATGACAATAAAG
>CANQRK010000112.1 GCA_947626245.1 uncultured Paenalcaligenes sp. | reverse complement strand
TGATGCGTAATTTATCCATTATTAAGCCTTATATTCGTCGGGAGTAAGAGTGCGCATAGATAGGGCATGGATTTCGCTTTTCATGCGATCGCCAAGGGCTGCGTAGACGATTTGGTGTCGTTGAATACGACTTTTACCTTCAAATGCTGTGCTAACGATGGTGGCCTCGAAATGAGAGCCGTCACCTTGGACTTCGATATGGTCACAGGCTAGGTTGTCGTTGATGTACTGATGTACGAGTTCTGGAGTAGGCAACATAGTATTAGTTCCGTAATTTGTAGCCTGAAGCGAGCAGGCGTAGTGATAAGAAGCAAAGCACTACAAAGACCGTGCCAACCACGGCAAGACTCTGCCAGGGAGAAACGTCTGAGGCTGCAAAAAACCCATAACGGAAGCCGTCAATGGTATAGAAAATAGGGTTCCAGTGTGACACGGTCTGCCAGAAGGGAGGCAAACTGTGAATGGAATAAAACACACCCGATAAAAACGTAGCGGGCATGATTAAAAAGTTTTGGAATGCCGCAAGTTGGTCGAATTTTTCGGACCAAAGCCCTGCAATCACGCCTAAGGTAGCCATAATACCGCAAGACAAGACGGCGAAGCTAATAATCCAAAGTGGGTTGGCAACGGGTAGGCGTACAAAAAATAATGAAACCAACCAGATACACACACCGACGGTAAGCCCACGAATAATCGCGGCTAAGATGTAGGCGAAAAAGATTTCGCGGTGTGATAGCGGTGGTAACAAAATAAAGACGAGATTACCGGTAATGCGACTTTGGATCAGTGATGAGGAGGGGTTAGCAAAGGCATTTTGCAACATGCTCATCATCATTAGGCCGGGGATCAAAAAGGCCGTATAGGGGACTGAGCCAAACACATGGACGCGATCTTCGAGTACATGGGCGAAAATCAATAAATACAGTAACGCGGTCAATACCGGAGCCGCGACGGTTTGAAAAGCCACCTTGTAAAAGCGCAGTAGCTCTTTTTTGAATAGAGTAGGGAAACCAGATCCCATTTCTGGTTGAGGGGCGAGTCTAGGCGATGAGGCAGAGGCGGTGGGGGTAGACTCAGGCACACCCCAGTGTTTGGTAGTTGTGGATTGGGTCATAGTTAATTTTTTGCACGCATAATTTGAACAAAAGCTTCTTCGAGGTCGCCTGTGCCTGCGTTTTCAAGCAAAGCCGCAGTGGTGTCTAGCGCCACAATTTCACCGGCCTTAAGCATGGCAATACGATTACACAAGGCTTCGGCTTCTTCGAGGTAATGCGTCGTTAATAAGATAGTGTGACCTTCGTTGTTGAGGCGCGTGATGAACTCCCACAGGCTACGACGTAGGTCAACGTCCACCCCAGCGGTGGGTTCGTCGAGGATGATAACGGGAGGACGATGGACTAAGGCTTGAGCCACCAGCACACGACGTTTCATCCCGCCCGACAAAGCACGCATATTGGTATCGCTTTTGTCAGATAGCCCTAGGTTGTGTAGGACTTCATCAATCCAGTCATCGTTGTTGCGTAAACCAAAATAGCCCGATTGTAGGCGTAAGCTTTCACGTACCGTAAAAAACGGGTCGTATACGATTTCTTGAGGCACAACACCCAAGGCGCGGCGAGAGTTGCGGTAGTCGGAGGACACATCAAAGCCACAAATGCTGGCTTGGCCAGAGGTGGGTTGAGTGAGCCCTGCCAAAATGGAGATCATCGTGGTTTTACCCGCCCCATTAGGACCGAGCAAACCAAAGAATTCACCGTGATTGACCGTGAGATTAATGTCTTTCAGAGCCTGAAAACCGGAGCCGGTAGGCGGACTGAATAGACCTTTTTTCTCAGGAGGGAAAATTTTAGAGATGCTTTCGAGTTTGATGGCAGACATAAGTACACAATAGAAGTCTGGCCCACCATGAGCCAAACTTCCATTATAAATGAGGGGAGATAAAACCCTAAAGTATCGTCTGACTGTTAGGGGTTTTGGTTGGCTAGAGCCTGTTTGTTGAGGCTGTCGATGAGACCGTCGATACCGCTACGAGTAATGACCTCGGAGAATTGGTTTCTATAGTTTTGGATCAACCAAATACCCTCGACGTTTAAGTCGTAAATGAGCCAACCATCGGGTGTTTGTTCCATACGATAGTCTACACCAACCGCTGGACCATTGTTTTGGACGATGGTGGTGCGGACAACAACGTCATCAGCAGAGGGGTCGCCACGAAAGGGGCCGACCTGAATGGAGGACAGATTGTCTACGCTAGCCAAAGCACCACTGTAAGTACGAACAAGCGTATTTTTAAATGCTTCGGTTAATGCCTCGCGTTGAGCCGCGGAGGCTTGGCGCCAATGACGGCCGGTGGCTAAACGAGTGGTTTTTTCAAAGTTGACGTAGGGCAAAACGTATTGATCTACCAACTGATTGATGGCAGCACGATCGCCTTGTTGGGCTGCCGTGCTGTTTTTGACCGCGTCTAGGGCCTGAGTAGCGACCACGTCGATGAACTCAGCTGGAGGCTGAGTGCGATCGACAGCTTGTGCTTGGGCGGGCAAACCGGCGACCAAGGCAAAAGTAAAAAATAGAGCAGAAAAGTAGTGTTTAGCTAACAACATAAAACATCCTTTTGGAGCTTAGTTTGTGATGGCGGGTGCGTCGTCTTCGTCGTCAAAGTCTTCGTACACAGGTAGGTCATCGCCGTAGCTGTCATCAAGAGGGTGACGTAGCTTGCTGTTGATCAGAGATTGACGGCGTTGTAGATACGCGTCACGCACAAAACTGTAACGGTCTAGGGCAATATCATTGACTAAGGATTCGGCATCAAGCAAACCAGAGCGTAAATCTACAAAATACAGACCTAAAACGGAGTTGCGTACCCGAACGTTTTTGATAGCGGTAATGGGAGAGGACTCGCTGAAGCCCAAAGCCAGACCACCCGCTAAAGCGGTACCGTCCCGTACTGTGCTAGGACCAATAATAGGCAGCACTACATATGGACCAGAGCCAATACCCCACACACCCAAGGTCGTCCCTAAATCGTTAGGAATACGCTTGGAGCCGTTTTTAGAAGCGACGTCAAAACAGCCACCAATACCCATGGTGGAGTTAAACAAAAAGCGACCCAACGAGTTGATAAAGTCGTGCGGACGCCCTTGTAAAAAGCTGTTGGCCGCGGACCACACGTCGCCGACGTTGCGGAACATATTGTTAACACACGTTTGAGCGGGTTCGGGAGTCAGCGCTTTGTAGGCGTTGGTAACGGGTTTAATCAGGGCATTATCGACATGATAGTTGATGTCGTACATAGTACGGTTGTAGCTTTCCCACGGATCATCAGGGGTGGGGTGCTGGACCGTTGCACAGCCTGCTACGAACAATAACGAGGTGGTGGCTAGACCTAAACGCCCCCAATTAAGGTTAGGCGTTGAATGAGTAACAGGCGTAGTAGACATAGGATCAAACTCTGAAATGGATAATGGGCTCGACAACTAAGCGGGTTTACTCGCTGGCTTTGCTGTATAGGAATTTACTGATTAGGTCCTCGAGGACGACAGCACTTTGAGTATAGCGGATTGTACTACCATCTTTGAGGTCGTCATCACTGCCACCCGGCGTTAGGCCAATATATTGCTCGCCTAATAGACCAGAGGTAAGGATAGAGGCCGAGCTGTCATCGGGGAATAGGTACTTTTGTTCGATTTCAAAGGTAGCAACAGCGCGGAATTCGGTGTTGTCAAAGCCAATGTCGACCACGCGGCCGACCACTACACCACTGCTTTTGATGGGGGCACGGGCCTTGAGGCCGCCAATATTATCGAACGTAGCGTGCACTTTGTAAGTGGGTGCAAACGAGAAGGTGCTGAGATTGCCTGCACGCAGGGATAAAAATACCAGAGCGAGAATGCCGATTAAGACAAAGAGTCCTACCCAAAAATCGCTTTTGTTATCTGACATAGTAACTATTCCAAAATTAGTTGCCGAACATAAGAGCAGTGAGCAGGAAGTCTAGCCCTAAAACGGCTAACGAGCTGCTAATAACGGTACGGGTGGTAGCACGAGCTACCCCTTCGGGGGTGGCTTTGGTGGTCCAGCCGGTATAGAGCGCAATCAATGTCACTACAAAGCCAAAGATAACGCTTTTAATAACACCATTGAGCACATCGTTGAAGACATCGACACCACCTTGCATTTGTGACCAGAACACGCCGGGATCAATACCAATGAGCAGGACCCCTACAACCCAACCACCCATAATCCCTACCATCGAGAAAATAGCTGCCAAGATGGGCATGGCGATGACGCCTCCCCAGAGGCGAGGGACTAAAATACGGCGCATGGGGTCGACGGCCATGACTTCCATGGCGGCGATTTGCTCACCGGCCTTCATCAAGCCAATTTCTGCGGTTAATGACGTACCAGCACGCCCCGCAAACAGTAATGCCGTGACCACTGGGCCGAGCTCGCGTGTTAGCGACAGAGCGACCAGCAAACCGATGGCTTCTTCGGAACCATAGCGGGCCAGGGTGTAATAGCCCTGTAAGCCCAACACAAAGCCCACGAACAAACCAGAAATACTGATGATGAGAAAGGAGTAGTTACCAATAAAGTGAATTTGTTGGATAACCAGACGCGGACGCGTAAAAACGATGCTGCTACGGGCTAAGAGCGCAAAAAATAGGCGCGTAAATGCCCCTAAGGTCACAAGCCAGTGACGTATATGCTTGCCTAGCACAGAGATAGGTGTGGTCAGAAAGGTCATGGTTTACGTTTTTTGAGCCAGTTTTCAAAGGCAGGGGTCACGGGGTAATTGAATGCAATAGGGCCATCGGGCTTGCCATTTAAAAACTGTTGAACATAGGCGTCAGTGGATTCCGTCAGTTGGTGAGGGGTTCCGCTGGTGATTAATTTACCCTGACCGACTATATAAACGTGGTCGGCAATTTTAAAGGATTCGGGCACATCATGGGTAATAATGACCGAGGCACAATTGAGTTGGTCCGATAAATTGCGAATTAATTGTGCCGTAATACCGAGAGAAATCGGGTCCAATCCTGCAAAGGGCTCGTCGTATAAAATCAGCTCAGGCTCGAGCACAATGGCGCGAGCTAAGGCGACGCGGCGCGCCATACCACCGGAAATTTCAGAAATATATAAATGTGCGGCGGCACGCAAACCGACGGCTTCGAGTTTGTCGAGCACGATTTGAGTGATTTCTGCTTCGGATTTTTTGGTTTGCTCGCGTAGTGGAAAAGCGACGTTTTCGAACACATTGAGGTCGGTAAATAACGCGCCATGCTGGAATAACACGCCCATGCGTTGGCGTAAGGCCTGTAGAGCATGGAAATCGAGCTGAGCGATATTGGATCCAAACGCCGTAACGGTGCCGGTTTGCGCCACAATTTGTCCTGTGGCGGCGCGTAACAAGGTGGTTTTTCCCGAGCCCGAACCACCCATCAATGCCACAACTTGCCCTTTTTTGACGTTGAGGTTGATGTCTTTGAGTACGGTGAAGTCCCCATAGCCCAAGGCCACATCATTAAAATGCAAAACAGTGGAGTGATCGGTAGCAGGTGTCATAAAGTAAATAGTAGGTAAAAGGGCATTGTAGCCTTTATAGCTTATTTCTTAAGGGGGAGAGTTAAAAAACCGGTGGCCAATAAAGTCCCCAGCAAAACTAAAGCGGCACTAAAGAACTCATTAAAACCAAAAGACTCATTTAAAAGTAGCACCCCCCAGATAATACCAAAAGGTGGAACTAAAAACGTAACGGTCACACTACGAGCCCCTCCAATGGACGCCACCAAACGATAAAAAATAATGTAGGCAAAGGCGGTGCAAAGTAGGGAGAGCAATAGGGCTGAGCTCCATGACTCTAAGGAAATAGACTGGGTGGGCCAAAACCAGATAGCAAAGGGCAGGACGCACAGGGTAGCCGAACTAAAGCTAGCCGCGGTAACAGCAATGGGATCGGCGCCTTTTAGGTATTTAGTACTGAAGCTTGCGGCAATGCCATAGCTGAACGTAGCCGCCAATGAAGCGAGTACGGCCAGACTTTGATGCAAGTCGTTAAAGAACAGTTTGTCGTAGACCAGACAGACAATACCACCAAAACCCAAAACTAAGCCCAGAAAGCGGGAACCACTGAGGTGTTCGCCTAACCACAGTTTGGCAATGATGGCGCCGAATAAGGGGGTCATGGCATTGATGACGGCGATGGTACCAGTGGGAAGGTGTTGGGTGGCGTACACGTACAAGGTAAAGGGGATGGCAGCGTTGACAATGCCTACAAAGGCCATGGCTGCCCAGTATTGTTGAATGGCTTGCCATTTTTTTTGCCACCACACTACCGCTAGCATGGCTAATGAGGCAAAGCCTACGCGGACTAACATTAAAGGCCACGTCCCAAAGTCTTCTACGGCTAGGCGCATAAATAGGAATGAACTGCCCCAAATAGCAGCTAGCAACAGCAATTGACGTAAATCCTGAGCACCCATGAAGCACTGGCCTTGTAGAGGGGGGAGTGCTCCAATTGTATCTGATCTACTCTGGCTTTGTACGAGGGGGCCATGCCTCCGATAATGCATTTCTTCTGTGCGAGTGAAGAGGGGCTGTAGGCGTGGTGGGGTTATTCCATTACAATTTATCTATGATAAATAAAAAACCAACTCCTTCTTTGGCTGATTTGCAGCAGCGTTATCAGCGTTTATTAACGCAGGCTTACGATTTGCCGCACGAGCGCAGTCTGCCTTTGACTGTGTGCAATCGGCTGTGTGGCTGGGTGGTGGCTGAGGCCAGTGATGCGTTAGCGTCTTTAGACAAAATACAAGTGACGCCAGATGGGGTCCATATGGCGTGGGGCATGGCACCTGGACCCGAGGTGGACGAGTTATTGGCTCAGGTAGCGGTCTGCTTAGACGAGTATGGCTTGGTCAAGGCTTGGCGTGATGAGCGTTTAAACGTGTTTGCAAATACAGAAATTTTGGGTGCTATCGAGCGGGGAGCGGTGCGTCCTTTGGGTTTGGTCACGCAGGCCGTGCATTTGAATGCCTGGAGCCATGACGGCCAGCTATGGGTAGCAAAGCGTGCCGCAAACAAACCAACAGATCCTAACAAGTGGGATACCATGGTGGGTGGATTAGCGGTG
>CANQRK010000111.1 GCA_947626245.1 uncultured Paenalcaligenes sp. | reverse complement strand
CGCTCCAAACCCATGGTTTTTACTGCACCGAGAACAATATAATGATCGCCACCATCCACCACATTGGCGTACTCACAATCAATCCATGCCACAACGCCATCAATTACAGGATTACCTTCAGGACTTTTATGCCAAGGCACTGTCGCAAACTTGTTCTCGCCAAACGACGCTAACTGACGACAAATAGGCTCTTGATCTGCAGCCAAAATATTGATGCAAAACCGATCTGAGGCCTCACGCAGCTGATTAAATGTACGAGACGATTTCATCGGCAAAAAAGCAATCAGAGGCGGCTCCAACGACACGGAAGTAAATGTGCCCACTACCATCCCAATTGGCTCTCCCGCAGGATCAAGCCCAGTGACTACGGCAACACCCGTGGGGTAATTCCCTAACACCGCTCGAAAGGTTTCGCTGTCAACTTGGCTGTTCCTGTTTTCCATGATGTTTTCCTTATATAAGCCATGCCATGCTAGGTACCGTTGTGAAACCCTCACAACAGCACCTACGCCAAATCAAATTAAATAATCACGCCTGCTGGAGTGGGAATACCGTATAAAGAGCCAGCAAAAGCCGCATAGACCGGATCTTGCACGTTACATGCATGACCCATCGCCACGGATAAATCACGCCACTGACGCTGAATAGGATTTGAGAGGCGGTTTGCATTTCCTCCCGCATTTTTAAAGACAGACGCAGCGGCATCTGCGGCACGATGCACTGCACGTACCTGATGAACTCGAGCACGTGCTTGCATTTCACTCGTGACTCGACCCCCTTTTAATACCAACTCATACGCAGCGGTAATGTCATTTAAAACCTGATTACGAGCCGCATCAATATCTGCAATCGCAGCCCCCAACGACGCCATATGGTATGGGTTTTGAGTCGCCTTGACTCCCATTCTAGAGACGCGATCACGCGAGTAATCCGAGAAATGACGTACTACGCCATCAGCAATACCAATCGTTGCAGCGGAAATAGCACCGGGGAACAGCAAGTCAAATGGCACTTGATATAAAGGCGACTCAGGACGGTACTTGGAAGCGTACTCTCTGGAGTTCAAACGACCGACTTCTAACGTACGGTAAGTCGGTACAAACATATCCTTCACCAACACATCTTTACTACCGGTACCGGCTAGACCCATTACTTTCCAAGAGTCTTGCAAGATTTCATAATCAGCGCGTGGCAAAATGAAGTGATAGGGCTCAGTAAACTCATCTGCTGGGCCCCCTTCTTTTTCTGCACGACCACCTAATACCACCCACTCACAATGGTCTGTACCCGAGGAAAAAGGCCACTGGCCATTTAAAATAAAACCGCCCTCTACGCGTTTGGCTCGTCCAATAAAAGCATACGGTGAGGCAATCCATGTATCAGGATCCTTACCCCACACTTCCTCTTGCACACGAGGATCTGCTTGAGCAAACTCAAACGGGTGTACACCCACCACACCACTCACCCAGCCAACAGATGGGGCACGAGCAGTTAACTCCATTAACACCTCAAAGAACTCGCGTGGATGAGCTTCGTCACCACCGAAATCTTTAGGCTGCAACATACGAACCACACCTGACTCGCGTAATAAGCGAGCGGCCTCATCCGTAATACGACCCAACTCTTCACTACCATTCACTTCATTGGCGACTGCATCGCTCAATTTTTTTAACTCTTCTTTGCCTAGAGCTTGCATGATTGACTTCCTTTTTTAAAAATTCTTAAACAGTGGACGATGAGCTAAATCTCAGTCCTGTTACTTTGCTGGTGTAATGGGCAGAAAGGGGGACAGTTCTGGATGCTGGTGATGATGACCCCATGCGCTGGTTTGGTCGTAATAGCGCGGCACCCATAAATCATCCACATCCAAGCCACCCCAGCCATATTCAATACGGAAGCCAGCGGGAGAATGCAGATAGAAAGAGACCATCCGATCATTGGTATGGCAACCCAAGGTTCGCGTTATTGGAATGTCATGCGTCAAGCACAAATCCAAACCCGTTCCCACGTCTTCCAAGGAGTTGGTTTCCACCATCAAATGCAAGAAAGCCGCCTTATCACCCGGAGCACGCGCCACTGCCAAAGAGTGATGACGCCCATTCACGTGATAAAAGAAAGCATAAATAGGCGGCATATCTACTGTGTCAGACAACTTAAAGCCCAACACATCACGATAAAAATGATCGCTTTGCTCTAGGTCCGGTACCGCTAGCACCACATGACCTAGCCCTTGATCACCCGTACGGAAACCACTAATTGCGCGTCCTGGATGAAAAGGAATTTTCGAACGCATCTGGCCCCAAATTAACTCGTGACGAATGCCTGCGGGGTCAATAAACCAATAGAAACCAAGTACTTTGCGCTCTATCGCCTCTTCTGTTGAAGCTCGCTGTGCGTTGATGCCATACTCCGTCAACCGAGCCACAATGTCTTCGGCCCCTTCAATACCGGTGGTTTCCCAGCCGATATAAGCCACACCATTTTCTTCGCCGGGATGAATGGCTAAACGGTAAGCCATCTCATCAAAACGTAAACGAACGGCTCCATCTGGACCGGGCTCTACTAGCTCACAACCTAGGATGCAAGGGCCAAAATGTTCCCACTCTTTGTAGTTAGGGGAGGTAGCACCAAAATAGGCCAGTGAAGTAATCATGCTTTTTCCTTTTTAGCGGCTTCTGAATACATAATCTAGAACACTCATTCAATAAAGAACAAAAAAAACAGGTGAGTGAACAGACTCGTCATCACCCTCACCCACTACGTGTTTTAGCCTTGGATAAATGAAGCGACTGAACGGTTAAATTCGTCTGTGTGCTCTAGCTGTACCCAGTGACCACAACGTGTTACGAGTAATAAGCGCGCATCGGGGATCTGACGTACCAAGTGCAAACCAGCAGTAAAAGGCACAGTGCGATCATCACGACCATGAATCAATAATGTGGGAGCCTTAATCTCAGCCAAACGAGTTTGATCAATACGTACCATCGGTTTGCCATGACCACTAATCCAACCCTCAATGTGGTCAGGACGTGATGTCAAAATCGCTACCCGTTCAGCAATGAACTCATCGGTTACATAACTGCTGTCAAAAGCCATGGTGGCAATAAATTTACGCATGGTTTCTGGACCAGGCTCAAAATAAGCAGCCTCCAATGCTCTCACGCCTTCGCTCAGACCCACTGGATCAAAGATACTAGGTACACCAGCAGACGAACCCAAAGTGACCAGATGTGTCACAAGATCTGGGCGCTCGTAGGCCAAACGGATACAAGAAGAACCGCCCATCGAATTCCCTACCACTGCCACAGGACCCAAGTCCAATGCTTCGATGAACTCAGCCAAGGCACCACTGTTATCGCGTTGCTCGTACTTCACCGACTGAGACTTACCCCAACCCGGTAGGTCAACTGCAAACACACGAAAACGCTCAGCCAAATAAGGAATGTTTGGATGAAAATTGCTCCAACCTGAGGCGCCTGGACCACCACCGTGCACTAAAACCAACGGTGTGCCCTCCCCCGCCTCGTTATAGTGAATATCCCAGTTTTTGGTCTGAATACGTTTACTGGTGTTTTCTTCAGTCAAAATTTTCATTTATCTCTCTCTGCTGTGCAAACGCCTCGATATTTGATGGCGTGAGGTTAATCATCACGTCGTGCTGGCATCTCTCTGAGACCAGTCAATGACGATAAAAATCAAGTTAGCGTACAATTTAATATTATTAGAACACCAGTTCTAGAGCATATAATCGTTTACCCGAACTAGAGCCTAAGCACGGTACCCCAAGCGCCCAAAACCGTCAGGAGCACCCACAAAAAAAATAAGCAACTGGCTACTAACCCAGTTGCTTATCTAAAAAATTAATTTATTTTTTTACTGCTTACTTCTTTGAAAAAACATATAAATTAAAGTAAAAATACCTGAAAAAGCGGGAGGACCCCAGTCATATATTCTCAAAGGTCTTTCTCCCATAGAAGTAGAAAATCCTATGACAATTAAAGTCCATGTCAGAGCGACAATAAAAACCAAAAAAAAATGAACCGGCTTTATTTTTTTCATATCTTATCCCCTTAATCACTTATCATTATCTATTTTCTTACGTTCTTTAAATCCTTGCCATAAAAAATAAGGCTGGGTTTTACTACGTAAATATTCAGCGTAATAACCACCGTAAGAAAGAAGAAGTAAGCCATTTAGCAAGAGTTCTTGGGTGCCTGTAAAGTTTTGTCGAGGATGCGGTGAAACGACTAAATTTAGGTAGGAAATCTGCACTGTGATACCAGCCATGATGATTAACACCAATGGTACAAATCGGTTAAACAATAACAATGCACCTAACACAACCTCTATGTACTTCACAAAAGGATAAAATCCAATTTTGTTCATTTCATATAGATAAGCACCAACATCACCAGCCTTACTAAAATCAGGAACATGATCAAAAATAACAAAATATAAACCTGATTTTAAATAATGTATAGCAAAGTAAATCCTTAGCCACATTATTAAATACTTCCAAGGCGAGTCATTCGCTTGAATCATATAGTCTCCTCTTGTTTTTTTATAAATGTTCCTATTTTTAGTTGTTTTCTTTAAAATTATCAATCAAATATATGAAATCCTGTTATTCAAAATTTGAATTTCAGCATTTCTCATTCCTGACTAGGAAAAATCCACACATCTGCTAAAGCCCCCTCCCCTGCTCTCCACTCAGTTCTGCTACACTGGCTTCTATCTAAAAACACAAGGGGCTTATCATGAAGAACTCCGTCAAAACGAGTCTAAATCCTCCCGTCTTTTACTCAGCAGCTTTTCTCATTTTATTGTTAGTCGGATTAGCGATTTTTGCTCCTGACTTTACACAACAACTCTTTGGTGACACCCAAAGCTGGATCCTGACAAATGTCAGCTGGTTTTACATTCTGACCGTAGCCATCATTTTGATGTCTACGGTTTTTTTAGCAGTAAGTCGTTATGGCGACATTAAACTAGGTCCCGATCACTCCTCACCCGATTACAAGGACATCACTTGGTTCGCCATGCTGTTCTCTACCGGGATGGGTATCGGCTTGATGTTCTTTGGTGTAGCCGAACCCGTCATGCACTTTGTGAGTCCTCCTGTAGGTGAAGGAGGCACCATTGAAGCAGCCCGTGATGCCATGAGCATTACCTTTTTCCACTGGGGCTTACACGCGTGGTCTATTTATGCCATTGTCGCCTTGGTGTTGGCTTTCTTTTGCTATAGACACGGTTTACCCCTAAAGCTCAGCTCGGCTCTATACCCCATGATTGGCGATCACATTCATGGACGCATCGGCCAAGCGGTCGATACCTTTGCAGTATTGGGTACCGTGTTTGGGGTGGCGACTTCCTTAGGTTTTGGGGTGGCTCAAATTAACAGTGGCCTCAGCTACTTGTTCGACCTACCCTTTAGCATCAATACTCAAATTGTGCTGATTGTCATTGCTTGCGGATTAGCCACTCTGTCCGTGGCCAGTGGCTTAGACCGTGGCATTAAAATTCTGTCCGAAATCAATCTCGGTTTTGCCGTTTTATTATTAGTCTTTGTGTTGGTACTTGGCCCAACGGTGTTCTTGTTGCAAACCTTTGTACAAAACACGGGCTCATACCTATCCGACATTATCAATGCCACCTTTAACCTCTATGCCTACGAACCTAACGACTGGATCGGGGGTTGGACCTTATTCTATTGGGGCTGGTGGATTGCGTGGTCTCCATTTGTAGGACTGTTTATTGCTCGTATTTCTCGCGGCCGAACCATCCGTCAGTTCGTTTCCGGCGTGCTGCTTGTTCCCGCTGGTTTTACTCTGTTCTGGATGACCGTATTCGGTGATACAGCCATCTATTACATTCTCATCGATGGGCTAACCGAGTTTGGTGATATCGTCCAAGCCGACACCTCACAAGCCTTGTTCGTTTTCTTAGAAAAAATGCCATTGGCTAGCATTACCTCCCTGTTGGCGGTGGTGATGATTATTATTTTCTTTGTCACCTCTGCCGACTCGGGTGCCTTAGTTATTGATATTTTAGCCTCCAAAGAGGATATGCCTTCACCCGTATGGCAGCGTATTTTTTGGTCAGCCCTAACCGGCGTAGTGGCCATTGCATTATTGTTAGCAGATGGCCTACAAGCCCTGCAAACCGCTACTATAGCGAGTGCTCTGCCATTTTCTATTATTTTATTAGCGTCTATTTTTGGTTTATTTAAAGCGCTGCGTACCGATGCAACCAAGCGCCAAATTCGCTACCAAACCGTGGCCAGAACGCAACCTGTCGCCCCCGGTCAACCGTGGCAAAAACGCCTACGCAACTTGGTGGTGATGCCTCAACAAGACCAAGTGGTTCGCTTTATTAATATTACGGTGTCTCCGGCCATGAAAGCCGTTAGCGAAGAACTGTGCAAATCGGGTTTCGATGCTCAGGTCACACAAAATCTATCGGATGAAGGCGATGCCCAAGGCTGGACGCTAAGCGTAGAACACCATGGTGAATACCAAGACTTCCACTATACCGTGCGCCCTATCGCAGAAAGTCGCCCTACCTTGACCCCTGCTGATGCGAAACGCCCTGAAAATCAGTTGTACTACCGCGCCGAGGTCTACCTAAGCGAAGGCGGACAGGATTACGACATCATGGGCTGGACAGAAAACGAGGTCATTAGCGACATTTTGGATCAATACGAACGTCACCGTCACTTTTTGCATATGGTACACAATACCGAACCACAGCAAAACGATCCCACTAACTAAAAACATACCACACGCCCTAAAAGGGCGTGTGTCTGTGTGGTTTAGTATTCCTGCATCACGGTGTTCGGATTGTCGGGATGGCAATCACGGATGCCCTGATCATTGATCTCACACGTAACACCAGGCAAGTTCTCTAGCTCGTGGACCACTTTTTTTTCTTGTGCAGTACACCCTGCTAAAAAAACCAAGGCACTGGCTACTAACGTTAGTATTTTAGGGTTCATGATTCACCTATTGATTTCCTATGCTTTAATCAAGCATCGTCTATGTTTAAAAAATGAGCCGACCGGTTATGACCTCTACACCTAAAACGCGACGCAGAGATCAAGACCTCGAGTCCGCTATTATTGCCGCAACGTGGAAAGAGCTACAACAAAAAGGCTATGCC
>CANQRK010000110.1 GCA_947626245.1 uncultured Paenalcaligenes sp. | reverse complement strand
TTCGTGAGGCCTCTAACTGCAGTCAACTACGTCGTAATTTTTCTCCTGAAACGGGCCGCTCTGAACTTTTAATTGTGCCCGAGGTCTATTGGGATTACTGCGCCACTAATGTATTGACGATGCAGCGCATGAAAGGGATCCCCGTCAGTCAGGTAGATCGCTTGATCGAGGCAGGTGTAGACCTAAAGGATTTAGCCCGTAAAGGGGTAGAGATTTTCTTTAGTCAGGTGTTTGGTGATGGTTTTTTTCACGCCGATATGCACCCTGGCAATATTTATGTCTCTGATCACCCTGATACCTTAGGGCGTTATATTGCTCTAGACTTTGGTATTGTGGGGTCGTTGTCCGAATTCGATAAAAACTACTTGGCACAAAACTTTTTGGCTTTTTTTCAGCGCGATTACCGTCGCGTGGCACAACTGCATATTGAGTCTGGTTGGGTTCCTCCTGATACCCGCGAAGAAGAACTAGAAGGTGCCGTGCGTGCAGTATGCGAACCTTATTTTGATAGACCGTTATCGCAGATTTCCTTGGGACAGGTGTTATTGCGTCTGTTTCAAACATCTAGACGTTTTAATGTGGAAATTCAGCCGCAATTGGTATTATTGCAAAAAACATTACTAAACGTCGAAGGGATGGGAAGAGAACTAGACCCAGAACTCGATTTATGGGATACCGCTAAGCCGTATTTGGAAAACTGGATGCATCAGCGCATCGGTCTCCAAGGGCTCAAGCAACGTATGACCCAAGAGGCAGGGCAGTGGTCTCAGCTATTGCCACAAATACCTCGTTTGGTATTTGAAAATTTAAATAGACCCGATCGCGGGCCACAGATGCAGCACGAGTTGCGCCTATTACGACAAGCTCAGCAACAGCAAAACAAGCTATTGACCGTGTTGTGTGGGATTTTAGCTGTGGCTATTGTGGTTGGGTTGTGGGCGTTAATTCGCTAGGGCAGCTGCCCTAGAAATACGCCTCACTTGTTATTAACTCAAGTATTCGCTCTTTTTACCACAATCTCCGAGCGCACTAATACTTGTCATATGGTGGTGTAAGCATTGTGTCTTGTTACCACGCCTAGATTCATAAGGATAACTATGCTTTACCCAGAACTCTTTAAGTCCATGGAAGCCGTTCGTTGGAGTATGGCTCATGACATTCCGTGGGATGAGTTTGATGGTAGTAAGCTAACTGACGAGCAAGCTTACACCATTAAAATGAATGCCATCACAGAGTGGGCGGCTCTGCCAGCAACGGAAATGTTTTTACGTGATAACCGCGAAGACAGTGACTTTTGTGCATTTATGTCCGTGTGGTTTTTTGAGGAACAAAAGCACTCGTTAGTATTAATTGAATACTTACGTCGCTTTCGTCCAGAATTGGTGCCTACCGAAGAAGAATTGCACAAAGTGCGTTTTGACTTCGACCCCGCACCTGCGATGGAAACCTTGATGCTGCACTTTTGTGGTGAAATTCGGTTAAATCACTGGTATCGCCGTGCGGCCGATTGGCATACCGAGCCAGTGATCAAAGCGATTTATCAGATTGTGGCTCAAGACGAAGCGCGCCATGCAGGTGCGTATTTGCGTTATATGCGTCGTGCTCTGAAACTAGGCGGTACCGAACAAAGCGAACTTGAAACTCGTTTAGCTTTTGCCAAAATTGGTGTGCTTATGTCTTCGGCTCACCGTACTGCTCAAGCCTTGCATCCAACCAACTTGCACGTGAACAAGTCCTTGTTCCCTAACGATACGGTGCAGTCTCAGTTGCCTTCTCCAGGCTGGTTAGAAAACTGGCTAGATAATCAAATCCGTTTTGATAAAGAGTGGGAAGGGCGTGTAAGTACTCGTATTTTGCACAATATGTCGTTGTTGATGGGCGAAGACTTTGAGTCGCCTGCGGCATTGAATCGTTACCGTAAAGACATCTCTAGAAAGATTGTATTGCCTCAAGATGCCTAGTTTCGAACAAAAGATCTTTACCCAAGAGAAATTAGTGGCAGCGGTGCTCGCTGGGCAGCTGCCACGCCCCTTGGTTTTTACCAATGGGGTCTTTGATATTTTGCATCGAGGGCATGTCAGCTATTTAGACGAGGCTGCACAGTTAGGTGCGAGCCTAGTGGTTGCCGTTAACTCTGATGACTCAGTGCGTTTGCTAAATAAAGGCGACGATAGGCCCATTAATAATCAAAGTGATCGTTGCGCGTTATTGGCGGCCCTTAGCTCTACGGCAGCCGTGACGGTATTTACCGAATTTACTCCCGAAGCCATTATCGCCTTGTTAAAGCCAGATCTTATTGTAAAAGGTGGCGATTACGATATGGAAACCTTAGCAGAAACGGCTTTGGTGCGTAGCTGGGGTGGAGACGCTGTTGCTATTCCTATCGAATACCAGCGTTCTACCACCGCTTTGGTGCGTAAAATTAGAACAAGCTAAAGGGCGGTATTTTCAAGTAGCTGATTTAATTGAATTAAGTCGATTTCTTGAAGTTGCCCTGCGGCATTTTTTAGGCTGAGACCATGCAACAGCGTGTTGTAACGCGCGTGGGCTAAAGCCCGTTGAGTTTCATATAGCTGTTGTTGGGCATCCAACACATCCATATTCACGCGTACCCCGATTTCATAGGCAGTTTCATTGGCTGCCACCGATTGACGGCTAGAGCGCTCTGCTGCGGCTAAGGCTTGGACTTGGCGTATGCCTGCAACCACACCATTAAAATGCAGCTGTGCCGCCTCAGTGGCTGCACGGCGGGCATTTTCTTGTTCGTACATCTGTTGCTGTAGCACCGAGGCATTTTCACGAACTCTAGAGGAAATGGCTCCCCCTTGGTACAGCGGAATTTCAAGCTCTATGCCTATACTGCTATCTAGGGCACGAGGGCCTTGATTCATACCATGAATACCCATGTTACTTTGGCTACCACTACGAGCTTGTAGTGAAATAGTAGGGCTGTGTTCGCGTTCGCTGGCTTTGAGTTGATACTGTTGAGCTTGAACGGCTAAGTTTTGTTTGGCTACATCTAAATTATTTAGGCTAGCTTGCGTGACCCAGGCATCGGAGTGCAGTGGGTCGGGAGCAGGTAATTGTGCCTCGGGGTGTAACGGTGATAGCTGGCTAATTGGCTGCCCAGTAATACGACTTAACGATTGGTGTTTGGCCGCGAGGTCTTGCTGGGCCTGAATGAGCTGCGCATTGACTAAATCTAAGCGAGATTGGGCTTCGTAGGTGTCGGTAATGGTAGCGCCACCTAGTTCGAAGGCGTATTGGGCCGCTTGGAGCTGGTGTTCTACCGCTTTGTGCTGAGCATGCAAAGAGCTAAGCGTGTCCTCGGCAGCAAGCACATCAAAATAGGCGCGACTGAGTCGTAAAACCAAGTCGTTTTTGGCATTTTCTTGTTCTAAGACAGAGCTAGCTGCCAGGTATTTAGAGCGCTCGAATTGAGCCAACGCCGCTAAGTTAAGCAAGGGCTGGCTAAGGCGCAGTTGCCATTGGTTGTAATGGCTACTGTGACTCTGGTCAAGTTGGCTTGCTCGACGAGTGTCTGAGCGCTGTAGAGAGGCAACCGCATCGAAGGAGGGCAGTAGCTGAGCTCTGGCTTGGATGATTTGCTCTTGGGAGGCCTGAGTTTGGGCTTGTTGTGCCGCATACTGAGGGTCGCTATTTTGAGCAAATTCCCAAGCTTGCCAGAGATCAATTGGGGCCGCGCAGACAAACGGGGTCCAAACACTAACTAAAAATATACCGAGCAGCCGTTTCATAGGGATTAGAACTGGAAGCGTGAGACGCGACTACCGCGTAAAGGTTTAATGACAGTGTCAAATAAAGGAGTGGTGTCAAAACTGGCTGCGCTAGTGCGCGTGATACGGATGGCTGTCATGATGGGGTATGTGCCCACCACAGCGACCAAGCGTCCGCCAATACAGAGCTGATATTTGAGTGCATCAGGAACGGTAGGCACTGAGCCGGTCAATAAAATAGCATCGTATTCTGTTGTGCCCCAACCCTCGTGGGCATCGCCTGTTTCTACGATGACATTGTTAATGTGTTGGCGTTGTAGGTTGTCTTTGGCAAAGGTGCTAAGCGTACTGTTAATTTCTACCGAGGTAACCTGTTGAGCGAGTTGGGCTAACAAGGCTGCTTGATAGCCCGAGCCAGTACCAATTTCTAGGACACCGTCAGTAGGTTTGAGCTGCAGGCTAATTGCCAAGCGACCCTCGATGACAGGCTTGAGCATGTACTCGTTGGTGTCGACTGAATCAATAATAAGAGGGATTTCGGTATCCGCAAAAGCCATGGGTTTATAGGCAGGAGGAACAAAGTTTTCGCGAGGTACCTGCTTCAATGCCTGCAAGACATTTTCATTTTCTACATACCAAGGGCGAATTTGTTGCTCAACCATGTAATAGCGGGCGAGTTCAAGTTCAGACAGCGCGTGTATATTCATAGCAGTTATCAATTAGCAGGACAATCAAAAATAGGACAGGTTTAACCTGTCGTATGCGTATTATGCCTTGATCTATACCACATGGGGTACAGAGTCACACAAAGGAATCATATTTTGTAATAAAGTGCTGGCATTGGCCACCGCAATGGGGGTGAATTCGGCAAAGTCCATATGAGCTCCGGTATTCGCATTGTCTGAAATAGAACGAATGCAAATAAACGGAATCTGATTCAAATAGCAGACTTGTGCAATGCTAGCACTTTCCATTTCACAGGCCAACGCATCAAAATGCTGATAGAGCTGTTGGGCTTGAGTGGGGTTAGCCACAAACTGATCACCCGTGACAATTCTACCGACGAAGTGCTTGTGTTGGGGGATTTGAGCACTGGCTTGGGTGGCGAGTTCAAGTAAGTGAGGATCGGTTTTAAAGTCAAAGACCTCTAGACGATACAGTTGGCCCTTGGGTAGTCCCAGTGGGCTTAGGTCCATATCATGCTGGACTAGACTGTCGGCAATCACAATGTCGCCGGGCTGAATCATCGGACCTAAGCCGCCGGCCACTCCGATGTTAATGAGGCGTTGAACGTGAAATTCAGAGATAAGAATTTGAGTACAAAGAGCCGCATTGACCTTGCCTACACCACAAATAACAGCGACAACAGGGCGGTCGGCATAGTGTCCGACGTGGAACTCCATGCCAGCCCGCTGCACGGTGCGCTCTTTAACCAAAGATTGCAAGATCACTTCAAGCTCTTCTTGCATGGCAACAATAATACCAGTTAAGGGGTGACTCATTGTGACAACCAACTAAAAAAGGAGGCTACCTGCAGAGGTAGCCAGACAAAACCTTAGGCTTGGGGGGCTGGCCACCACGCATGGAAATGGTTTACCGGTCCGTAGCCAGAGCCTACAGTGAGATCGCCTGAGCGGGCAATCGCTTTGTAGAGGTATTCTTTGGCTAGTTTGGCTGCTTGAACGGTGTTGTTGGCTTGTGGCAATAGCCCAGCCAACGCAGCCGACAAGGTACAGCCAGTCCCATGGGTGTTCTTGGTGTGAATACGTTGAGCGGGCAGTTCGATCATTTGATCGCCGTCGTACAGCAAGTCGGTGCAATCGGAACCGGGTAAATGGCCACCCTTTAGAAATACCCAGCGATTATCGGCATCCGACAATAAACGTCGTAGCTTTTCTGCTGTGCCGTACATTTCTTTTAGATTTTCCGCAGCGCGCTGCTCTAGGAGTACACCGGCTTCGGGTAAATTGGGAGTAATGACGGTAGCCAAAGGCAACATGGCTTCGCGCATAGCGGCGGTTGCGGCTTTTTCCAGTAAATGGTCACCACTTTTTGCCACCATAACGGGGTCAACCACTAGGTGTTGAGGCTGCCAGCGGCTAAGGCAGTCTACCACGGTATAAATGACGGGTTCTTGGCCTAGCATGCCGATTTTGACGGCATCAATGTGTACGTCCTCGAAGAGCACGTCAATTTGTTGCTTGATAAAGGATAGGTCAATGGGATAGATGCCCATCACCCCTTGGGTGCTTTGTGCTGTTAGCGCTGTGACAACGCCAGTGCCATAAGCACCGACGGCGCTTATGGCTTTGATATCAGCTAAAACACCTGCCCCGCCGGAAGGATCAACGCCGGCAATAGATAAGACATTAGGAATTAACTTAGCCATTAGTACGAGAGTGAATTAAACCTTCGGTAGGAGAGCTTGGGTCTGCGTCGTAGTATTTGCGAGGGATACGACCAGATAAATAGGCCTGACGACCGGCGAGTACACCGTGCTTCATGGCTTCGGCCATGAGAATAGGATCGCGAGCACCGGCAATAGCCGTGTTCATGAGCACGCCATCGCAGCCTAGTTCCATTGCAATGGTCGCATCAGAGGCTGTACCGACGCCAGCATCAACTAAAACGGGGACGGTAGCTTGATCGATAATAAGACGTAGATTCCATGGATTAATAATGCCCATGCCAGAGCCAATTAACGAGGCCAAGGGCATGATAGCAATACAACCGATGTCTTCGAGCATCTTGCATTGGATGGGGTCATCTGCACAATACACCATGACGTCAAAGCCTTCGTCAACGAGGACTTTGGCGGCCTTGAGGGTTTCGGGCATATTGGGGAATAAGTTGGAAGGATCGCCTAAGACTTCGAGTTTGACTAAGTTGTGACCATCGAGCAGCTCACGCGCCAAACGCAATGTACGAATCGCGTCATCGGCGGTATAACAGCCTGCCGTATTGGGCAACAAGGTGAACTCGGAAGGAGGTAAATAGTCGAGTAAGCTTGGCTGACTGGGGTCTTGGCCAATATTAGTACGGCGAATGGCAACCGTAATGATTTCAGCACCACTGGCATCAATGGCGCGACGTGTTTCGTCAAAATCTTTGTATTTGCCTGTGCCTACTAACAAGCGTGAAGAGTAGGTTTTACCTGCGATAACAAAAGGGTCGTTTGAGGGTGTGTGGCTCATAATCGGATACGTCAGGGAAATGATAAGAGTTATGTCTAATATTATAGGTACTAAGCATAAACGATTTATCCAGTTTCAGCCTGAAAATCACGGTTTTTTGTGTAGAGCCAGCTCCTGACAAAACTGTTGAGCCGCCATCAATAGTCGTGGGCCGGGGCGATAAAAGTGATCAGGATTCACGGCAAAACTAGGCACAGAGCGCTGATAGACCTGACTGAGTAGTTGTTGAGTTTGTGCTAGTTCGGTATCCCAATCACTATAAATAAGACCGTCCACTGGTTTAGCTAATAAAAGCTCTACATTAATAATTGGCGCTTT
>CANQRK010000109.1 GCA_947626245.1 uncultured Paenalcaligenes sp. | reverse complement strand
TTGCGAGCGCGCGAAGAGGTCTTTAGTGCGTTGATTCGTCGGGTGGGGGCGATACGGGTGCGTTATTTGTTGCAGTTATACGCGGCACTGAAAGTACTCAGCCTTAAGCGACATACCAAAGGATCACGCATTGCCATTGTTTCTAATGGCGATGGGGTAGCGCAATTAGCGCTCGATATGATGCGTCATGGCACCATTGTGGAGCTAGCCACCTTAAGCACCAAGACCCACCATGCGCTAGAACGCATTGCATTGCCTACTGACCGTGTGCAAAACCCGATTGCGCGTTATGCGCCTTGGACCCCCGAATACATTGAGCAGGTCATTGAAAGCCTAGCGGTAGATGAGCAAGTCGACGGGATTTTAGTGTTGATGGCTCCAGATCCTTATGCCGATCTCAGCCAAGTTGCAGACTCATTATTAAAAATGAGTGCCAAACTGTATAAACCGTTGATGAGTTGTTTTGTGGGCGAGTCTTCGATGCGTCCTTTGCGTCAACGGTTAGAGCAGGCTGGTATTCCTGCTATGCGTACACCGGATGCGGCGGTGGATGCGATTAATACGTTGGTGTCGTACTACCATAACCAACGCTTGGCCCAGCAGATTTTACCGGCCGAACCTTTAGGGCGACCCGCTCAAGTCCAAGAGGCCAGAGCCCTAGTGGCCGAACTGCGTCAACAGGGGGTGATCCGTTTAGATGAGGAATCCAGTGCCCAGTTGTTTGCGTATTTTCAGGTACCTATTTTAACGCAGGCCTTGCCTCAAACGCTGCCTACTTTGCCGCCTACCAGTATTCATATTACAACCGATGAGCAGTATGGTCCGTACATTCGCTTTGATGCCGCACAAGGTCAACAGTACACGTTAACCAGCCGCACCTCTTTGGCGTTACCCCCTTTAAATCGGTATTTAGCACGCCATTTGATCGAACGCGCACCTATTTGGCAACAGCGTATAGGCCCTGTGGCGGGAAGCGCTATTTATGCTCAGTTACAGCAGGCGCTAGAGCGGCTATCCGAGTTAGTGAGTGAAATCCCTGCTATTAAAACGATTGTGATTGATCCGTTGTGGCTGAGCCCTAGCGGTTTATACGGTTCTACGAGTTGGATAGAGTTAGATCCCGAGGTTGCTATGCAACGCCCAGAACACCATGGTTATAGCCATATGGCTATCCATCCGTACCCGCGTTATTTGGTGCGTCATCATCAGTTTGACTCGGGGCAAAAGTGGACGTTACGTCCCATTCGTCCCGAAGACGCTCAGCCACTACAGGATTTTGTACGGGGCTTATCCGAGGAAAGCCGATATATGCGTTTTGTGTCGATGATGCGAGAGCTGTCCGTATCCATGTTGGCACGTTATACCCGCATTGATTATGACCGCGAGCTAGCCTTGGTTGCCACTATTCCATGCCAGAGTAGCAGTGATGAAGGAGATCGCGTCATTGCGTTTGCGCATTACTTACGTAACAAGGACGGGGTCGGGGCAGAATATGCCTTGGTGGTAGCAGACGATTGGCAGCGTCATGGTTTAGGCATTCAGCTGATGAAAGCCTTGATCGAGGCCGCCAAACATCAGGGACTTCGATATATAGATGGTTATGTGTTGGGGACGAATTACGCCATGCTAGGGCTATTAAAAAGCCTAGGCTTTAAGGTGGACGTAGATAAATATGACCCCAGCCTGCGACGTGTGTGGCTCAGCCTGCCATACGATGAGACCATGGCGTCGATTGGGTAAGGACTTACCTTTTGTACGAGGGGATCATGCCCCCGATATGGTGTGTTTATTGCTGTTGTTGGCTGTTTGATACGGGTGTGAGCTGTTTACGTACTCACTAAGCAGTGCTCACTCGCGTTGCTCGCTCCGCGCTGAACCGTTCGTCCGTAAACAGCCCACACCCGTAGGCCATGCCCCCTCAGAGCGATTTATTCGGTAAGGACTTTTTTCAAGAAAACACCGATGTCAGCGACTTCTTGGGGGTGGACGGCATGAGGCATGGGGTAGCTATGCCATTCTACGTCGTGACCTAATTCTTTCAATAGGGCATAAGACTCTTGGGCTCTGGCCAAAGGCACTACGGGGTCTTCGGTGCCGTGTGCCATAAAGATCGGCGTTTGGGCGTTAGCAGTGTGGCGTTCGGCTGCTGTTTTGCTGGATAAAGGCAGGTAGCCAGATAAACAGACCATGCCGGCCAAGCGTTCCTCTAGGCGTAAGCCCGTTTGCAATGTCATGGCGCAGCCTTGGGAAAAGCCTGCTAATACAATGCGCTCGGTGGGAATGCCGCGTGCATTTTCACGAGCAATGAGCGCCTTAACCAAATGCTGAGAGTCGCGTAGGCCTTTTTCATCCTCGTGGCGTACCAAGTCCATGACGTAAATATCGTACCAAGCACGCATGGCCATGCCGTTATTGATGGTAACGGGCATGACAGGAGCGTGAGGAAAGACAAAGCGAATAGAAAGATCGCCTAGATTGAGTTCGGGCACAATGGGGGCAAAATCATTGCCATCAGCCCCTAAACCGTGAAGCCAAATAACGGAGTATTTGGGATCAGGGGAGGTTGAGATTTCAATGCATTCTAATTCAGTGCTCATGACGGGTTTGCTTGCTCCACAATAGATTTAATGGCTTGAAACAAATGACGATAGTGCTTGCGATTGAGTTCGCTGCCCTCGGTAGACTCTGCATTTTGCTGAGATTCTTTGCGAGCATTGCGTACTAAGGTTCTAAAGGCTTGAGGATCATGAGGGTTGAACTCCTCAAAAAACAGGGCTAAGGCCGCATCATCGCGTAACAGTACATCACGTAGTGCCTCGATACGATGCATGGCTTTGGCTTGTTCTTTGGAGCCGTTTTCCCAAACGTCGAGTTGATGGCGAATAGCATCGGCGTCCTCGAAACGCATTAATTTGCCAACATATTGCAGTTGACGGCGTTTGCCTTCGCGTGCGGTAATACGTTGGGCTTCTTTGATGGCGATTAACAGGTTATCGTTTAGGTTGAGCTTGTTGAGCTTCTCGTTAGAAAGCTCTAAAAGCTGTTTGCCTAGATCCTGTAAGGCATGCATGTCACGCTTAACTTGTGACTTGCTGGGGCCATAATAGCCATTATCATCGGGTTCTAAGTAGTTTTCGGTCATAATAAAAAGAGTATCAGCGGTGTAGTTCGCTTCATTTTAAAGAGTATCCATGAGCCAGTCTTCTATTTCTTTTTTGCCCATATCGGAAAACCAAGCGCGTTTTTGTCAGTTAACTGATGATGTATTAAAACACGCCAAGCAATTAGGTGCGACAGATGCCGCTGTGGAAGTGGCAGAAAACCAAGGGTTGTCTGTGGCTGTACGCCAGCAGGATGTAGAAACCATCGAGCAGACACGTGATCGCTCTTTAAGTGTAACGGTTTTTGCAGGGCATAAACGAGGCTCTGCCTCAACTTCTGATTTTTCACCCAAAGCCTTACAAGATACCGTTGCGGCGGCGTGGCATATTGCGCGTTATACCGCCGAAGATCCTTTGGCCGGGCTGCCTGATGCCGATGACTTGGCGATGCAATACCCTGATTTAGCCTTGTATTCACCATGGGTGGTCAGTGCTGAGCAAGCCGCTCAGTTGGCATTGCGCGCTGAGCGGGCTGCCCTAGATCATAGCCCACTGATAACGAATAGTGATGGCGCGGCGTTGGACACCAACGTGGGACATTTTGTGTTGGCCAACAGTCGTGGGTTTTTAGGTGGCTATCCGTATAGTCGCTACAGTATTTCTGCGTCGCCTATTGCAGGCGAGGGCAATCATATGCAGCGTGACTATTGGTATTCTGTGGCTCGCAAACCACGTCTGCTCGAGCAGCCCGAGACCATTGGGCGTATTTCTGCACAACGTACCTTGGCACGTTTAGATGCCAAGCGTATTAAAACAGGTAAATACCCCGTGCTATTTGATGCCACCTTGTCGGCAGGGCTGTTGGGTTCGTTTGTGCGTGCGGCGAGTGGTGGCGCCTTGTATCGTAAAACGTCTTTTCTAGTCGATCAGTTAGGTCAGTCTATTTTTGCTCCTCATATTCATATTGCCGAACGCCCCTATATTCAGGGTGGTTTAGGCAGTGCGCCTTTTGATGCCGAAGGGGTCAAGACCAGAGAGCGTATTATTGTGGATCAAGGCGTATTGCAAGGCTATTTTCTATCCAGTTACACCGCGCGTAAATTAGGCATGCCGACCACCGGTAATGCGGGCGGGGCTCACAATTTGCGTTTGCTCTCCAGTCAGACTCAAGCCGGTGATGGCCTCACTCAGATGCTGAAAAAGCTAGGGACTGGTTTGTATGTCACCGAACTCATTGGTCAGGGCATTAATTATGTGACCGGCGATTATTCGCGCGGAGCCTTTGGGTTTTGGGTTGAAAACGGGGAAATTCAACACGCCGTCGAAGAGATCACTATTGCTGGCAACTTGGCTACGATGTTCCAACAGATAGTGGCAGTGGGTAATGATGTGATGGTGCGTGGCGGCAAACAAAGCGGCTCGCTATTAATTGAAGAGCTAGCCGTGGCTGGTAGCTAACTAACGGCTTGGTTTGAAACCTAAGATTAATCCTAATAACACACCCTATTTTAGGGGTGTATGATACCGTAGCGACCAGTATAATTTGGTCATCTTTTATTGAACGTCATGGAGGTTCCACGCGATGCAGCGTCGTTCATTTTTGAAAAAAGCTGGCTTAACGGCAATGGCTGGTACTGCTGCAGTAGCAGCTCCCGCTATTGCAGAAAGCCTTCCAAAGCTTAATTGGAAAATGACGTCCACCTATGGACCGTCTTTACCAGCGCTTTACTCAACCGCAGAGCTGTTCGTTAAAATGCTTAACGAAATTTCTGACGGCAATTTCTCTGTGCGTTTATACCCTGCAGGCGAAATCGTACCTGGTTTCGAGGTCATGGATGCGGTGGAAAACCGTACCGTAGAAATGGCGCAAAGTGCGTCGTACTATTTCTATGGCAAGGATCCCTCCTTCTGTTTTGATACAGCGGTTCCGTTTGGTTTGAACGCTCGTCAAATGAACGCCTGGATGTATCAAGGCGATGGCATGAAGCTCATGCGCGAGCTCTTCGCAACGCGTAATATCGTGAACTTCCCCTTCGGTAACACCGGTACCCAAATGGGTGGTTGGTATCGCAAGGAAATTAACTCCGTCGAAGACCTTAAAGGTCTAAAAATGCGTACAGCCGGTTTTGCTGGCGAGGTCTTGGCACGTTTAGGTGTGATTCCTCAGCAAGTACCTCCAGGGGATATTTATCCTTCCTTGGAAAAAGGCACGCTGGATGCGGTCGAGTTCGTGGGACCCGTAGACGACGAAAAGCTCGGTCTACAAAAAGTCGCCAAGTACTACTACTACCCCGGTTGGTGGGAGGGTGCGGCTCAGGTATCTTTATACGTGAACCAAGACGCCTTTAACGACCTACCCAAGGCCTATCAAGACATGGTTGCCACCGCAGCTCGTGCCGCTTCTGACAACATGCTAGCCATTTACGACTCCCAAGGCCCCGGTGCATTGCGTCGTTTGATTTCCAATGGCGCTGTGTTGAAAGCTTTCCCACGTGATGTGATGGATGCCTCCTTCAAGATGTCTAACGAAGTCTACAAAGAGTTCTGCGAAAAAGACGAACGCTTTAAACTTATCTATGACAACTACATGGCTTTCCGTGACGAGCTAGTACCTTGGTTCCGTGTTGCCGAAGGTTCCTACGATAACTACCTAGGTATTGCGTTGGCAAACCGCGGTCGTTAATTCGATTTTGTCGCATTAAAGCCCTCTTAGACGCGCAAAGAGGGCTTTTTTGTTGGCTTGTCGCTATTTTGTGGTAGAATTTTACGTCTTAGTCTATTGGTTATTAGTACGGGCGAAAAATAACGCCTTGGCTTGTAGACTAACGTATTATTTATATGGCGTAATGCCTTTCTATTTTTAGGAACCCATCATGAAGACCTTTGTGGCCAAGCCGCATGAAGTCCGTCGTGAGTGGTTTGTGATTGATGCCAAGGACAAAGTCCTCGGTCGTGTGGCCAGCGAAGTTGCACGCCGCCTACGTGGTAAACACAAACCAGAATACACTCCGCACGTTGACACTGGCGATTACATTGTAGTTATTAACGCAGCTGATATCCGCGTTACCGGTAACAAACTACAAGACAAAAAATACTACCACCATACTGGTTATGTGGGTGGTATCAAAGAGACCAACTTCGAAACCATGCAGCAGCGTTTCCCTGGTCGTGCTCTAGAGAAAGCCGTCAAAGGTATGCTCCCCAAAGGTCCATTGGGTTACGCCATGGCCAAGAAACTGAAGGTTTATGCTGGCGCAGAGCATCCGCACTCCGCCCAACAGCCTAAACCACTGGAAATCTAAGGACAGGTCATGATCGGTAATTGGAATTACGGTACAGGCCGCCGCAAATCTTCGGTGGCACGTGTATTCATCAAAAAAGGCACAGGCGCTATTGTTGTTAATGGCAAACCTGTAGACGAATACTTCGCTCGTGAAACAGGCCGCATGATTGTGCGTCAGCCTTTAGCTCTCACAGAGAACCTCGAGTCTTTTGACATCAAAGTTAACGTACATGGCGGCGGCGAAAGCGGTCAAGCCGGTGCGGTACGTCACGGTATTACTCGTGCTTTGATCGACTTCGACGAAACACTCAAGTCCTTGCTAAAACAAGCCGGCTTAGTAACACGTGATGCACGTGAAGTTGAACGTAAGAAAGTGGGTTTCCACAAAGCTCGTCGTCGCAAACAGTTCAGCAAACGCTAATTGTTTCACGGCCCCTTGTGGTGCTCAAAAACCCCAGCTCCGGCTGGGGTTTTTTTATATTAGATCGTGAGCGGGTATGGAATACTTGGACGGCCGGGGGTATGGCTCCCACGTACAAGGTGGCTCTCGTACCGCATGGCTTTCTTGCACAGGATATCTGGCTAAAAGCTGCCCAAACGAGCCTATTTCATTTATATTAATAGATTCTTTATCTTGATTGATTGCTACACATAAAGGGGACATATGTCTACGCTAGCACAGGACAAACCTATTCGAGTCGGTATTGTGGGTGCAACCGGTTATACCGGTGTGGAACTACTGCGTTTATTAGCTCAACATCCACAGGCTCAGGTCGTGGCAGTCACGTCACGCCAAGAATCCGGCATGCCTGTTGCCGATATGTTTCCCAGCTTGCGTGGTCATGTGGATGCTATTTTCCAAACTCCCGACGAAGC
>CANQRK010000108.1 GCA_947626245.1 uncultured Paenalcaligenes sp. | reverse complement strand
GCTACCCACTGCTCGCCTTGAATTTGCCTATAACCAGAGCTGCCGGTAATGATTTGAGGATAATTACGCATTTCGGCATGTACAGCATGATTAGCATGAAAATAGGGAGTGCTAATGGCGAAATCCGAAACAGCGGCTTGATTAAATTCGACACTGTGAATGGCACCACTGGCATCGCCTAAATTCAGATTAAATGCTCCTGAACGAGGCTGAGTACGCAACAAGGTGACCGCTTCGGCGACGGTACGGCAATTTAGAATCGCGCGGCATAGCACCATGCGGGGAACACCGGGTAAGGTAAATAGAGCCCGTATATTGTTAACGCTCATGACCAAATGGTGTTCATTGGCCGCAAAAGTATGTCCTGGTATGGAACCGGGATACACAAAAGAAACAAAACGAGGACCATTATCAGGGTTAAATTCAATCACGGCACAATGGCCAACAAACCCGGGGTCACCATCTTCGTTGTGTGTAATACGTGGCTGAGGCTGACGCTGTAATACACTAGAGCAGCTATCTGGTGCCATGGCCCACAAGTCACCGCGACTATTCCAAATAAAAGCGTCTTCAAGCGGGATGTCTAAGCCCTGGGCCAAACCACTGATTTCTTGCCAAATGAGCGGGAAGTCATTTTGTACCTGCTGTTGCATAGAGTGGATAGCGTCTGTGCCTCGCCATTGACTGAGTTCAGTCCACGCAGCACTAGGCAGTACATGACGATGAAAGGCAGCGGCCCCAAATTGGCCTAACTGAACGCCAAGTTCATAGGGCGAGCCATTAAGTTGTAAATACGGTAAAGAGGACATTATTCGACGTGTTGTAAAAAAGACTGGAGGCGTGCATTAGCGGGGTTTTTAATCAGCTCTTCGGGATGACCATCTGCAGAGATTTTGCCATTTTCCATAAAGATCATGCGGTGACCGACTTGGCGAGCAAAGGCCATTTCATGGGTGACCACCACCATGGTCATGCCTTCTTCGGCTAGATCTTGCATGACTCCTAAGACCTCGTGACGTAACTCCGGGTCCAAAGCAGAAGTGGGTTCATCAAATAGCATCAGCTTGGGTTTAATTGCCAGAGCCCGCGCAATGGCCACGCGTTGTTGCTGTCCACCAGAAAGCTCGCTGGGGTAATGGTTGGCGCGTTCTTTGAGTCCGACCTTTTCTAACAAGATCAAGGCTTCGGCCTGAGCTTGTTTTTTAGAGGTGCCTCGAACCTGACGCGGACCAAAAGCCACGTTTTCTAACGCAGTCATTTGAGGAAATAAATTGAACTGCTGAAAAACCATGCCGGCTTCTTGGCGTATTTCTCGAACTTGACTAGAGTTGCCAAGCACACTGAGTCCATCGACTAGCAGATCGCCACCATCAATGCGTTCTAATACATTGATGCACCGTAATAAGGTGGATTTGCCTGAGCCTGAGGGACCGATAAGCACGGTGACCTCACCCGCTTTAAGAGTGAGATCGACTTGATCTAAGACCACGGTTTCACCAAAGCGTTTGGTCACCTGCTTGAACTCAACCATGTTTTGGGTGTTTGTCATAGCACATGCATCCTTTTTTCTATGAGGCGTAACCCAAAGGACAGCAGGCCGATCATAATTAAGTAAAGAATAGCGACTGCGGTCCAGACTTCTACGGCCCGGAAATTAGAGGCCATGATTTCTTGGCCTTGACGGGTGAGTTCAGCCACCCCAATGACAATAAATAAAGAGGTGTCTTTTAAGCTAACAATAAACTGGTTACCTAGTGGGGGTACCATCCGTCGGAAAGCCACTGGGCCTACCACAAAAGCCAATACGCGCCATTTAGGCATGCCTAAGGCTAAGCCCGCTTCGTGTAAGCCTTTAGCGACTGATTGAAAGCTGCCCCGTACAATTTCTGCTATATAGGCACCGGAGTTCACGATAATGGTGACAATGGCTGCCGAAAGAGGGTCCACGCGTAGTTCTATTAGCATGGGTAGGGCAAAATAAATAAACATGACTTGGACGACGATAGGTGTACCGCGTACCAAACCAATATATAAAGTAGCAATGCTGCGTATTAAGGCATTGCCATAGGCGCGCATCAAGCCAAACAACAAGCCCACCAACATGCCGCCTACTAAACCAATAATGGTGATATAAAGAGTTAGTTCTGCCCCTTTAAGCAAAGCGGGCATGGAGCTATAAATAATAGGCCATTCAAAATTCATACTAAGCCGTCCTAAGAGGAAAAAGCCCCGCTAGGCGGGGACTCAGGTATTATTTTTTAGGCGGTTGGGTACCAAACCATTTTTGATAAATGGCATCGTAACGACCATCTTCTTTCATGTTAGCTAGGCTAGCATTGACGTCAGGAATCAGCGTGCTGCCTTTAGGAAAGGCGATACCGTATTCATGGGCGAGCATTTGATCCCCTACGGTTTTAACGCGACCTTGACCGGCTTCTTTGATGTAATACAACACATTGGGTGTATCGTGCATGGCAGCATCTACGCGTCCAGTTTGTAGCTCTAGATAGGCATTATCGATGTTAGGAAACAAGCGTAATGTTGTGTCTGTAAAGTTATCGCGGGCGTATTGGGCTGCAGAGGTACCGGTTTTTAGTGCTAAGGTTTTGCCTTTTAGGTCTTCGAAGTTTTGAATATCACTGTCAGTGTCCACCATTAAGATAAAGCCACTGTCGTAATACCCATCTGAGAAATCAATGGCTTTACGACGTTCGTCGGTAATGGTGATGCCCGCTAGGGCCACGTCGACGTTGTTGGTTTGTAGCGCTGGCAAAATACCGCTGAAATCCATGGGCTGTAAACGGTATTCAATATCTAGGTCTTTAGCGATGGCATCCCACATATCAATATCAAAGCCTACATAGGTATCGCCTTGTTTAAACTCGAAAGGAACAAAGGCAGTATCTACAGCGACGACGAGGGGTTTGGCGCTAACAGCGGCCGCACTCAGGCTTAAGGCGGCAAAAGCGGTAGTAAACAACGTGAGGAATGGGGTCTTCATGTTTTCTCCTGTATGAGCTAGACATGTCTATGCGCAGCTAAGCTAAGGCGCAAAATAATTTGCTTTGGGTGAAATTTGCAAATTATTTTGCATAATAGGAGTTCAGCGCCTAGCTGTACAGTAGGGCTTATACCCAAAGATGGGGGGTATACAGAGAAAACGTGTCTGATGGGAGAGGCTCTACACGAGTCAAATGCAGGCAGGTACCGGGGGCGTGGCCCCCGCATACATGAAGGTTTTACAAAGAGGTAATACCCTTCAAAATCTCAATGGCACTATCTAGCGTTTGTTCTTGTTTAGCAAAACAAAAACGAATCAGTTTTTGGTTAGATGGCGCATTTAAGTAAAAAGCGCTGTAGGGAATAGTGGCGATTTTGTGCTCATAAATCAGCGTATGGCAAAAATCCATATCATTGTCTTGGCTGATATTGCTGCAATCTGCCGTCAAGAAATAGCTACCTTGACTAGGTAAAAACTGCCAAGCGGAACCGTTCAGTCCATCTAAAAAGTAGTTTTTCTTTTGCTCATAAAGGCGAGCAACATCGGCAATATGAGAGGGGTCTTGCATCAGCTCGGCCAGAGCAAATTGAGAGGGAGTATGCACAGAGAACGTCGTTAGACTATGGACCTTGCGTAACTCGGCACTGAGAGCAGCTGGCGCAGCGAAAAATCCCACTTTCCAACCGGTAATATGAAAGCTTTTACCAAATGAACCAATCACAATACTGCGTTCACGCAGGGCCGGTACGCTGGCCGCACTGATATGTTGATGAGGGCTAAATACCATATCTGCATAGACTTCATCACTGATAACGGTAATGTCACTGCCATCGACGAGTTCGGCCAGTTGCTGTAGGTCTACTTTTGATAAAATAGTGCCGCTGGGATTATGCGGCGTATTGAGCACAATGGCCTTGGTTTTTGGATTAAGGCATTGTTTGACGGCGTTCCAGTCAACATGGAAGTGCGGGGCTTGTAGTTGGACACGACGTACTACACCACCAAATAGTTCGATGGTGGGCTCGTAGGTGTCATAGGCCGGCTCTAGGATGATGACTTCATCACCTGGGCGGATGAGGGCAGCAAAACTACAAAACAAGGCTTCAGTTGCGCCAGCGCTAACGGTGATTTCTTCATCAGCATCATAACGGTAGCCATCACGTTTTTCTAAATAATGACTGATTTGGGTACGTAGCGCGGGGATTCCGTGACTTGGGGCATATTGATTTAATCCTTTGCTGCTGTATTTATGAAGCAGTTCAATCAGTTCGGGCGCACAGCCAAAGTCCGGAAAGCCTTGAGCCAAGTTAATGGCTTTGTGTTGCGAGGCTAAGCCTGACACATAGGAGAAAATGTTAGGACGTAAATGAGGCAGTTTGGAGCGAATAGACATAGGAAATGAGGGCCTATTAATGCTGTTTGCTATAGGTAACAAAGTCGTAGCGATATCCATTTTCTTCGGGCTGGGGCAAACGTTCGGTTTCTATCCAACCAGAGGGAAGTTCGGGGAAAAAAGTATCGCCTGCTACGTGAGCATGAATCTCGGTGGCAATGATTTCATCGGCGACGGCTAGGCCTAGCGTGAAAATTTGCTGACCACCAATAATGCAGGCGGCCTCGTAGTCAGCGCAAGCGGCTAAGGCATCGTCTAGGTGACTAAATACGGTGACGCCAGTTGGAGCAAAGTCGTTGTTGCGGCTAATGACAAAATTAGGACGACCCGGTAAAGGTCGGCCGATGGAGTCCCAGGTTTTACGACCCATAATAATAGGTAAACCTAGGGTGGCGGCTTTGAAGTGGGCGAGGTCCTTGGGTAGATGCCAAGGCATATCGTTGTCTTTGCCTATACAGCGATTGGTGGAGTAGGCCACCACCATTTTTATTTTGGTTTTCATGGGTTACACCGCGACGGGGGCTTTGATATGTGGATGAGGATCGTAGTCGACGATCTCGAAGTCCTCGAGTTCGTAATCAAAAATACTGGAAGGCTTGCGATGAATAAGTAGCTTGGGATAAGGACGTGGCTCGCGGCTTAGTTGCAGTTGCACTTGTTCGAGGTGGTTGCTGTATAAGTGGCAGTCACCGCCGGTCCAGATAAAGTCGCCTACCTCTAGGTCACATTGTTGAGCAACCATATGAGTTAACAAGGCATAGCTGGCAATATTAAAGGGCACACCCAAGAAAATATCTGCGCTGCGCTGATACAGTTGGCACGAGAGCTTGCCGTCGGCTACATAAAACTGGAACAGCGCATGGCATGGAGGCAAAGCCATATTGCGGATGTCAGCGACGTTCCAAGCCGACACAATTAAGCGGCGCGAGTCTGGATTGGTTTTGATTTGCTCGATGAGCTGAGTGATTTGGTCGATGGACTCGCCATTGGGAGCGGGCCAAGAACGCCACTGCACTCCATAAACTGGACCTAGATTTCCGTTGTCATCTGCCCACTCGTCCCAAATGCTGACCTTGTTTTGGTGTAGCCATTTGATATTGTTGTCGCCACGTAAAAACCACAGCAACTCGATAAAAATACTTCGAGTATGTAGCTTTTTGGTGGTGATTAAGGGGAAACCTTGGGCTAAGTCAAAACGCATTTGGTAGCCAAATGTGGATAGAGTCCCAGTGCCAGTACGATCGGTTTTTTGAGTGCCGTTTTCGTAGACATGACGCATGAGGGTTTCGTATTGATTTAGGCCCATTTTAGTTATTCCTAATTTCAACGGAGTACGTCATTTCTGCGGTTTTCTCTAGCATAGCGCTGGCTGAGCAGTATTTTTCGTGAGAAAGTTTGACGGCTCGTTCGACAGCGGCTTGGGGTAAATCACGGCCGGAGACTACGAAGTTGAAGTGAATCTTGGTAAAGACCTTGGGCTCGGTGTCGGCGCGTTCGGCTTGCAGCTGAACTTGGCAGTCGGTGACCTGATGGCGTCCGCGTTTTAAGATGAGCACCACATCATAGGCCGCGCAACCACCCGTACCAGCGAGCAGTAGTTCCATTGGGCGCGGAGCAGAATCATTGCCGCCACCCTCGACCGCGCCATCCATTACCGTGACGTGACCGCTACCTGTGCTGGCCACAAAAAGCATACCGTTATTATGATTCCAGTTAACTGTACATTCCATGGTGTGGTTCCTTGAACATGAGTTTTGACAAAGAAGGCAAAAGCACTTTGTCTTACAATAGGGATATTGTAGCTTTATTCACAATGGATTGATCGCGAATCCCCCAGATTCCGTCGGGATCCATCAGGAGAATCACCATGACCACAACCGATCAAAGCACGGCCTTAGTCGTCGTGCAACCACAGGTAGTACCGCTGTTGCAACGACGCACTTCTTTATTTGATGCGATTCTTACCGAGGTGGGGCATGCCGCTCAGGTGTTGACGCGCTCTGCCCAGGCCTCCAGACCTAATCCTGCTGGGCGCTCTTTAAATCAAAAAGACGAGACTCTCAGCGAGGTTGAGGCTAAACATGCGGCTGGTTTAATGCGAGTGAACCATGTGGGCGAGGTGTGTGCTCAGGCGTTGTACCGTGGGCAGGCCTTGTTGGTTGATGATCATGCCCTAAAGCACTTGTTACATCAGGCCGCCTCTGAAGAGGTCGATCATTTGGTGTGGTGTGACGATCGCCTAAAAGAGCTGGGTAGTCGTCCTAGTGTGTTGAACCCTTTGTGGTATGTGGCCTCGTTGGGGTTGGGGGTGGTCGCAAGCAAGGCAGGCAAACCCTATAATTTAGGTTTTATGGCAGAAACCGAGCGCCAAGTTGAACAACACCTAGACAATCATTTGCAGTCCTTGCCTGAGCAAGATCAGCGTTCTAGAGCTATTGTAGAGAAAATGCGCTTAGACGAGATCGCTCATCGCACCACAGCAGAACAAGAAGGGGCTAGCGCTTTGCCAGCGCCGGTTCGCTTTGCTATGCGTTGTATGTCTAAAGTCATGACGACCACTGCCTATAGGTTCTAGTGGTACTACCTAAGACCACGATAAGGGTTATTGCCTAAAGACTTTTGATTTTTTGTTTGTAGAAAATTTGCGACAAAACGACAAAAATAGGATTGATTAGGCCAATTGCCTTGCATTGCACCAAAATAGTGGATACACTTTAGTTATTGGATGTTGAGAAGCAGCACAAGGGTAATAACCCTAAATTGTTGCTCAGGCTCGGGAAAACCCCTTGCAGCCCAACATGCCCCGGTTGTCTCCTCCACCCTCCTCCTTTGGTGGATTTGCCCGAGATCTATTAGATCTCGGGTTTTTTTTT
>CANQRK010000107.1 GCA_947626245.1 uncultured Paenalcaligenes sp. | reverse complement strand
TGTTTGGCACTATTGCTATAGGTGACGTAACCACGCTCAAACCATGAACTGGTGCCACTAACAGCGGTAAATGCCGCTGCAATCAACCCGCCAGTGCAAGACTCAGCGGTAGCTATATACTGTCGATGAGCCAATAAGCGTTGTGCTAAATGATGTACCGCTTGGATAATAGCTGGAGTCAACGTCATGATCCGCTCCTACACAAAATAAGCGATTAAATACAAAACCAGCAAACTATAAAATGCCGCGATGATGTCGTCTAGCATCACCCCAAAACCACCACTGACCTTTTGATCAAACCATTTAATGGGCATAGGTTTGACTACATCAAAAAATCGAAAAGAGACAAAGGCTAAAACCTGCATCCACCATGTATCAAAAGGCATGCACCACAACACGAGCCAAATAGCGACGGCTTCGTCCCAGTTCATGCCACCATGATCGGATACACCGAGCTCATCGCCGGTTTTTTGACAAAACCAACATCCTAAAACAAAACTTAGCCCTAGGAAAAGAGGGGCTAAGACCAGAGGTAAAAACTGCAATGCAGCCAACCAAATAAGCCAACCCCATACCGTTCCCCATGTACCTGGCCCCGGATAAATAAGCCCCGAACCCATCCCAAAGGCTAAAAAACGCCATGGTTTAGCACATACCCAGGCTAAAGACGGTCGCACTGATGTTTTGGAAGTCATAGAGAAAAGTGATCAAAACCCTTTTGAGAGGGCAAAGTCAAAGGTTGATGATGCGCATCGAGCACAACTAAATCAGGCGTTTCAGTGATATGCCCAACACGACTAAGAGTGACGCCCTGTTGAGCGGCTAACTTAAGAAGATAAGCTCGTTCAGAAGCGGGTGCTGTAAAGCATAACTGAAACACATCCCCCCCTGTTAAAACGCTTTTTAGCTGTTGCGTTGTATGGATTCCCTGCAAAGCCGGATGCATAGGTAACTGTGACCACTCTAGCTGAGCACCACACCGACTGGCCTGCAAAATATGACTGAGGTCTTGGAGTAGACCATCGGAAATATCAATCGCCGCATGCGCATGACCCAGTAAATGAGGCGCAAAATGAACAGGAGGCTGTGGCGCTTCGAGCAAAGACCGGGTTTGAGCTAAACGCTGTGAATCCAGAGGCCACTGCCCTGATAAATAGCCTAATGCTAAATCGGGAGCACCTAGTGTGCCTGTGACCCAAATGTCGTCACCGACCTGAGCCAAATCACGACGTAATGCTTGCGTAAGAGGGACCTCGCCAAAAACGGTCACCGTAAAAATAAGTTCGGAACGACTACGTGTGGTATCGCCACCAATTAAGGGACAATTTGCCTGCTGGGCTAAGGCATAAAAGCCCGCACTAAACTGCTGTAACCACGGCTGATTAATGGCAGGAACGGCCAAAGCCAACACACACCCTTTGGGTTGAGCGCCCATGGCAGCCAAGTCTGATAAATTAACCGCTAAAGCCTTGTGCCCTAACTGATAGGGATCGGTATCAGCAAAAAAATGACGCCCCTCGATGAGCGTGTCAGTACTGACGGCGAGCTGATAGCCCGGCCGTACAGCAAAGACAGCACAATCATCACCTACACCTAAATAGCCCTCGGGAGCAGCTTGATTAAAATAGGTTTGGATCAAACTAAATTCATTCAAAGCTGCCATAACCCGACCTTTTAGGAGCGTTTTTTAAAGCGACCGGCTTGATACTTTTTAAACTCGGCAGGACGCACCTGAGCCGCAACGCGATCAAGCACACCATTGACGAACTTAAAGCCATCAGTACCACCAAAGGATTTAGCCAGCTCGACCGCCTCGTTGATAGTGGCACGATACGGTACTTCGGTATGATGCATGAGTTCGTAGGTGCCCAATAGCAAAACCGCATGCTCGATAGGAGAGAGCTCGGCGATGGGTCTATCGACAAAGGGCTTGAATTGATCTTGGAGTAGAGTCGCGTCACGCATTACACCAAACAAGATCGTGTGATACCACTCGGTATCACACGTTTCAAACCCTTTTTCACCACGAATGTGCGCATCAATACCCGCTGACTCGTGAAGGCCATCAGCGCCTCGGATGAGCCAAGCATAAATACCCTGTACAGCAAAAGCCCGCGCACGGTGACGAGGAGTACCGCTTAGTTCATCCTGTTCGGTATCAACAGAATTAGTTTTCATCGTCAAAATCTTCGTCCTCGTCATCAAAATCATCGCTAGGTTCAAGTAGCGATAAGAGATTTGCCATTTCTACAGCAGCTTGGGCGCAATCACGACCTTTTTCTGCTGTACGTGCATGGGCCTGCTCTTCGTTTTCTACAGTCAAAATACCATTGGCAATAGGCAGACCTGTGCCAATGGAAACACGAGCTATAGCGGCTGCGCTTTCATTGCTGACGACTTCGAAGTGATAGGTTTCACCACGCACCACAGCACCTAAAACAATCAAAGCGTCGAACTCGGTGGTTTCAGCCATTTGAATCACTGCCACACCCACCTCGAGAGCACCCGGTACGCTAAATACCGTGATGTCTTGGGGGTCTACGCCTAAACGGACAAGCTCTTCAATACATGCTTCTTGTTGGGCGAGGCCAATTTCCTCGTTAAATCGTGCTCGCACGATACCAATGTGTAGGCCTTCGCCGTTTAAATCAGGTTCTACAAAGTAGGGCTTCATGGGTAGACTCCAAACAAAATTAAGCAGTGGGTTCGGTCAAGTAGCCCGTTATGTCGAGGGCAAAACCGGTCATACTTGGCATTTTTCGAGGGCGTGCTAATAAACGGGCTTTACCCACGTTTAAGTCACGTAAAATTTGAGCACCAATACCATAAGTGCGCAAGTCATAACGATGCTCGGTAGAACGACCAGAGGACTCTTCGGGCTCTGAGCGACGTAAATTAAATTGCTCAAAGATTTTTTCTTGGGATCCTTGGCAGTTTAACATTACGACCACCCCAGATTGTGCCTTGGCAATGGTGCTTAGGGCATCGGGAATGCTCCAGCTATGGTCGGTACTGTCGGCGCAAAGTAAGTCAATAACGGTAGTAGGCTCGTGGACTCGAACCAACGTTTCCACATCGGGGGATAAGGCACCGTGTACCAAGGCTAAATGAGGCTCGCCTGAGGCAAGGTCTTTGTAACCGATAGCGCGAAAATGCCCCCAAGGAGTCGTCATTTCTTGTTCAAACAAGCGCTCTACCATTGACTCGTGGGCACTACGGTATTGAATAAGATCGGCAATAGTACCGATTTTTAGGTCATGCTGCTTAGCAAATTCAATTAACTGTGGTAAACGCGCCATGGTTCCATCGGCATTGAGGATCTCACAGATAACGGCAGCGGGAGTCAATCCTGCCATACGAGTTAAATCACAACCTGCCTCGGTATGACCAGCGCGCACCAAGACGCCACCATTAGCTGCCTTGAGAGGAAAGATATGGCCAGGTTGAACTAGGTCGCTAGGACGCGCATCGCGTGCCACAGCCACCCGTATCGTTTTGGCGCGGTCAGCAGCGGAAATACCGGTCTCCACCCCTTCGGCAGCCTCGATAGAAACGGTAAAGTTTGTACCGAACTGAGTGCCATTACGCACGGCCATCAAAGGTAAGTCTAGCTGCTGACAACGCTCTTCGGTTAGCGTCAAACAAACCAAACCGCGTCCATGAGTTACCATGAAGTTGATCGCCTCAGGCGTCACAAACTCGGCGGCCATAACCAGATCGCCTTCGTTTTCGCGGTCTTCTTCGTCGACTAAAATAACCATATGGCCGGCGCGTAGCTCGGCCACTATGTCTGTAACAGGTGAAATATCGTAGACGTCGTAATTCGTATCGTGTGTGTGCTGATTCATAATTGCCATGCCTAATTAATTTTGTTCTATTTTAGCCTCTGCTACGCAATTAGGTACAATTTCTACACAATTCTTCCAGTTAATTTTTCTTAGTACTTAGAAAGCCCTATTTTTATGTCCACCGTCTCTATTCATAACGATGCTGGTCGTCGTCGTATCCAGTCTGTAGAAACAGGTCACCGTTTATTGGCGGCTTTAGTACAAGCGGGGACGTCTCTACCTTTAGGGGAGCTAGCGGCTGCCGCTGACATGAGCTCCGCCAAAGCGCACCCCTATTTGGTTAGCTTTATTAATGTGGGCCTGGTGCGCCAAGACGGCCTTAGTGGCCACTATGAACTAGGCCCTTTTGCTATGCAAATGGGGCTGGTTAGCTTGCAACACTCTACCCCTTTACGAGTCGCGCACCCCATTGTGAATGAAACGGCCTCTGGCATTGGGCATACCTTGGCTATTGCAGTACTGGGCTCTCATGGCCCTACGATTGTGCATCTGTGCGAAGCCAGCTACCCTGTTCATGTCAACATGCGTGCCGGTACAGTGATGTCCATGCGCTATACCGCGACCGGTCATGTCTTTGCTGCGTGGCTAGCCCCAAAAGTCGTGCAGCATTATCTCGAACGCGAGTTTCACGATCAAGCCGTGCTACGTAGCACTCATATGGATCATGACGAAGCCCGTTTTTCGACTCTATTACAAGAAATACGCCACCAAGGTGCGGCACAAGCGCTGGGTAATCCTTTACCTGGTATTGATGCGATTTCCGTACCCGTTTTTGACCATTCCGGTAATATTGTGTTGGCCTTAACCAGTATTGGTCCTAGTCAGGTATTTGATGCTTCAATGACAGGTCCAATTGCGCAAGCCCTCAAAAGCTGCGCAAGCACCATTTCTTCCGCCTTAGGTTATTCTGCTATTTAATATATTGCTGTGCTAGAACGCGAACTCAAACTTTATGTCCCCACGGCTCACCAAGCCACTGTGGCTCAGGTAATGGCCCTGATTCAAAACCAACCTGCTATTTCTTTGGCGGCCCACTACTTTGATACTCCCCAAAGGGATTTGGCACGCCAACAGGCTGCCTTACGTTTACGCCTAGAAGGGCAACAATGGGTGCAAACCTTAAAGTTACGCGCAGATGACGAGCTCAGTGTTTTAGAGTTCAATCATCTTCGCCCAGAACCCAGCCTAGATCTTAGCCTGTATCAGGGCACCGCCGCACAGTCGCTGATCCAAAGCCTACAAAGCCCCTTAGTGACACGCTATCAGACCGAGGTATTACGCACTACAGCCATCGTTCAGCACAACACAGCAGAGATTGAAATTGCTTGGGATGTAGGCCACATCAAAGCACAGCAACACAGCCTACCCATTAGCGAAGTCGAGTTTGAGCTGAAATCAGGCCCCATGACAGCAGTATTTGATATAGGGCAGCAATGGTTACAACAACTGCCTTTGCTGATCGAGCTGCGCTCTAAATCTGAACGAGGTGATGCGCTTTACGAACTAGCCAGCCAGCACCCTCATTCTTTACACGGTACAGACGCTGCCTTAGCGTTGGCGGCTCAACCCTATCGATTAGGTGTGGCCCCTCTTAGCGCACACATCGATCTGGCCCCCTTGTACCACCAAGCCAGTCAACGATTTTTAACGCAAATTATTCGTAATGCCGCCTTTTTAGCCGGTATAGACAGTATTCAGGCGCCTAACGACCTACAAGCTAGCTATTTAACCCTGATGCGTGTGGGGCTACGACGCTTACGTTCTTGCCGTCAACTTTTCAAACCGTGGCTTAGCCCGTTAGAAAAAGAGCATGCTGAACACCTGCTTGAGCAATACCGTAAATTTGGACGCTGGCGTGACAAAGACATGCTGTGGCTAGAGCTACAACCGAAACTCATCGCTGCCGGCCTACCCTCCGCTAAAAAGCTGGCGCCACCCAAACGCATTGGGCGTCACCCGCGCTCCCTTGCCGCTAGCCAAAGCTATCAGCTGCTTTTATTAGACAACTTAAAAAACTTGGTGTTAGAGCGTGGCTTGATTGACAGCGCTCAAGACCCTGAACAAGCGCAACGCTTGGTGTATCGCCTGCAACGCAACTGGTTACGCATTATAGCGCTGAGCAAGCACTTCGATTCGCTAGAGCCCGAAAAGCGTCATTATTTACGCAACCAAATCAAACGGTTACGCTACAACCTCGAAGCCTTAGGCTATGATGAAAACGAGCCTCTTTATATGCACCTAGCCAAAGCCCAAGATCACCTTGGCCATCTCTGTGATGCTTATGTGGCCCAAAGCTGGTACCAAACTCAGGCTGCCACCTCGACGCAAAAACAGTTTGCCTTAGATTGGCTTAATAAAAAAATCGATAAATACGACCTTAAAAGCAAAAAAACGCTGGGCTTATTACAAGCACAGCGTTTGGATTTACCACTTTTAGATTTAGTCGCCGAGTAAAGCCCCAGCAAACTCACTGGCCACAAAGGGCTGCAAATCGTGCATGCCCTCGCCCACCCCAATCCAATAAACGGGAATAGGACGCACACCATTGCTACCTGCTGCCACCGCCGCCAAAATACCCCCCTTGGCAGTACCGTCTAGCTTGGTTACCACCAAGCCCGTCAAGCCAACGGCCGCATCAAACGCTTTGATTTGTGCTAAAGCATTTTGGCCTGTGTTGCCATCAATAACCAATAAGCACTCGTGAGGCGCACCTGATTCGGCCTTGTCGATAGCACGCTTCACCTTTTTCAGCTCTTCCATCAAGTGCAACTGCGTGGGTAAACGGCCGGCGGTATCCACCATAACCACATCCGCTTCGCGTGACTTGCCTGCTACAACCGCATTAAATGCCACGGCCCCTGGATTGCCGCCCTCTTGGGCAATTACCTGAACCTGATTACGATTACCCCACTCTATCAGCTGCTCGCGTGCCGCAGCTCGGAACGTATCTCCTGCAGCTAACAACACACTGGCTTGCTGCTGTTGGAAAGCATGAGCTAGTTTACCAATAGAGGTGGTTTTACCCGCTCCATTGACCCCAGCAATCATGACTACCAAAGGTTTGGCTGACCTCAAAGGAAAGGTTTTTTCTAGTGGTGTTAAGTGCTGTGTCAGCGCCTCGCGTAAAATACGTTTAACCTCGGCACCATCTGTGATTTTCTCTTTGCGAACGCGGGCACGTAGCTCAGTCAATAACGAATCAGTGGCCTCTACCCCTGCATCCGCCATAATCAATGCGGTCTCTAGTTCCTCAAACAGATCCTCATCAACTTTCACTCCAACAAACAAGGTAGTTAGGCTTTGCCCTGTGCGCGATAAACCCTGACGCAAACGTGATAACCATCCGCCTTTAGAGGGCTTTTCCTGTGTGGTTGCCACCGGTTCAGCGGGTGCGGGTTCAGGTTCAGGCTCTGGTTCAGGCTCTGGTTCAGGTTCAGGTTCAGGTTCAGGCTCGGGCTCGGGCTCGGGCTCGGGCTCGGGCTCTGGTTCAGGTTCAGGTTCAGGTTCAGGTTCAGGTTCT
>CANQRK010000106.1 GCA_947626245.1 uncultured Paenalcaligenes sp. | reverse complement strand
TAGTTATTGCCAATACATTTGTTGCACCGGATGAGCAAAGGTGGGGTAGTGCATCCACACGCCTTTTAATCCGTGCCGTACCACGGTGGCAATTTCAGGGGTAAATAACCAAACATTTACCGCATCATCTGCTAGCTTTCTTTGAATTTTTTGTATTATTTGGCGTTGTACTCTGGGATTATTATTTTGGCTGTACTGTTCAACTAATTGATTATATTCAGGGCTATCGTAACCAAAGTAGTAATTTGGATCTGTGTAAATATGATAGTCCGCGGGTTCGGCATGCAGGATTAAGCTTAAATCAAAATCACCTTTGAATACGGTGGACAACCACTCTTCCCAACTGGGTGTTAATAGGTTTATATTTACACCAATTTCTTTTAAAGCGCTAACTATAATGGGCCCTCCAGCTAAAGCGTAAGGGGTTGGAGGTAAAGATAAATTTAATGTTAAGGGCAACTCTACATTTGCTTCTGCAAGTAAATGTTTAGCGCGCTCAATGTCAAATGGATACACATTGGTTAAATCAATATAACCAGACTCACTCACTGCGTAGTGACTACCTATAGCACGGCCATAACTTAAAAAAGCCGCACGCAGCAAGGCTTCACGGTCAATAGCATGGGATAAAGCCTGTCTAACTTTTAAATGATTTAATGGTTCTTTTTTATTATTAATGGCCAGTAGAACTTTACTGGTAGAGTTTCCTCGTAACACTTCATATTGATTGTTTCTCTCAAACTCTTTTGTGTTTAAGGCTGTCATATGAAAGAGCAAATCGACTTTACTTGACTTAATCGCTTTCACTTGCTCTTCAGGACTAGGAATAAAATGATACTCGATTAAATCAATCTGAACTGAGTCTGCTTCGCGAAAATCAGTTGCTTTTTCTAACGTTATTTTTTCTTGGTTTTGATGGTCGACAAACTGAAATGGGCCTGTTCCTATGGGGTGTTTGGCTAATTGATCTGCTGCCTCGGGGTGTACTATAACAGCTGGCGACTCAGCTAACCTAGATAAGGTTAATGGATCTGGGTGTGTAAAATGTATAGAAACCGTACCATCATCAATGACTGATACTTTTTCAATACGATTGAATAACGCTGCATAAAGTTTATTTTGCTCTTTTAGTGCTATAGCTCGTTCTAAGCTATATTTAACCACACTAGCTGTTAATGGTTTGCCATTATGGAAAAACACATCGGGTCGTAGATGAAAGACATACTTTTTGCCATCATCAGAGATATCCCACTTTTTGGCTAAACCAGGTCTGACCACTCCATGCTCATCTAATTGCACTAAGCCTTCCATCACGTTGTAATGAAAAACTTCAGCCACTACCATTGATGCAGTACTAGTAGGGTCAAGACTAGTAGGCGCTAATGATAAGCCTATTCTGACAGTGTTTTTATTGTTTGCAGAGGCTAACGCAGGTAGATTTGTGCCCATTGCTATTAATGCAAAGGATGCAAGAAGCATTTGTCGACGGCAGACCATAGGCAAAATCACTTATAATAAATTGATACATAGACCATGGGAAAATCTTTTGATGGAATACTATAGCACAGTAAAACAAAGGCGTAACACTACTGCTATCGTCATTATAGTATTTACTATTTTGTTGCTATGGGGGCTATGGTATTTTTACTCTGAGCGACAAACGCATAAAAAACACCTCGCTGAAAACGAGCTGCAATTAATTAACCAATTACAACGCGATAATCTACGGCTATGGCGTGAACGCCATGTAATCGATGCTGCACATATTACAGAAGACAGCCTTCTTAATAGTGCTGTTACTTATTGGTTAAATAACGAATCCAGCATCAAGACAAAAAATTATCTACAAGATCACATCAGTCGTAGTTTACGTATTATGACGGAGCAACGCGGCTATAACGCCGCTTATTTAGTCGATGCAGAAGGCAATATCGTTTTAGACGCCTTAGGAAAAACAAACTTAAGGTTACCAGACCAAGAATTAGCCGTTATGCATGAAGCATTTAAAACGGCAGGCCCTATTGCTATAGAGCCACGTCTAGATGATTTTTTTGGTTTTCCGTTTTTTGGGGTTATTACACCTATACATGATCAAAATAATAACCCGATTGCTAGCATCTGGCTGGTTACGGATGTGCGTACCACACTTTATACCCTAATAGAAAAATGGCCGGGCAATAGTGACACGGCAGAAAGCAATCTCATCATGAAAGAGGGCGATAAGGTTTTACTGCTTAGCCCTTTACGTCATCCCCTATTAACAAATACAGATGAGGAAAGTCAGGTTTTCTCAAAAGCCATTGATGGTATGCGCGGGCTTTTTGATGCCGTGGATTATCGTAATCAAGACGTGATAGCTACCGCCGCCTTAATTAACCAATCACCTTGGATTTTAGTCTCTAAAATTAATAATGAAGAGGTTTTGAAAAATAGCACCCAAGAGCTGCTTGGTCTGGCTGCTCCGATTGTTTTGTATTTATTAATTGCTTCGGCGGGTTTGGTTTATGTGCAGCGCCAAGGTTGGACGCGTGAAAAGAAATTAACCCTTGAATTAGAGCGTATCGTGAGAGTAGATACGCTTACAAACATAGCCAATCGCCTTTCCTTAGATGAAAACCTAAAGAAAGAATGGGATAGCGCCTACCGCTATAAGAAGCCACTGTCTTTGCTGATGATAGATATCGATTTTTTTAAAAAATTTAATGATAACTATGGTCACTTGGAAGGTGATGAATGCTTAAAGCATATATCTAAAATACTCTCTACCTCAGTAGGTAGATCTTCAGACCTGGTGGCCCGATACGGCGGTGAGGAGTTTGCCATATTGCTACCCGATACCGATGCTAAAAATGCTTTAATTTTGGGTCAGCGTGTTTGCACTTTGATTAGTAAAACACAATATCAACATATCTATAGCGATAATAGCTCTATGCTTACGGTAAGCATAGGCTTAGCCACTATGTATCCTAACACCGAAGAAAAAACGGTTCACGTCAATGATCTAATACAAAGAGCAGATCACGCTTTATATAAAGCCAAACAGTCTGGCCGCAATCAAATAAAAGAGTTTAGTAGCTTTTAAAAAACACTCAGCCTCATTAAGACCAAGAGCTTTCTGACATGGCCTAGGTCATCAAATGGGCTATCCCCCCCAACGTCATATTGGCAGGTAAACACGACAGGCATCTCAAGCGTAGTGTGTTCCTACAGGCAAACGAACAGGGTTCGAACCTGTGTCTGTAGGCTAACAGTTCAAAAAGACACAGATGCGGTTAAGGTGTTTAAGTTTATAAATCAATATATTGCATCGATAGCTATCATTTCTAATAAAACTGGGTAAGTTCCTTATAGGAGACTTACCCAATGTATGTTGCGTCTGTGATGAGTTATTATTGAAAACTAGCTTTTTTGAGGGTCAAACATCCTTTCTTTGATAAAGAGTGCGGGAATCAGTCCACATAAGAAGTAGGCTGCTCCCATGACCATAAAGCCTGTACCAATAGAGTAGTGTGTTGCGATAAAGCCAATTGTGGCGGGTGCTAAAGCTGCACCTGCTCGCCCAACGTTATATGCACCTCCAACAGCAGTACCCCTGATTTTAGTTTCAAAGCTTTCCGTCATGTATGTTGCATTTACACCGTAAGGAACACCGTATAGGAAACCAAATGCAATGAGCAAATAGAGAATGTTGTCTGGTGTATGGAAAATTACGATAAGCGGTAAAAAGACAGCGGTTCCAATTGCACCAAAGGCATATGTAGCTCTACGACCGAAGTAATCAGCAGCAATCCCTGCAATAATTTTTCCTAAAATCATTGCAGTATATGAACCTACTAAAAATAGGGTCATAGACTTAAACTGCATTCCCATTTCTTTTTGCAAGTAGTTGGGCATCCAATTATTAACACCGTAATAACCGAATTGTAGAAAGCCTGCGGTCAATGCCCATAAAATAAACATTTTCCGAGAGTTTTTTTCAGAGAAAATGATAGCAAAAGCACTCTCTTTTTTCGATTTATCTTGTCCTTTTTCTTTTTGCTTGTTTTTTGCATCAATCCAAGCTTGAGGTTCAGGGATGAGTATTTGCATACCTATTGCTAATATAGATGGGATAATCGCAATGTAAAATAACCATCTCCAACCGTAAGTTGGAATAATCCATCCAGCAAGCAACGATGCAACCACATAACCAACAGACCAGCCCGCCTGTAGCGTCCCTAAGACGGTAGTACGATATTTGGTAGGGACGTATTCAGCCATCAATGTGTTACAAGCAACATAAAGTGCTCCTAACCCTAAAGATGAAATGAATCTCATTGTAGCGAATTGTAGGTAAGATTGCGTAGCACCTAGAATAGCTGTCCCAATAGAGAAAATGAGGATACTGATAACAACCGTTTTTACCCGGCCAATTTTATCAGCCATGCCCCCCCAACGATTCCTCCCAGAGCCATCCCAAGTAAGGTGTAGCTTCCCAGCATTCCTTTTTGGAATTCACTTAAACCCCATTCGGTCTCTAACGAACTTAAGCTAAAAGAGAGGAAAAGTAAGTCTACGAAAGGACGAGGATCGTGGACATTTAAGCATGCTTGCCATGATCATGAGACTTTGAAAGAGGCGACGTCGATGAGTGAAATAAACTATCCCAAGCCAGATGGCATTATTACTTTTGATAGGTTATCCAGTGTTTACCTTACTAATACGTCGCATCGGGAAAATCAGCCTAATCATCTAAAATTAAAAAATAAAGATACTGCTATTGAGGTGAATTATGATGTTTATCGATCCCCAGAGGTAAGATACTGTCCTGCTGGAGTTTATGAAATAATTGAGGATTCCTTATCTGGAAATAATCGACTTCAAATAAATTCTCAAAATTGTATTCATTGCAAGACTTGTGATATTAAAGACCCTACCCAAAACATAAAATGGTGCCCACCTGAAGGGGAGAGTGGCCCTAATTACAGTCGAATGTAGGCGTTTTTTGGGAAATTTTCTGGCGCTTAAAAAATCCGTATTGCAACAATATTTCAAGAGAGTATGTTGTTATAACCAGAGAAACGACCCGCGTTTTTTGATTGGGGGTCGTTTTAGTCACTCGGTAAATTAAAATAAAGCAATCTTTAAAACTGCATAATTTCGCCATCAGCTGGAATCAATACGTGATCTTGAATACCATGTTGTTTTACATGCTCGGTTAGCTCTATTCGGCTTAGCGTCATGTGATTAATAGCATCCATATGCGTGGCAACAATCCTTGCTTCGGGTCTTGATTGATGAGCTCGGAGCACATCATCTTTCCCCATAATAATAGCGCCTTTAAAACCAACAATACGAGCATCACCTGTATTTAAAACAATGACATCGGGCTCAAATTCTGTAAGAGCTTGGTCAACCTCATTACGCCAAACGGTATCACCTACGACATAGACAGTTTGTAGTTCAGGTGCTTGAAAAATGACTCCCATGGCATCGCCCAAGCCTTCGGCTAGAGGTTTTAACGCAAACATTTCGTCAGTACCATGCTGCCCGCCCGTTTTGGTAAGCTGTACGCCTTCAAATACAACGCTATCCTCTAAAACTCTGACATTGGTATAGCCTTGTGCACTAATTAACTTGGCATCTGTTGCATTCTGTACAAACAAAGGTATCTCTTTAGGAATAAAGGTGTGATCGCCACCGTCCCAATGATCTAAATGAGTATGGCTTACAATTACTGCATCCACTCCATTTACAAGCTCCTGTGCTGGCATTGGAAGATCGACAAGCGGATTACGCAGTTCACTGTTAAAGCTGCCTTCAAAGCCAGGGTGTGTCCCTTTATCGGCAAGGAAGGGATCGAGCAGAAAAGTGACCCCCGCATAGTTTATTTTTAATGTGGCGTTACGGATTTGTTGAATCTGAACCGTTTGCTCGTTGTTCATGGGTGAGGCGCTATCTGCTGCTAGTGTTGGTAAACTCGTTAAGCCAAGGCTCAAGGTCAAATAAAAGGCTAGCGTTTTCAATCGTTTCATGTATTGCTCCAGAGATATTTGGGTAGATGTCTGTATTATGAGCGAATAGAACTTATGGTAATATTGACCCATATGACAAATACCGATGCTTTCGGGTCAAATCGTGAGGTGATAGCCTTGATTACAAAGAAACCGATCGTTGCCTTGATTTTGTACCCTAATTTCAGTCTGTTCCATTTTTCGGTACCGCATTTGATTTTTAGTGCAATATTGGATGGGCATCATTTATTCGAACTGAGAATTATTTCTCCTAGCGCATGTTCTGTAACAGCAGATCACGTAATAACAATACAGCCTGAAGGCGGATTAGAGCTGGCGGAAACAGCGGATATTTTGATTGTGCCGGGATGGCACGATCTGAATGAGCGTCCTATTCCTGATCTGGTTGCAACACTAACCCGCGCGCATAAGAGGGGAGCCCAAGTTGTCGGGCTATGCTACGGTGCGTATGTACTTGCTTATGCAGGGCTACTTGACGGAAAGCGCGCCTCGACCCATTGGATGGCTGAGCAGGATTTTTGTGTGCGTTTTCCTCTCGTAAATTTAGATACGAATGCACTGTATGTTGATGATGATGGCATAATTACTTCGGCAGGGACGGGGGCAGCCCTTGATTGTTGTCTTTATCTCGTACGCGCTCATTACGGCTCAAAAATCGCAAATAAGATTGCACGTAACATTGTCATTCCACCTCATCGCGAAGGCGGACAGGCACAATTCATCGAACAACCAGTAGCGGCCTCCACCGAGGATTCGCAAATTAATCAATTGCTTGATTATCTGCGTCAAAACTTGACCCAGCAACATAGCATTGATGAACTTGCTGCAATAGTGTCAATGAGCCGCCGCACTTTTACGCGTCATTTTCATAAAGCAACGGGAATGACGCTGCTGAACTGGCTGATTAACGAGCGGTTGCAACGCGTACGCGAGCTTCTGGAAACGACAGCGGTTCCTATTGAGCATCTTTCAGAACTGACTGGTTTTCAAACGCCATTATCATTACGGCAGCATTTCAAAAAGAAGTTTCAGGTTACACCCAGTGATTGGCGTAGGAGCTTTGGCCTGAAGACAATTTCTGGGGAGAGTTTGTAACAGTTTTATTTTGCGCCGAGAGGCTTGGTTCGCTCACAAGGGATGCTGATAGGGAGAGGAGCGTCTAAGATTAGAGCTGAAAGTTTTAATCAAGTTTTTGTGAGATAGCACAAACTTTCGATGACTTACGACACACATAGCTAGTTTCTACCGAAAAACGAAAAAGCCCAGCTAAATAAATAGCTGGGCTTTTGAATTTTGGCTCCCCGAACAGGGCTCGAACCTGTGACCTGCGGATTAACAGTCCAAAATGGCTTAAATAAGGCAAAAGGGATTAGTAT
>CANQRK010000105.1 GCA_947626245.1 uncultured Paenalcaligenes sp. | reverse complement strand
CCCAATAGCTGCAAAGGCTCGTAAGGAGTCACCCCTTCGGTAGGAGTTGTTGTTGAGTGCTGGAAGAACAACGGCACAATTTGTACTAAACCTGCAATCGCAATCACGATAAAGGTACAAATCATTAATAAGCCGACGTTCGTTTCCACGGTACTGTGTGAAAAAAACTTTTTCTTCTCGTTAGACATGGATCTATCCTTAACCTGCAGCAATTTCGCTAGGGCCAACTAAGCGGGAGTCACGTGCATCGGGACTGGTTAGAGGCACTATAGGATTAACACGAGGCTGACCTTTAATTGTCATGAGGGTGTTAATCAACATAATAACCGCGCCAGACAAGAACATAATGCCGCCTAGAGCTCGGATAACGTAGAACGGGTAAGTGGCTTTAACACCTTCGACGAAGCTGTAAATCAGCATACCGTCAGGAGCCGTTGCACGCCACATTAGGCCCTGCATAACACCCGCAATCCACATCGCTGAAATGTATAACACCACACCTAACGTTGCGAGCCAGAAGTGCAATTCTACCCACTGAGGTTTAGCCATCGCCACGCGGCCGTACAAACGAGGAATCATGTAGTACAACGAGCCGAAGGTTACCATTGCAACCCAACCCAATGCGCCTGAGTGAACGTGACCTACTGTCCAGTCAGTGTAGTGAGATAAGGAGTTGACGGTACGAATCGCCATCATGGAGCCTTCGAAGGTGGACATCCCGTAGAAGGAAATCGCCACAACCAAGAACTTCAAGATAGGATCGGTGCGCAGACGATGCCAAGCACCCGACAGTGTCATAATCCCGTTAATCATACCGCCCCAAGAGGGAGCCAATAGAATGAGGGAAAATGCCATACCTAAAGACTGAGTCCAGTCAGGTAAGGAAGTAAAGTGTAGGTGGTGAGAACCCGCCCACATGTACGTAAAGGCCAATGCCCAGAAGTGAACAATGGATAAACGGTAAGAGTAAATAGGACGCTGAGCTTGTTTAGGAACGAAGTAATACATCATACCCAAGAAGCTAGTGGTCAAGAAGAAGCCCACTGCGTTGTGACCATACCACCACTGCACCATCGCGTCTTGTACGCCTGAATACACAGAGTACGACTTCCACATCGAAACAGGTAGTTCGAGGTTGTTAAAGATGTGCAAGACGGCAATCACGATAATGAATGCGCCAAAGAACCAGTTGGCAACGTAAATGTGATTGACACGGCGCTTGACCAATGTGCCAAAGAACACAATAGCGTAGCTAACCCAAACGGCCAAAATCAACAAGTCGAGTGGCCACTCGAGTTCGGCGTATTCTTTACTGCTGGTGAAACCTTGTGGCAGAGTGAGTACTGCTCCGATCATCGCCAGCTGCCAGCCCCAAAAGGTAAACGACGCCAAAGGCCCTGCGAACAAGCGAACCTGACAGGTACGTTGTGCCACATAGTAAGACGTAGCAAATAATGCGCTACCGCCAAAAGCAAAAATCACCAAATTAGTGTGCAAAGGACGAATACGTCCATATGTAAACCAAGGTGTCTCGAAGTTTAACTCAGGCCAAATAAGCTGTAAGGCGATCAGTACACCGACCCCCATACCCACTACAGCCCAGACTACAGACATGACAGCAAACTGTCGAACTACTCCATAGTTGAAGGCTTCGGCCTGTTTTCCGACAACATCGGAAGTGCCCATTTGCTTCCCCTCATTTTGAACAAATGTTAATTACAAACTGGTATTCCAAATGGCGATTACCTCAACCATTTGATCTGGTTATGTGCCCTGCAACATAACTTTTTTATAAACATATCCCCCATAAACCGCAGACAACTTTTTTCAGTCGATGGGGGTTATGCTCGATAAGAGTCACAGCCTACTGTTTATCGTCGCTGGTACTATCATCGTCTTGGAGTATGGCCTCCCCTTCTTTGTTGGAATCCTCGAACTGACCAGAAAATATGGCCCACCACAATGCTACGGCTACTCCTAGCACAAATAACATTGACAAAGGAATCAACAAAAACATGGAGTCAAGCATAATTACACCACGGCATCAAAAGCTTGTCGTGCAGCTTGTGCTACGCGTTGACTGTAAAGACGCCAAGAATTATACGCAACTAAGAGCGAGGATAACAACATGGAAACGGCTGCCACCCACGGTGCGACCAAACCAATCGCGGCCAAAGGGGTCATCAGCAAGTGCCATGCAATAGAACCATACAAGTTCTGCTTAGATATAGAGACTGTTTTTTGAGCGACTTGATCAAGTTCGGCCTGATCTTTGGCGGGTGTGATGTTGACCCCGGCTTGGGCTGAAGCCACCGCCGTAGGAACAGCCATAGCCAAAGCACAAGGGCAGCTCATTACAAATAAAGCGACCACCACTGCAATCGCATGTTCGGGCCGGTAATACAGCCAAACAAGACCGATCACAATGGCGAGTGCGACTTGAATAGACACGAACCAGAGTGCTAATTTATTAGAATCTCGTGTTAGCGTCGCACGTAATTGTTCGATGTAGGCATGCGCCTTGCCTCGATGTACCGACTGGCGGGCACAGAGCTCGAGATAACGAGCCGTAAGCAAAAACGCCACAAACATGGTCACGGAGTCGAAATAGATCTCGCCTACGCCTGTCCATGTAGTGATGACACTGGGAATAAACGCTACGACCATACCCAATGCCACGGGAATATCCATGCCAATGTGTTTGTGTTTCAAGCTATGCCACGCCCCCTGCCAAATGGGAGTAGCACAATACATCATGACCGGCACCGTCAAAGCCAAAGACGCCCAATTCATAATATAAATGGCGACATCTAGCGTAGCCAACGTATCTGGCTGCATGGAATCCGAGCGCAAATAGCCAGGAAAAGCCAAGGTCATGACTTGCATCATCATGAGCCAAGCCAAACCCAAGCGCGCAAGCATACGCCGCCTATGCAGACGATCGGCTTCGGGGAGTTCGGCAGGAATGGCAAAAATAGAATAGGCACGCATAAGAGAAACTATATTATAGCAACAAATAATATAGCCTTTAGACCTAAGTCAAAGAAAATCACAACACGGGCTAAGAGATAAAAAGCGAAGCCCCTACCGCATAGTGTAAGGGCTTCTAGACTAAGACGACAACTGGCTTTCCATTTTGTCGCTATTCAGCGGCATTTAGACCTATGCCTCGGTCGCTGCATAGAACTGGGCTTCTTCGGTAGAGCCATCTAAAGCGGTCGTAGACGATTGCCCCCCTTCGATGGTTTGGGTGACAACATCAAAGTAACCTGTGCCAACCTCTCGCTGATGACGTACAGCGGTAAATCCCCGTTCGGCAGCAGCGAACTCTCGTTCTTGGAGATTAACAAAAGCCGTCATGTTTTCTCGGGCGTAGCCATAAGCCAAATCAAACATGCCGTAGTTCAGCGCATGGAAGCCGGCTAAGGTAATGAACTGATACTTGTACCCCATTGCCCCTAGCTCACGCTGAAATTTGGCAATCGTGGCATCGTCTAAATTTTTTCTCCAGTTAAACGATGGCGAGCAGTTATATGCCAACATCTTGCCGGGGAACTGACGATGGATAGCCTCGGCAAAGCGTCGAGCGTACTCTAGGTCGGGTGTCGCCGTTTCACACCAAATCAAATCGGCATAGGGCGCATAAGCCAAACCACGCGAAATGGCTTGCTCAATACCGGGACGGGTGCGGAAGAAACCTTCGACGGTGCGTTCACCCGTAATAAAAGGACGATCGTTGTCATCAATATCGCTAGTGACTAGATCAGCCGCATCCGCATCGGTGCGTGCTAACAAGACCGTCGGTACATTGAGTACGTCGGCAGCTAATCTGGCAGCGGCTAGCTTGGAAACGGCCTCGCGAGTTGGAACTAAGACCTTTCCACCCAAATGCCCACACTTTTTCACAGCAGCTAGTTGGTCCTCGAAGTGTACCCCAGAGGCTCCAGCTAAAATCATGGCTTTCATTAACTCGAAGGCATTGAGCACCCCACCAAAGCCTGCCTCGGCATCTGCCACAATGGGGGCAAAATAATCGATATATCCCTCGTCGCCTGGATTTACCCCCTCGGACCATTGAATTTGATCGCTGCGGCGCAAGGTGTTATTAATACGGCTAACAACCTGAGGCACAGAGTTAATAGGATACAACGACTGATCAGGGTACATTTCCCCTGCCAAATTCGCATCACCTGCAACTTGCCAACCCGAAAGATAAATGGCTTTTAAACCGGCTTTAACTTGCTGCATGGCCTGATTGCCCGTCAGAGCACCCAAGCTATTAATAAAGGGTTCTTCGTGCAGCAAGCGCCATAGTTTCTCCGCGCCATGTCGTGCTAAGGTATGCTCTTCGACCAACGAACCACGTAAACGCACGACCTCTTCGGCGCTGTAATTACGTTTGATACCTTGCCAACGTGGGTTTTCAGCCCACTCTTTTTGTAAGTTGCGAATCTCTGTTTCTCGATGAGTCATTTGGATCTCCGTATAGAAAGTCACTGCAGTAGGTATGAGTTAAATTCTACGTAAAGAACTTGGCACAATCCAGACTTATATCTTATATAAGACTAAATAATATTTCCTTATATATCAACATCTTAAATAAATCATTTCGAGATATGAAACAAAAAAACGTATTATGAAAACTCAATGCAGATGAAAAACCCATTGATTCCCATACTATGGCTCTAAAGTTTCACATTGCGAAAAATCTCTCTTTCTTCTTTTTATTTCTATGACTAAGCAAAACACTGTTCATGACTCCCCTTTAGGTCAAGAGGTGAACTACCCCACCCAGTATGACCCTAGCGTACTCTTTGCGATTGATAGAGCGCCTAATAGAAGTCAGCTGATTATTCCATCTGATTGGCAAGGACAAGATATTTGGTATGCCTATGAAATGTCTTGGCTTAACCCACAAGGTAAGCCTATTGTGGCCATTGGGCGTTTCGCTTTTGATTGGAACAGTCCATTTTTAGTGGAATCCAAATCCTTTAAGCTGTATTTAAATTCATATAATGAAAGCGGCTTTGAGAGTCAAGCCGAGGTCGAGGCCTTGCTCATCAAAGACCTATCCGCTTTGACACAAGCCCCGGTACACGTACAGCTCTATTCCCTAGACGAGCCGTATCAAGGCCCTAGCGCACAGGCATTAGATGGAAAACGAATAGATAATCTAGAGGTCTCGATGACCCACTATCAACCTGAGCCTGCCTTACTACGCTGCACCCCTCAGGCAGAAATCATCACCGAAAGCCTGTATTCGCATCTGCTCAAGTCCAACTGCCCTGTTACCGGTCAGCCCGATTGGGGTACCGTTCAGATTCGCTATACCGGTGCAGCCATTGATCATGCAGCGCTGCTAAGTTATATCGTGTCATTTAGAAAACACACGGAGTTTCATGAGCACTGCGTAGAGCGCATATACCATGACATTATGCAGCGCTGTCAACCAGAGCAATTATTTGTGATGGCCCGATACACGCGGCGCGGCGGCTTGGATATTAATCCGTGGCGTAGTAATTTTGTGACGGAAGTCTCAGACCAACGGACACAACGTCAATAATAATAGATTGCCTACTCAGCTAGGGCAGACTCGTATTACGTGGCCTGTTGCTGTTTGACAGCACCTTTGGCCACGAATACGGCTAAGACCGCTGATATAACAAACGCCACGGCGCCACCATACCAAGGCCCTTTATCAAAGTGTGCATCTACTAGCTGACCAAATACCACTGGCGCAATTGCTGCGCCCACATCCATTCCACAATACACCAACCCATACACAGACCCTGTGGCCCCTTTAGGGGTGACATTACGAATCAACATATCGCGAGAAGGCGCTGCTACGCCTGAACAAACCCCACCTAGTACAACCAGTACAATAGCCCACGACGCATCAACTACGTTGAGGGCCAAGAGCAGCATGCAAACTCCAGCCAAACACAGCATGATAAATACCGTGAGTTCGGTTTTCTTGCTAGCGCCAACCAAAAATCCACCGGCTATCATGCCCAAAGCAGCAGCCACCATATAGGCTGACAAGGTGGAGCCCGCCACGACCTGTGTTAACCCATACACCGATGAAAGCAACGGAATGGAATAGTTTTGAATAGCAGATAATGCCGTGGAGCTAAAAGCAAAAAACAAAAATGCCCCCCACAAAGCGGGCTGGCGAATTAAAAACAGACATGTTGCGCCAATACTGGGATTAGATGCCTCTGTCTGAGCCGAGCTGGCTTGGGGGCCCTCACCCCACAGGTCGCGCCTCCAAATACTGAGCAACAACATAACTCCCATCAGCACTGCCGCCATCATCACCGCAAAACGCCACCCATAGGCTGACGCCAACACGGTTATAAATAGAGGTGTCGTTGCCCAACCCAAGTAACCGGTAAATCCATGTACGCTATAAGCATGCCCTAAGCGCGCGGCACTAACACGATGATTAATAATGGTGTAATCCACCGGGTGAAACACCGAATTGCCCATGCCTCCAATGATGGCAGCCATCATTAATACGCTGTAGTTCGGCGCCAAGGCCAACAAGCATGCAGAGACGACAAAAGCGCCCAAGCCAAAAAACAATACCGGAGCGGGACCTATTCTATCGACGATAAAACCAGACGACGCCTGACCTAAGCCCGATACCACATAAAAGCATGACACCAAAAAACCTAAACGCACGTAATCATAGCCATAGTCTTGGCTAAGATAGACAAAGAGCGTAGGAATAATCAGCTGAAAAAAGTGCGAACTTGAGTGCAGCAACCCTAACAACGAAATAGTAGCCCAGTCACGCCTTTTAATTTGGCGTGCCTCCAAAGCCGAAACCGTCATGATTTACAGATTCCTTTTGGCTATTTCTGGCCACGCTTTTTTCAGATAATACAACATAGACCAGACCGTTAAGATAGCCGCAATAATAATAAGGACTTGCCCCACCACTCGCGTAGACACACCATATATGTCTTGGTAATACAGCAAACAAGGAATAGCGACCATTTGCGCCGCTGTTTTAAATTTACCTAACCAACTAACGGCTACGCTGCCACTGGCACCGATTTGTGCCATCCATTCGCGTAAGGCTGAAATCGTAATTTCACGCCCAATAATAATAAAAGCAATCACAGCATCGACACGGCCAATACTTAATAAGATAAGCAAGGCAGCCGAAACCATGAGTTTGTCAGCCACGGGATCTAAAAATGCCCCAAAGGCTGAGGTTTGATGCCAACGTCGAGCCAACCAACCATCTAGCCAATCAGTAATCGCGGCAATAATAAACACCCACGCAGCGATCTGATCTCGTGTGATATCAGCCCACCAAGACTGGGGCACATAATAGAGCACAAGGATCAGTGGGATAAAAACAATACGGAGCCAAGTTAGGGCAATAGGTATATTAAAGGGCATAACTCTGACTTCTGAAAATTACGG
>CANQRK010000104.1 GCA_947626245.1 uncultured Paenalcaligenes sp. | reverse complement strand
CTAACGGTATTAGAGCTTGGGGCGTGGCAGTACTTGACGGGCGCGGCGCACGGCATGAGTGAAATACGCTTTGTGAATTGGGATAACCAGACCAACCAACTAATTAGTTTTGATCAAATTGTGTTACCTAGACAGCACAAAGCCTTTGAGCAAAAGCTGCGTGACGCGCATCAGCAATGGCTAAATACCCAAGACGCTTATTTAGAGCAACCCGAGGACTACATTCGTTTGTGGCCGTTCCATCTGACGCACAATATTGCGCTGACTGATGCGGGTGTAGTAGCAAAATACAACTCGTATGAAATCGCGCCTTACTCATCGGGGCAGCCCGAGCTGTTTATCCCCTATCCCGAACTACAAGGCATATTAGCCCCTAACTATTTGCCTAAATAAAATAAAAAAGCCCAAATATTATTTGGGCTACTGCCCCAATACGTTGGATATTTTTCTAACGTGTTGGGACTTTTTAAATGGATTATGTTTTATTGGCTAAAGATAGTTTTAGAGCCATCTGGGTGCCATTCAAACACATCGAACTTAAACTCGTTTAAGTCACCCTGCTCGTTCCAAGAAATAACGCCAATCGGAGTTTTGACCTCGTTGCTATGTAAGTATTCAGCCACAGCAATAGGATCGTCTTTGCCGACGTTTTTAATGCCATCAGCAATGGACAGTGCAGCGGAGTACGCTGTCATCTGAAAAGCACCACCTGGGTCACGCCCTTTATCGCGGAAGGCGTTAACCAAGGCCTCGTTAGAGGCGTCTTGGGTAAAGTCAGCTGGCAAGGTAACTAACATGCCTTCGACCGCGTCGCCGGCAATGGCATTAATATCGGGATTGCCTACACCTTCGGGGCCCATAAAGGTAATGCCGAGGTTTTGCTCAGCACCTTGGCGTAATAACAAACCCATTTCGGGGTGATAGCCACCATAGTAAATGAATTCGGCACCTGAGCCTTTTAACTTAGTAATAACGGCTGAGTAATCACTATCACCCGCGTTAATCCCCTCGAATAGCACCACATCAATGCCGGATTTTTCTAGATCGTTTTTAACGGCAGTGGCAATGCCTTGGCCATACGACTGTTTATCGTGCAGCACAGCGACTTTGGAGGGTTTGATTTGGTTAATAATGACTGCGGCCGCGGCAGGACCTTGTTGGTCATCGCGCCCAATAGTGCGGAAAATGGTTTCGTAGTTTTTGCCATCAGTAACGGCAGGTGCTGTTGCTGAGGGAGACATCATGATGACGCCTTCGTCATTATAGATGTCAGCTGCGGCAATGGTCGCGCCAGAACACACGTGTCCGATGACATAATGATGGCCGTCATTGACGATTCGGTTAGCAACGACCGGGCCTTGTTTGGGTTCGCAGGCGTCGTCCATGACAACGACTTCGATTTCTTTACCTAATACACCACCATCAGCATTGAGCTGCTCTACGGCAGTATCAACACCTTGTTTTACCATTTCGCCGTATTGCGTTAAAGCGCCTGTAAAAGGACCTGCAATAACAAACTTAATTGTGTCGGCGGATGCCACGGAGGACATCATCATGCCGGCAGCCATGCCTAGCGCTGCAGCTAAAGGGGTAATGCGAATTTTCATAAAAAAACCTCCTGTAAGTGCAACAAAGCATACACCGAAATTTTCTGTGTATTACAAAAACAGAGCGAAATCTAGGGTTTACGACTAGATTTCGCTCTGTAGGAGGCTGAAACTAAAGGGAATTAGGACATGAGTGCGCGTAGCATCCAAGCTGTTTTTTCATGGATGTCTAGGCGTTGAGTCACGATGTCCGCTGTGGGTTGATCGTTAGCCTCTTCGGCATGTTCACCAGCCGTGCGTAAGGTGCGGGCGACGGCTTCGTTAGCCTCGAGTAATAGACGAATCATTTCCTCGGCATTAGGAACCTCAGTGGGCTCTTTGATGGAGGATAGTTTTGCGAATTCTGCATAGGTGCCTGGAGCAAAAAAGCCTAAGGCGCGAATACGCTCTGCAACGGTGTCTAGGGCCTGCCACAACTCGGTGTACTGGTCCATAAACATATTGTGCAACGTATTAAACATAGGCCCAGTTACGTTCCAATGAAAGTTGTGGGTCATGAGGTATAAGGTATATGAATCAGCCAATACCTTAGAGAGCTCAGTGGCCACTTTAGTGCGTTTTTCTTCTGGAATACCGATATTAACGGCAACGCTGTCCTGAGTAACTACATTGGATTTAACGGATTTAGGCATAGATAAACTCCTTAAGTTAATAGAGCAAAGCACTAGCTATGGATATAGTGTAGCCAGTTTTATGACTTGCCCTGTATATAATTTACATTCTTTAAACCACAGGTCAAAATGGACTCAGCTAATGCATCGATGGCAGCAGGACGAGGAAAGCTCTTGCGCCAAATCAGAGCAATACGGCGATCTGGTACCGGAGCATTAAAAGGAATGTATTCTAATAAGGCATTGTCTTGAATGGTGTGATTCAGTGCAGTGGCTGGTAAAACAGTTACCCCTATACCGGTGGCCACCATATGACGGATGGTTTCTAATGAGGAACCCTCGAACGTGCGCTGTATCCCTTCGCTAGAAGCAGAAAAACGAGAGAGTTCGGGGCAGACATCTAAAACTTGTTCTCTAAAACAATGGCCCGACCCAAGCAATAGCATGGTTTCATCTTTAAGCTCAGAGGTATTCACATAAGGACGCCCTCCCCACTCGTGCCCTTGAGGGACAACGACCATAAAGGGTTCGTCATACAGCTCGCGTACCATAAAACCGCTGTCGTTAATGGGCAAAGCCACTAAAGCCGCATCAATTTCGCCTTGACGCAATAGCTCGAGTAACCGTGTGGTGAAGTTCTCTTGTAAAACCAACGGCATATTTGGGGTGCGCTTGATTTGTGTAGGGACTAACAATGGCAATAAATACGGAGCCACCGTATAAATGATGCCCACACGCAAAGGACCGCTGAGCGGGTTTTGTCCCTCTTTGGCGATTTCCTTTAGGTTAGCGCCCTCTTCGAGTACTTTTTGGGCCTGCTCGATAATGCGTAAGCCGATGGGGGTAATACCGACCTCAGTACCACCTCGCTCGAAAATGGTGACATCTAGTTCTTCTTCCAACTTGCGAATGGCAACGGATAAGGTGGGCTGGCTGACATAGCATGCCTCGGCGGCACGACCAAAATGGCGCTCTCGCGCTACGGCAACAATGTATTTAAGTTCGGTGAGTGTCATTTAACCACGCAAAAATTCTTCTTTGGCTCCTAACCAACGCTGCACATGAGCGGCGGCCTGTTTAGGATGATGTTGATATAAATGGGCTGCGCATTCTTTGGCTTGGAGAATGAGGCCACTGTCTTGTTCTAAGTTTGCAAAACGCAAGAGCATTTGTCCAGATTGACGAACCCCTAAGAATTCACCCGGGCCACGTATAGCTAAATCACGACGAGCAATCTCAAAGCCATCAGTTGTTTCATACATAGCACGTAAACGCTCACGAGCGATAGCAGAAAGCGGGTTTTGATACATCAAGATGCAGAAAGAGGCTTTGTGGCCACGCCCTACTCGCCCACGTAATTGATGTAACTGTGCTAGGCCATAACGTTCGGCATGTTCGATCACCATAATGGTTGCATTGGGTACATCGACCCCCACTTCGATGACAGTAGTGGCGACCAATACATCTAGTTCAGCGGATCTGAATAGGTCCATGACGTGATTTTTTTCAGTCGCACTCATACGGCCATGCAGCAAACCAACACGTAATGGGGCTAATTCGTGAGCCATTTGTTCATAAGTGTCTACGGCCGTTTGCAGCTGTAGTGTTTCACTTTCCTCTACCAATGGGCAAACCCAGTAAACCTGTTGTCCCTCTTGGACAGCTAGACGAATACGCTCCATCATTTCGAAGCGTCTATCAGCCGCTAACAGTTTGGTTTGGATAGGTGTACGTCCGGGGGGCAGTTCGTCAATGACGGAAACGTCTAAGTCGGAATAAAACGTCATGGCCAACGTGCGAGGAATGGGAGTAGCGCTCATATTGAGCTGGTGTGGTAGCCAGTCAGAGCCCAAATGTGCCATGCTGAGCGTTCCCTTGCGGCTGAGCTCAAGTCGTTGCTCTACACCAAACCGGTGTTGCTCATCTAAAATGACCAAGCCTAATTGATGAAATTGAACAGACTCTTGGATTAACGCTTGTGTACCCACCACTAAGTGGCTTTGCCCCAAAGCCACTCGCTCATTAGCCTTACGGCGTTGTGCTGGAGTTAAGCTTCCACTAAGCCAATCGACCTGAATGCCTAAAGGACTAAGCCAAGCACTGAGTTTTTGTTGGTGTTGTTCAGCTAATAGCTCGGTGGGAGCCATTAAGGCAACTTGAAAGCCATGTTCTATGGCCTGAACGGCGGCAAACGCCGCCACAATGGTTTTACCGCTACCCACATCACCTTGTAATAGGCGGTTCATGGGCTGAGTCCGTTGAAGGTCGTGTGCTATTTCCGCAATGACGCGCTGTTGGGCACCGGTTAACGTAAAGCTCAGTGCAGCGGTTAATTGTGCGATCAGACGAGTCGATGCAGCAATAGAAGGCGCTTTCAATAAGGCCCGACGAGCTCTGGCTGCAGCTAAAGACAATTGCTGGGCTAACAGCTCGTCAAATTTAATGCGATTCCATGCTGGGTGAGTTTGATTGAGCAAGGCTTGGCTGTGCTCGACAGCTGGATAATGCAGCTGGGTAACAGCACTTGCAAAATCAATTAGCCCATATTGATCACGAGTTTCTACCGATAAGGTATCGTGTAAATCGGTGCGCTCTAAGGCGGCTAAGATAACTTTGCGTAAAGCTGGTTGACTGAGGCCATCGGTGGTGGGGTAAATGGGTGTCAGGGTTTGAGCTAAAGGCATACCCGCTTGTGAGACCTTAGGATGTACCATTTCTAACGCAGTATGAAAACCACGCCTGACTTCACCACGTAGTCGTAAGGTAGCCCCTTCGGCAAACAGCTGAATTTGACTGGGGTAAAAATGCAAAAGGCGAACTAAAAGCTCGCCAGTATGATCTCGAACTAAGACTTGAAGCTGTTTTCGAGGTCGCTGTATCACAGTTTGTTGTATCACTGTGGCCTCGATTTGAGCATATTCACCGATGGCTAACGAGGCAATCTCATAGATTTGAGTTTGGTCCTCGTAGCGCAAGGGTAAATGCACAATAAAGTCCATATCGGCCACCAAGCCCAACCGTTCGATGAGTTGAGCTTGGGTTGGCTTTTTGGGTGTTTTTTTTTGTGCTTGACCTGACAAAACAGCGGCCTTAATTAAATAACTAAAATCGCCTCAACTTCAAATTGAGCGTTTTTAGGTAAGCTGGCAACACCCAGGGTAGAGCGTGCTGCATACGGTTGAGGCATAAGCTCAGTCATAATGGCATTGACGGTAGCAAATTTGCTTAGGTCAGTCAGGTAAAGGTTGAATTTAACTACGCTTTCTAAAGAACCGCCTGACGCCTCAATAACGGCACCCAGATTAGCAAAACATTGACGAACCTGTGCCTCGAAGTTGTCTGAGACTAATTCGCCTGTTTTGGGGTCTAGGCCAATCTGACCGGAAGTAAACACCGTTTTACCGCTAGACACTGCAACAGCTTGGGAATAAGGCCCTACTGCTGCCGGCGCTGCATCGGTGTGAATAATCTCTTTACTCATGAAAAGCCTTTGGGCAAAAAATTAAGTGCAGTCCTGATTTTACGCAGCAACTGGTCTTTTTAACAAGCGGCAGAGCGCCATTATTTCTCTACAAAAGCACGTTCGATCACGTAATCACCGGGTTGACCTACCCCGGGAGAGATTTGCAAGCCGCGTTCGTTAAGTAATTGGCTAATATCGTCTAGCATCGCAGGGCTACCGCAGATCATGGCACGATCGTGAGCAGGATCCAGTTCAGCTAAGCCTAGATCAGAGAATAGCTTGCCTGAGTTAATGAGTGCAGTAATACGACCTTCGTTGCGGAATGGCTCACGCGTTACGGTTGGGTAATACAACAGTTTTTCACGGATAAGATCACCGAAATATTCGTTATTAGGTAGTTCGGTTTCAATGAAATCACGGTAGGCTAACTCGCTGACGTAGCGTACGCCATGAATTAACACCACTTTTTCAAAGCGCTCGTAGGTTTCAGGGTCTTGGATAATGCTTAGGTACGGCGCAAGACCGGTACCTGTACCAAACAAGTACAAATTGCGTCCCGCACGTAAGTCGTCGACGACCAAGGTACCGACGGGTTTGCGGCTCATGAGAATTTCATCACCTTCTTTGAGGTGCTGTAAACGTGAAGTCAGGGGACCGTCTTGAACTTTAATGCTTAAAAATTCGAGCTCTTCGGCGTAGTTGGGGCTGGCTACACTATACGCACGCATTAGAGGCTTGCCGTTGACTTCGAGACCAAGCATCACAAAGTGGCCATTGGCAAAACGCAAAGCGGCATCACGCGTGGTTTTAAAGGAGAATAAGGTGTCGTTCCAGTGGTGTACGCTGAGTACGGTTTCTGTATTAAAAGCAGCCATATGTCTAGTGTAGTAGTAAGAAGAATAAGTAATAGTTTAACCCGTATTCGGGGGATAACCCTAATGGGGAATACGTACCGTGTGGTTATTAGAATAGATCAAATGCTAGTTTTTTGCTTTGTTTAAAAGCAAAAATGCTTGCAACTTGAAAGTAGCCTTGCTATGGTTTGGAAAATTTGATGATAATCATTATCATTTAGCTTGGCTTTTGATTTTACACTTTGGTGGAGCTTTTGAATGCGTTTGAACTATTCACTTCGTGCCCTGATGGGTGGGTTGGCTTTGGCCTCTGCTACAGTCGCTGCGCCAGCGTGGTCTGCCGAGGAAATTAATATTTACACCACGCGCGAGCCTGGTTTGATTCTGCCCATACTAGAAACCTTTACTGCTGATACCAACATTAAAGTCAATACCGTCTTTGTTAAAGATGGTCTGATCGAGCGTGTGAAAACCGAAGGGGCTCAATCGCCTGCTGATTTACTCATGACGGTGGATATTGGCAATTTATTAGATTTAGTCGAAGCCGATATTACCCAGCCTGTAGATTCGGCAGTGCTCCAAGACGCCATTCCTGCTAATTTGCGTGGCAAGGACGATCAGTGGTTTACGCTTTCCATGCGTGATCGCGTGGGGTATGTGGCGGCCGAGCTAGACGAGATTATCGAATTAAACTACGAAGACTTTGCTGATCCACGTTGGAAAGGCAAAGTATGTATTCGCTCTGGCCAACATCCCTATAATACCGCGCTTATTGCTGCCATGATCGCCCATAATGGTGCCGAGGCAACCGAGCAGTGGCTATCCAGTGTAAAAAATAACTTGGCTCGGCCTGCTGCTGGCGGTGACCGCGATGTAGCACGCGATATTCTAGGTGGTATTTGTGATGTGGGCATTGCCAATGCGTATTATGTAGGT
>CANQRK010000103.1 GCA_947626245.1 uncultured Paenalcaligenes sp. | reverse complement strand
CCGTTTTGCAGTTTTGGCAAAATAATCCCTCTAGTAAAGCCTAGGATTTGACCTTATTTGGGCCAAAGCCTATCCAGCTAATCGTTGGGAGCAAATGCGCAATCAATGTATTGTTGGCATCCAAGGAAATGTGAATCATTTTGTGTCAAACTCAGCTCTCATGGGTTGAGTCTGTCGTTAAAATCCCAAAAAAGAGAGTCGCTTAAAGTCAATAGCTAAAAGTGGATATCTTTTTTTCTGACAGTGGATAATTTTTAGTTATATGGGGTAAAAGCATTGATTAATGCGACTTAGACTTAGCGAGTCAAACGATTGAACTCACGCGGGCTACTTTTAAGGTAGCCCGCGTTTTGTTTTGTAAGTCATTGATTTAATTCATTTTTATTTATTATTGGCTTTTTTTTCTATTGTTTTTTTTGAGAAGGTTGTATTTGTAATCTTTTGATTTTGTCAAGAAGGCATCAGAAAAAAATAATCTAGAGCAGGATAAAGTTATCCCCAAAAGCTGTGGATAACCTTGTTGATAAGTTGTTGATAATTTGCGCTAAACCGCATTAATAGCGCGACCGAGGTTCATTGTATAGAAATTAACACCTCTGTCATAATTAGCGCGGTAATTTGATTTTAAACAAGGTGAAAAATAGCAAAATCGTGCAAATCAGAATAATCCATAGACAGAAGCTAATCAGAGCTGGAGTCATGCCAAATTGATCGACCAGATAGCCCATGCCCAAGATAGGAGCAATGGCGCCTAAGTAACCGATAATTAAATAGCTAGAGGTGGTGGCGGCTCGGTGCTCAGGACTGGCAACGTGATTGACTAGGGTCATACCACCAATTAAGCACAGGCCATGGCCAATGGCCGTTAAAAGTACGCAGGCCATAAATAGCCAAGGCGAAGCCGATTGGGTATTTAGAATTAATAAACTATTGCCCAAGATAAAACAGCCCAGGCCAATGACTAGGTTGTGTGCTACCGGCCAGCGACGGGCGAGTAGCTGAGTCCCTGAGGAAAGAAATAAGATAATACCGATAGATAGCCCACTGACAGCGGGACCATGCCAAGGCACCATCGTACTCATAAAACTGGGGGCCAGTGACGCATACAAGCTAAACATGGCAAACGCTGTAAAAGCGTTACAAGCACTCAGTAGAAAAATAGGGCGTTTTTCACCTTCGGGTATATACAGGCTAGGGCGCCAAAAGGCTTTGTGTTTTGCTGCCGGATTTTCTGTTGGGGAATGCGGTACTAAAAAGACCGTATAAATGGCAAGAAAACCCATTAAAATAGAAGGGATATAGCTGCTACGCAAAGGGTGGATAGTCCATTGAGCAATAAGCCCACCCAACACGGGACCCAAGCCAAAACCAAAGGCCAATAACAAGCTGGTGGTGGCTGCGGCCCGTTGTAGGTCTTTAGAGCGGCTTAGCTTAGTTAGACCTATCGAGGCAGAAGTCACAATCAGGCTAGACGCGACCCCTATAAGAATCCGACTAAACAAAAAAGACTCATATCCCCAAGCAATAGCAGAGAAAAAAATGCCCGTAGTGACAAGAATTAGCCCGCTGCGTAGCACGACTAGGTAGCCTCGTTGGTCGCTTATTCGACCCAGGAATAATAGGCTACAGAGGGCTGAGGCCATATAGACCACGTATAAAATCGTAATATCCCCAGTACTGAGTGCCCAAGTCTCTTGGTATATGGGGTATAGGGGGCTAGCCAGTGCTGTGCCCATGACGCCAACAATCATGGAAAAACAAACCCAAAGGTAGGAGTTTGCTTGTATGTGTGCGGTCAGTTTTGTGTTGACTAGGGGAAAGCGCATGGCAATGATTTAGACTAAGCAAAAAGTTATATATTATCATGCCAAGCACTAATTCTAGTAAACGTGAGATCAATAGATACTACATTTAGGGGTTGGCGCAAATAGGATAGTTAGCAGCGCTAGCGTAAATGGATTTGAATTAGGATAAAAAAATGTGGCTACAAAAAGTGAGTCCAATCGTCTTGTTATTGTGCTCAAATGTCTTTATGACCATTGCCTGGTATGGGCATTTGAAATATCCTCAAAGCGCTTTGACCAAAGTTGTGCTTATTAGTTGGGCCATTGCTTTATTTGAATACTGTTTGGCGGTACCTGCCAACCGAATTGGTCATGCGGTCTATAGTGCTGCCGAGCTCAAAACCATTCAAGAGGTCATTACATTAGTCGTTTTTGCTGTGTTTTCTGTGGTGTACCTAAAGGAAAGCTTTACTATTAACCACGTCATTGGTTTTGGTTTTATTTTTCTGGGTGCCTTTTTTATTTTTAAAGGTCCTTTTGGCTCTTGATAGCCCAGAGGCCCAAGTCGCCTCTGGGTGGCTGGGTTTAGGCAAAGCGCCAAGCCACAAAGCGGCTCTTTTTTTGGCCTTGTGCCATGTCAATGGTCTCGACCTGCGTGGCTCGAACCTGCTTAAGTTGCTTGTAAATCAGGGGCAGATTGTTTTCCCTAGAGACCAACGTGGTAAACCAGCCGACTTGCCCAGCGTACAGTCGACTTTCTTCTATCATGCGCACAATAAAGGTGGCTTCGCCTCCTTCGCACCAGAGTTCATTTTGTTGTCCACCAAAGTTACGTTGCTCATTTTTCTTGCCCAGATTTTTCCATTTTCGCTGATTTTGCAGTTGGGCCTGTTCAGCTGACTGGAAAAAGGGTGGGTTGCATAAGGTGGCGGCAAAGTGTTCTTTGGGCTGAATAATCTGTGCAAAAAGGTGCTTGGGATCGGGTTGATGGCGCAGTTGAATCTTTTTTTGTAAACCATTGGCGCTAATCAGGCACTGAGCTGCCTTGAGAGCGGTATTGTCTATATCAGCTCCCACAAAAGACCAACGGTACTCTGCGTGACCCAGTAGGGGGTAGATCAGATTGGCACCGACTCCAATATCTAGCAGTTTCACATCTGCCCCTGTAGGGATAGCCCTAGAGCTAGAGCTGTGCGCGAGTAAATCGGCTAAACCGTGAATGTAGTCAGCTCTGCCAGGAATGGGTGGGCAGAGGTAACCGGGTGGAATATCCCAAAAATCAATCCCATAATCGCTTTTTAACAGCGCGCTATTTAGTAGGCGCACAGCAATAGGGTCTGCGAAGTCAATGGTATAGCGCCCGGCCGGATTGAGACGGGTATAGGCTTGGAGTTCAGGGCAAGCCTGATAAAGGGCCTCGAAATTGTAGCGGCCAGTGTGTTTGTTGCGTGGATGAAATAACGACATAAAAAAGAAAAGTAAGCACTTTTACATAAACTCGCCGTCTACATAAAACCACTGATTGTTTTCCAGTACAAAGCGACTGAGCTCGTGTAAACGTGTTGCTCGACCCGCATGACGGTAGCGGGCGACAAATTCGACGAGTTGATCTGTAGAGCTGAGGACTTGGTGTTGACGAATACTGAGCCCCAACCACTTTGTTTGGGGCGTGTTCGGTTCTAAGGTAGTTGGACGAGTGCTTGGGTGCCAAGTGGCTAAGAGATAGTCTAGCTCATCAAGGACAAATGCGCTGTAACGTGAGCGCATGAGTTGTTCTGCGTTGGGGGCTTGTAGATAAAAATCACCACGATGCCAACGAGCGCAACAGGTGTCGTAGCTTAGCTGGCTTTGGCAGGGACATAGCAAACTCATAACCGTCTTTAAACAAGTAAAGACGTAGAGTGTAAACCAATTTTGGGCGCGTGTTTCCTAATAAGGTAATAAAAGGAATGTAGTACGTCTTTGGGGGAATAGCGGTTAGTCTAGAGTTTTAGTAGAACGTTGGTTAAGGCTAAATAGAAATTAAGAGCATTACCTTTATCACACATAGGTTTTTACATTAATACATAGTAAGGTTTGGCTTATGAAGACGTTTTCAATACCGAATCGTTGGATTTCATTAGGTAAACATGGAATTTTGTCTTTTTTATTTTTAATCAGTATTAGTGTGCTGGGTTTTTATAGTTATAGCTTTAGTCAGCCTATATTCAAGGCACATTATCATAATCAGACAGATCAAATAATTAAAAAAATATTACCTGATGGGTCTAGCCTAGAACTAGAGCCAAGCAGTGCCATTCGTTTGACATTTTATGAGCGTTCTCGTTTGGCAGAGTTGCAAACTGGGCGGGTCGCATTCGAACTGACTGAGCAACCTATTCCCTTAAAAGTAAGTGTGGGGGATTTACGCTTGGAAATCGCAACGGGACAGGTGCTGTTGCAGCAGCAAGAGGAGGGGGGCGTGGTACAAGTCCTAAAAGGACAGGTTCAAGCGATTGTTGGCAAGTGGTGGCCTGACCGACATGAATTACAGGCCGGCCAGAGCTTAAATTGGACGAATTAAGGCTTAGTCGTCTAGCGTTAGTTGGGCCTTATCACGGCATTGATCCCAGCTAGCACCTTGATCAGCGTGTTTAAGCCATTCCAGTCCGACTTCTTGAATGCTTTCTGCTTGATCGGCATCAATCTCCATATCCATTTTTTCAGCAATACGCACAATGGCATTAATATCATTTAGCGTTTGGGTAGCCTGCTGGGGTGTGGGTTGGGCTTGTTGAATAATGTGGTCTAAAATTCCAAAGAGGGATCTCATGGGGTCTCCGTTCAATGAGTAAGTAGGTCTTTATTTTACAGCAGAAAAGTCGACCCCTGTTATTTACAAGGGGATCAGATTGTGCCATAACAGAACTATATCTGATTTTTGCAGGAACCTTGTTATGAGACGTTATGGTTCGTCATCATCATTAAGCGCCATTGCGCTTAGCCTTTTCTTTGCGTGGTGGTTTATGTTGTTTAGCTCCCCAACTTTTTCCCAAGAGTCCAACCCTTCTTTAGCTCAGTTGCAGCAGTTGTCTACTGTGAGCGAGACTCCCGTAACCGTAGACCCCACCAAGCCAACGTGGGTCAAGTTATGGGCCAGTTGGTGTCCTTTGTGTTTGTCTGAATTGCCCCTTACCGAGCAATGGTTAGATGATCCTGACTTTGACGCAATTAATCTACTGACCTTGGCTTCGCCTGGACATTTAGGCGAAAAAAAACGTGCTGATTTTCAGCAGTGGTACCAAGGTCTAGAGTATCAAAAACTACCAGTCCTACTAGATGATTCGGGACAGGTAGTTCAGTCTTTAGGCATACGTGCCTACCCCAGCTGGGTATTATTTAGTCCAGAGGGACAAGTCCAACGTGTACTAAAAGGGGCTATTTCTAAAAGCCAAGCTTTGTTACTCATGGCTGATCCGCAGGCTGATTTACGTCGTGCCGTGCCGCAGCCCACCGTTGCTAGCCAGCCGGCAGTTGCTGGGCAAACCAAAAGCATTTATTTGGCTGGCGGTTGTTTCTGGGGGGTGGAAGCCTATTTTGAACGTATCCCCGGTATTGTGAATGCCGTATCGGGCTATGCTAATGGCACGACTGAAAATCCCAGCTACCAAGACGTCATTTATCGAAATACAGGTCATGCGGAAACTGTGCAGGTGGACTATGACCCAAGCGTGATTAGTTTGAACGAGGTCTTGCTGCATTTCTTTAGAATCATTGATCCCACCAGTTTAAACCGCCAAGGTAACGACCGTGGTACTCAATATCGTTCAGGTATCTACAGTACTGATCCCGCTGATTTCGCGGTGGCACAAGCCGCTTTGGCTCAGTTGCAAACTCAATACCAACGACCAGTTGTGGTTGAAAACGAGCCTCTGGTGCATTTCTATGATGCCGAGGAATATCATCAGGACTATTTAGATAAGAACCCCAATGGCTATTGTCATGTGGATCTCAGCCTAGCGGACGAGCCGTTACCCGTTCAAAAACAAAGCTCGCCTGTGTATGATCCTACGCTCTTTGTAAAGCCTTCCGTCGAGCAGTTACGACAGCAGCTGAGTCCTCTCGAGTACCAAATAACACAAAATAGCGGCACAGAGCGGGCCTTTAGCCATGCGTACGACGAGTTTTACGAGCCGGGCCTTTATGTGGATGTTGTCAGTGGTGAACCTTTATTTAGTTCTACGGATAAATACGACTCAGGTTGTGGTTGGCCTAGTTTTGTAAAACCCATCCAGTCTGAAGTCATTACCGAGCACGAGGATCTAAGCTACAACATGCGCCGTGTCGAGGTGCGTAGTGCGCTGGCTGACTCTCATTTAGGTCATGTGTTTCCCGATGGTCCCCGCGACCGGGGTGGTTTACGTTATTGTATTAATGGCGCTAGCTTGCGCTTTGTTCCCCTAGACCAAATGGTGCAATTGGGCTATGGCCCTTGGGTACATTTTATTCAATAAATGTACCGGCCCTGCTTCTTGACTCGTTTAAGGCAGGGCCTGTTCCCTAGGGGGTAGTGTGAATTTACGTTTCATAGAGACTTTTGTCTGGGTAGCACGTCTGGGCAGTTTTCGTGCGGCTGCTAGTAAACTGCATGTGACGCAGGCTGCAGTTTCTGGGCGTATGACCGCTTTGGAAAACGATTTCCAAACTAAGTTATTTGTACGGCAAGGGCGGCAAATGCGTCTTAGTGGGGCGGGCAATATTTTATTGCAGCACGCCGAGGGGTTGTTGCATGCTGAGCAAGCCTTGCGTCACGAACTGGCTTTGCCCAACAAACTGCGCGGGCGAGTACGTGTCGGGGTCATGGAAACCATTGTCTATACCTGGTTTGCCGACTTTCTTAGCCAGATTCAACAGCTGCATCCCAACATAGAGCTAGAAATTACGGTGGAATCCAGTCGCCGTTTGCATGGTTTGTTAAAAAGCGGGTTAATTGATATCGCTTTGCAAACACACCCCGTCATAGATAAAAGTATTCGTAATGCCCCTTTGGGGAAATATGAAATGCGCTGGATGGTGGCCGAGCCGGCTCTCGCCATGGCTCCACTGGGCTTGCAGCAGCTACTGCGTGATTGGACTCTAGTCACTTTTCCTCGGTACTCGCAGCCACATGTACAACTATTAGAACTACTAGAGCAACATGGCCTAAGCGATCAAAGCCTGCGTATTCACTTTGCTTCTTCCATCGAGGCTGCTTTGCAGCTGTTGCGTACTGGCAAGTGTATAGGCGCTATGCCGGCAACCTTGTTGTGTGATAATCAAAAAGCGTCTTTTCTACATATTGTGTCGCATTTACCAGATTTGGAGCCCATGCATTTGGTGGCTAGTTGGCGACCCGAGCCAGTCCATGCCACCATTTCCACCATTATTGATCTTTGTTTAAAGGTCATGGAAAGCTATGCCAGAACGCATCCCGATGTGGTGATGGCAAACGAAGGATTACCTTTTGTTGGCTGATGGGGTTTTTACTCAGTTCTGCTGAGTCGCTGGACGGTAGAAAGCCCTTAAAATATAGTGCTGCCAATTGATAGGTTTTTCTTATCAATTGGGTCAGCAATAAGTTGCTTGAACTCGTACTTAGAACCACAGAAACTACGTATTGGTTCAGGTATTTATAGGGTTCATCATGCAGTACTCTACAGACAGCACACAGGCATCAACCGATCTTTGGCAGTTTTG
>CANQRK010000102.1 GCA_947626245.1 uncultured Paenalcaligenes sp. | reverse complement strand
TCCATAATAACGAGTGAACCCACGTCTTGGGCGCTCATGGTTTCAATGGCTTTAGCAATGGGAGTGTCGGGTGTAGCAGTATAAAGAATATCCCCTTTAACACGTAGAATTTCACTGACTTTAAGCATGATGTGTGACTCCGAATGAGTTGGATGTAGCAAATAGTTGTTCTTGTAGGCGTTGATTAAGATCTTGCAGTTGCTCTGGCTCGGAAAATAGCGTTTTTAAGCTAAGCTCGGGATTCGCTACGGTGAGATTGAGTAGGCTAACAAGAGCTTGACCCACGCTGTCATCGACCTGCGATCGATCTATGAGAAGCGTATCAACCAAAGGGGCCAGAGGCGTAATGGCGGGATCGCAGCTCATAAGCCAACGCTCGTCATCTTTATCTATGGTATTTACCACATAGCCTTTGGTTTTTAAAGTAATAAGTAACTGATTTAAGTGATTAGGGTCTAGTCGAAGCTGAGAGCTGATGCTATGGATGTCGAGCCCACTGGGTAAAGCCGTGCGATGTTGCCAGAGCAAATGCAACACAGCCAGAGCATTGACAAAATTTGCCCCAGAGTACTTGGAGTTATGCCAACGACGACGTCTAAAACTGGGCAAAATAGCCACTATGCTGGCGCCAATTAACACCACTAACCAAGACAAATACACCCACATTAAGAAAATAGGAACCGTGGCAAAGGTGCCGTAGATAACGGTGTAGGTGGGAAATTGCTTAACGTAAAAGGCAAAACCAGTTTTAAGAATTTCAAGAAACAGAGTGGTGAACACGCCACCTACGAGGGCATCACGCCATAAAATACGTCGGTTAGGAACATAGACAAACAACGCCGTAAAAGCCACAGCGGTCAAAAGAAAAGGAATATAGGCTAAAGCAAAGGAGCTGAGGAAAGACAAATGTGTAATATGCCCCAAGGACTCGCGCGCTAAAACGGTACTAGCCCATAGGCTAGCCCCAGCCAAAATAGGACCCAGCGATAAAATAGCCCAATAAACCAAGACACGGTGCATCAGAGGACGTGCTTCGGTAACATACCAAATGTCATTAAAGACTTTGTCTATAGTGGACATGAGGGTAATAGACGTCACGAACAGAAACAAACTACCTATGGCAGTGAGGCCTGACGCTTTGGCTGCAAATTGATTGAGGTATTCCATGACCGTGCTGGAAACCGCATCAGGCATCAGCTTGGAGCTGAGAAAATCGTGTAGCGCACCCCTGAAGTCCTCAAACAAAGGAAAGGCAGTAAATAAAGACAACACTACTGCTAATAAGGGGACTAAGGCTAAAATGGTAGTGAACGTTAGACTAGAGGCCACTTGGGTAATATTGCGTTGCAATATCCGAGTCACTATGTATAACAGCGTGTCTTTGCTTTGTATAAACCAACTTTGATTTAATAGACCTTTGTTGGTGGGCTGAGCGCTAGGCGCTGGCGTTGTCATAACTTTTTAACTCCAGACAATTAAGACGTCAGGCGTGATCGATTTTTCACAGCTTGGCTTCTTTAGATCATACCAGTATGAATGTGCAATTAAACCCTTTTTTCGCTCGTCTTGCAGCCGCTGCTCTCATCGGTCTTATTATTCTTTGTTTGGCTTGGGAGCTTTTTATTGCTCCTTTGCGTCCTGGAGGTTCCTATTTGGCTCTGAAGGTGCTGCCATTGCTGTTGCCTTTACGCGGGGTACTTAAAGGCAATGTATATACCCTGCAGTGGGCATCTATGCTGGTATTACTGTATTTTATGGAAGGGGTTACGCGAGCTTGGTCTGACCCAAACTCGGTTTCGGTTATGATGGCTAGTATAGAAATCGTGTTGTCTTTGATTTTTTATATTTGTGCGATGTTCTATTTATGGCCCTCTAAAAAAGCAGCAAAAAAACGAAAAAAAGAACAGAAATTAAAGGAGACCCAACCATGAGTTGCTTAGAAAATTTACCAGTGAGTCATAGTTTTGCTGACTTAGGTACTCATTTTTATACGGCCCTTGACCCACAAGGTCTAAATAATCCTCGTTTTTTACATGTAAATCAGGGGCTGGCTGAACGTCTAGGTTTAGATAGCACGTGTGTACAAAGCCCTGAGTTCTTGGCTTTACTGTCTGGTAATGCCCCTTTGCCTAAAGGCAAGACCTTGGCAGCGGTGTACAGTGGCCACCAGTTTGGGCATTGGGCAGGGCAGCTAGGCGATGGACGTGCTCATTTGTTAGGAGCCATCGATGCCGCAACGGGTCCGCTCGAGCTACAGCTCAAAGGCTCAGGATTAACCCCGTATTCCCGCATGGGTGATGGCAGAGCGGTACTGCGTTCTTCTATTCGTGAATACTTGGCCAGTCATGCCATGAAAGCCCTAGGCATTCCTACTACCGAGGCCCTCAGTCTAGTGGCTTCTGATGATAAAGTTTATCGTGAAAGTATAGAGACCGCTGCCATTGTGTGTCGTGTGGCCCCCAGTTTTGTGCGCTTTGGCTCATTTGAACACTGGGCAGGGCGCCCTGAGCAGCTTAAACAGCTGCTGCATTATGTGATTAAACATTTTTATCCTGAGTGCGGCTCACCCATCTTAAATAGTGATGCCGAACTGGTGCAGCATATGTTGCGTCAGGTGGTGCGACGTAGCGCACAAATGGTGGCGCATTGGCAAACCGTTGGCTTTTGCCATGGGGTGATGAACACCGATAATATGTCCATATTGGGTCTAAGCATCGATTATGGTCCTTATGCCTTTATGGATAATTTTGCTATTCAGTTTGTGCCTAATACCACTGATAGTGGGGGGCGCTATGCGTGGTTCCGCCAACCTTCGGTAGTGCATTGGAATTTGGCTCGTTTGGCCAGTTGTTTTCTAGATATTTGTACCGAAGATCAATTGCAAGCCGTGTTGGCTCATTATGAAACGGATTATTTGGCGCAATATCATTGGAATATGCGTCAAAAAATGGGTTGGGATCACTGGCTAGAGGCTGATGTTCAGTTAGTGAATCAGTGGTGGCAGTTATTACATGATCACCAAGCGGACTTTAGCCTTAGCTTTAGATTATTAGCGCAAACGCCTACCAGCCCTGATGCGTGGTTAGCTTTGTTTGAACATAGCCAAGCCGCTCAAGACTGGTTACAAGCCTATTTGCAACGCACACAGCAAAATCAGCACACTGCGGCAGCACGCGTAGCGCAAATGAACCGACACAATCCGTTATATGTGCTGCGTAATCATTTAGCACAGCAGGTCATCGAGGCGGCTCAACAGGGCGATACACAGCCTTTAACTCGCTTGTTTAGCGTGTTAGAACGACCTTACGAAGAACAACTTGGGGCGGAAGACCTTGCTTTACCGCCTGGACCCGAGCAGCGCATTGTGGCGCTAAGTTGTTCTTCTTAGTGTGAATACTTGCGTATTTGGGTATGATTATGCCCAATTCGCTCACTCTTTTTGGATGTAATTTGTTATGGCGGCCAATACATTAGGCACTTTGTTTCGTGTTACAAATTTTGGGGAGTCACATGGCCCAGCTATTGGTGCTGTGATTGATGGCTGTCCTCCCGGTCTGGCGTTAACCGAGGCAGATATTCAGGTTGAGTTGGATCGTCGACGTCCAGGTACGTCGCGCCATGTCACTCAGCGCCAAGAGGCAGACCAAGTTGAAATTTTATCTGGGGTCTACGAGGGTAAAACCACGGGGGCGCCCATTAGTTTATTGATTCGTAATACCGATGCCCGTAGCAAAGACTATGGCAATATTCTAGAAACCTTTAGACCTGGGCATGCTGATTATGCTTACTGGAAAAAATACGGTATTCGCGATCCTCGAGGTGGCGGACGTTCTTCAGCACGCTTAACTGCTCCGACGGTGGCGGCAGGTGCTATCGCTAAAAAGTGGCTAGCAGAATATTACCAAGTACGCATTCGTGGCTACATGAGCCAGTTGGGCCCCATTGTGATTCCTTTCCAGTCATGGGAAGAGGTCACCAATAATCCTTTTTATGCGCCCAATGCCGAGGTCATCCCCGAGCTCGAGGCCTATATGGATGCCTTACGCAAAGAGGGTGACTCCATTGGGGCGCGTATCGAAGTGATTGCTGAAAACGTACCGGCCGGTTTGGGTGAACCTATTTATGCGCGTATGGATGCAGAAATTGCGTACGCCATGATGGGATTGAATGCCGTGAAAGGAGTGGAAATTGGGGCTGGGTTCGAGTCCGTTTCACAGCGCGGCTCCGAGCACGGAGATGCCATTCGTCCCGACGGTTTTGAAACCAATCATGCGGGCGGTATTTTAGGTGGTATTACCACAGGGCAAAATATCGAGGTTTCACTGGCTATCAAGCCGACCTCTAGCATTCGTATTAAGCGTCCCTCAGTCAATTTAGCCAACGAACCTATCGAGGTGCAAACCCTCGGCCGTCATGATCCATGTGTGGGCATTCGTGCGACACCTATTGCAGAAAGTTTATTGGCCATTGTGGTCATGGATCAGCTGCTACGCCAACGTGGTCAATGTGGTGATAACTGGTTAGAAGGTTAATAGTCTTATGAAAATAGTGCGTCAGGTAAAACTAGCTACCACAGTGGGGCTAATGAGTTTCTTAATAGCGTGTACGGCCATGGATACGACCAGTTCGGGTAGTGTGGGTATTCAGCGTACGCAATATATGTCTGGATTAGTCTCCGAAGCCGAATTAAATCAAACGGCACTGCAGCAATACAGTCAACTGCTTAGCGAGGCTAAATCTCAAAAGGCGTTAGATGTGAATGCGGCACAAACTCAACGAGTACGCACTATAGCTCAGCGCTTGATTCAGCAGGTAGGGGTATTTAGACCCGATGCGTTGCAATGGGATTGGGAAATTCACGTTATCAATAGCAACGAGGTCAATGCATGGTGTATGCCGGGTGGCAAAATGGCCATCTACACAGGGTTAATTAATCAAACCCAGGCGACCGACGATGAGTTAGCTGCGGTAATTGGTCATGAAATGGCGCATGCCCTACGAGAGCATTCTCGCGAGCAAATGTCTCAGCAGATGGTGACAAGTGTAGGTCTGGGTATTTTAGGCGCTATTACTGGCAGTTCAGCAGCGGCCGATTTGGGAGGCACATTGACCGATGTGATGTTTAATTTACCCAATAGTCGTACCCACGAAACCGAAGCTGACTTGCTAGGCGTAGAGCTAGCAGCACGTGCTGGTTATGACCCTCGTGCGGCGATTACCCTTTGGCAGAAAATGGCTGCCCTAAGCGGTGGTGGAACGCCCGAGTTTTTATCTACACACCCCTCGGCTTCTACCCGTATCAGCGAACTCGAAGTTGCAGCGCAACGAGTCATGCCCTTATACGAGCAAAATCGTCGCCGTTAAACCAGCTCATAGCATTACCCTGTACGAAAGAACCAGGCCTACGATAACTCTTTATCGTAGGCCTGGTTCTTTCGTACAGTATCCTGGTATTTTTTATACTAGGATATGTAATGGTCTTGTACCGGCCTTAAAGATGGGCATAATACCTAAATAGACTGATTTATTTAAGGTGAGGTGCATATGGCTAAGACCCTGTACGACAAATTATTTGATTCGCATGTGGTGCATCGTGAAGACGATGGAACCTGTTTGATCTATATTGACCGCCAGTTATTACACGAAGTGACTAGCCCTCAAGCCTTTGAAGGTCTAGAGTTAGCAGGCCGTAAGCCATGGCGTGTGAGTGCAAACTTAGCTGTTGCGGATCATAATGTACCTACCACCTCGCGGGTAGCGGGTATTGCCGATCCTATTTCTAAACTTCAAGTTGATACCCTAGAAAAAAACTGTAAAAAATTTGGTATCACCTTGTTTGATATGAATGATCTACGCCAAGGGATTGTTCACATTATTGGACCTGAGCAAGGCGCAACTTTGCCTGGTATGACCGTGGTCTGTGGTGACTCTCATACCAGTACTCACGGCGCAGTGGGTGCATTGGCTTTTGGTATTGGTACCTCTGAGGTCGAGCACGTGTTAGCCACTCAAACGCTTTTGATGAAGAAAAGCAAAAGCATGTTGGTTAAGGTTGATGGTAAGTTGCCGTTTGGCTGTACAGCCAAGGACTTAATTTTGTATGTCATTGGTAAAATCGGCACAGCCGGCGGTACCGGTTATGCCATCGAGTTTGCCGGTACAGCCATTAGTGACCTTAGCATGGAAGGCCGCATGACCGTTTGTAATATGGCCATCGAGGCCGGAGCACGTTCTGGTTTGGTGGCGGTGGATGAAAAAACCATCGATTACTTCAAAGGCCGTCCTTATGCACCCACGGCAGAAGTCTGGGATCAAGCCGTTGACTATTGGAAAACCTTGCACTCTGACGAGGGCGCTCAGTTTGATCATGTGATCGAATTGAATGCGGCTGACATCGAGCCTCAGGTTACGTGGGGTACTTCACCCGAAATGGTTTTGCACGTGTCTCAGTCTGTACCCAATCCAGCCCAAGAACAAGACAGCGTAAAACGTGCCAGTATGGTGCGTGCATTAGAGTACATGGGTTTAGAGGCCGATCAGCCCATTACTGAGATTCAAATTGATAAAGTGTTCATTGGTTCATGTACCAATGCACGTATTGAAGATTTGCGTGATGCAGCCCAAGTCGCCAAAGGCCGCAAGGTAGCTGCCAATGTCAAAGTGGCCATGATTGTGCCAGGATCCGGCTTGGTCAAACAACAGGCCGAACAAGAAGGGCTAGATCAAGTTTTCCTCGAGGCAGGGTTTGAGTGGCGTGAGCCTGGCTGTTCTATGTGCTTGGCCATGAATGCCGACCGTTTAGAGTCTGGCGAGCGTTGTGCATCTACCTCGAACCGAAACTTTGAGGGTCGTCAAGGCTTGGGTGGTCGTACCCATTTAGTCAGTCCTGCGATGGCCGCTGCCGCTGCGATTGCGGGCCACTTTGTTGATGTACGCAACTACAACTAAAAGGAAACATCATGCAAGCATTTACCACCCATAGCGGGTTAGTCGCTCCTTTGGATCGTGAAAACGTGGATACGGATTTAATTATCCCTAAACAATTTTTGAAATCCATTAAACGCACTGGTTTTGGTCCTAATTTATTTGATGAGTTGCGTTATTTGGATCATGGCGAGCCCGGAATGGATAACTCCGTGCGCCCTCAGAATCCTGATTTTGTCTTGAATAAAGATCGCTATCAGGGGGCCTCTGTTTTGTTGGCTCGTAAAAACTTTGGTTGTGGCTCAAGCCGAGAGCATGCCCCTTGGGCGCTATTGCAGTATGGTTTCCGTGCCATTATTGCGCCGTCTTTTGCCGATATCTTTTTCAATAACAGCTTTAAAAATGGTTTGTTGCCCATTGTCTTAACTGAGTCCGAGGTGGCACAGTTATTTCAAGAAGTCGAAGCCACTCCAGGCTACGAGTTAACGGTAGACCTAGAGCGTCAGGTTGTGGTGGCTCCGTCTGGTTCTGAGTTTAGCTTCGAAATCGATGCGTCTCGTAAAGAATCCTTGCTTAAAGGGCTAGATGAAATTGGCAGCACCTTACA
>CANQRK010000101.1 GCA_947626245.1 uncultured Paenalcaligenes sp. | reverse complement strand
GCCGTAGAGTTAGCTCAAAAAGCGAAATTTGGCGATATTGGACACCTGAGCATTGCTTATAACGATTACGCCATCCAAGATGTATTGCCGAAAACCCTAGATTATTTCAAACAACACTATCCCAACATCACCACTGATTTGTTGTATATGCCTACCCAAGGGCAAATCCAAGGCCTATTGCAGGGCAATGTGGATGTAGGCTTTGGCTTTGCCTTTTCCGGAGACCCCGAAGACTTAGGCGTGCAGTGGAAGCCTGTGCTACAAGATGACCCCGTTGTATTGCTACCTAAAGACCACCCTTTGGCTAACCGCAGTCGTATTAACTTAAATGAGTTGGCCAACGAGAATTTTGTGGTGGGCTCTAAAAACCATTGGCAGGTATGGCGCCGTTATTTTTATGCTTTGTGCCATCATGCCGGTTTTTATCCGCGTACCGTCCAAGAGGCCAGCACGATTACGGGTATCATGAGCTTAGTTGCTACCAATATGGGTATTGCGATTTTGTCGCAGTCCTTGCGTAAGTATGTACACCAAGATCTATTGGCTATTGATTTAGTATTAGACGAGACGTATCCGCAGTCATTTATTAGTTTGATGTGGCAAGAGCACAATGCAAATCCCTGTATGCCTATATTTATAGAAAGCATCTCTCCTAGCTTAATGGCTATGACTTGAAGGGGTTGAGTTGTTCTCATAGAGCCATGATCATTAGTCAACGGTTATCGCCAAGTAGTTTGTTACATTGAGGCTTTTCCTTTTGCGTAGGCTGTCATGAAACCCTCTACATTAAGCTTTGGTTTGGATCATGTGATGTTACGAGTCATGGATCTGGATCGCTCATTGGCCTTTTATCGTGATGGATTGGGCATGCAAGTCACACGGTATACCGACTATGAGTCTGGACGTTTTACGAATGTGTTTCTCAGTTTTGATCCTGCCACTGAGTCTAGTTTGGAATTGACCTATAACTGGGATCAAGAACAAGTGTATGAAAAAGGTCAGGCGTTTGGGCATTTGGCGTTACAAGTTAATGATATTCACGCAGCAGTACAGTATTTAGAGCAGCAGGGCGTGCGTATTAAAACTCCACCCAAACCCATGAATCACGGTAATCGTATTATTGCTTTTATTTATGATCCAGATGATTACATTATTGAACTGGTTGAGCCATTGAAACTTAAAGAAAATTAACTCGCTATATGGGGTTTTAAGAACTAGAATAAAAAATCTAACCCAAGGTAAAGGAGTTTGTTCATGAACGTTCGTTTATCACTTGCGGCATTATTTTCAGCTTCTCTGTTGTCTCTCGCATTCACCGCCCAAGCTCAGTACGTAGGACCAGCCAGCGCAGGCGCGAATACCGTTGCAGAAATCCTGGAAAATCCAGTTGACGATCAAGATGTACGTCTCCAAGGCCATATTGTGCGCCAAGTTAGCGCAGACAATTATGTTTTTTCTGATGGTACCGCAGAAATTGTGGCTGAAATAAAACCCAAGCGCTTTACTGGGTTGCCTGAAATTAGCGAAAAAACCAAAGTAGAAATTATGGGTGAGGTCGACACCAGTCGTTACCGCGCGCCAGAAATTGAAGTTGAGCTATTGCGCGTATTGCCATAATGAATTGAAAGCGGGTTTAGTCAGCCCGTTATGATTTACAAGCCCCGGACCGGTCTATTGAAGACTGATCTGGGGCTTATTTTTGTCATGTGTATCGTGGTGCGTAAAACTATTTAATACCGATAAATGGTAAGGCGGAGCCAGGTAGTTGTGTTGCGGGTAGTGTTCCATCCCACTTTTCGACAGCCATTAAATCGACGAGTTTAGCGTTAGCTGCGAGTGCTTCGCCTCGGGATTTGATGGCTTGAGCCTCAGCATCGCCACGTAAGCGGATACCATCTGCCTGAGCTTGAAATCGTTCGCGTTGAGCATCTGCTTCTGCTTTGGCCTCTACGACGATAATTTCAGCTTGGACTTCAGCCGTTTGCTTTTGTTGTCTAGTGGTTTCAATTTGAACCTGAGCTAGCATGCGTTGCTCAATGGATTTTTCATAAGCGTGTGAAAAGCTGACTTCCTCTACTTGTACGCTAACAATGTGAACGGGCGCTTCACGCATGGCTTGTTTTACAGACTCCGTGATTTCTAATCCTAGTTTTTGACGTTCTTGAATAGATCGGGCGGCGGTAAAGGTACCAAATACGTTTTTAACGGCATCAGGAGTGCGACGTTCAATAACACGCGAGGAGAGTGCGCTGACTGTTCCATACTCACTATACAAATCGCGGACACGGTCTACTGGCACACGATATGTAACGGAAACGAGCATGTTCGAAGGTTGTTGGTCATACGAATAGGCTTCTAGTGGGATCTGTACATTATGGGTCCCGTACTGAAATAAAGCGTACCGAGTCTAGCAGCGGAGTTTTGAAACCAAGGCCAGGCTCAGCTACATCAGTAATCTTGCCATTTCGTAATAAAACAGCACGCTCACCTTGGTCTACCTGGAAAAAACCACCATAGGTAGCGATGAGTATGATGATTGCCACGATGGCTGCTGTAATGCCAATTTTCATCAATCGTTTTTGTTGTATTGATTGTGTTCTCCGTTACTGCGTTCACTAATAAAGGCGTGTATGCCTAGGGCTATTAAATAAGCGACTACGCCTATACCAATTAAAATTAGGGTGAGTCTCATTAGTCTGCTCTAAAAAATACAGCTAGATATCGACAAGGGGATAGAGGCAAAGATTGTATTGACGAACTGATGAGCGGAGTTTCTTTTTTACGTTTTGAAATCGTGGAGGGCATGAGGGCGTTAGATCATCTCTGTATTAGTAGAAATTAGTCATTAAAATGCTGACCAAACCACCCAAAATAGCCAAAAAAAAGCCAACTTTTTACAGTTGGCGATTTTTTAAGTACTTGATTTTGCTTGGGTTTGTGGTGGAGCCGGGGGGAATTGAACCCCCGTCCGCAAGCCCTCTGCAGGCAGTTCTACATGTTTAGTCGAATGATTTTAGTGTTTAGCCTCGAGCCATGCCATTCGACAGGCCATCTCTTAGCGATCCACATAGTTTTAAGTCTAATCCGTGTGGCCCGAATCAAACCGATTCCTTGTAAATGACGTTGCTGCTAGAAACCTAGCCTGGCCCAAAGACAAACCAGTGCAACGACTCTTAACCGTTTATTAAGCGGCTAGAGCGAAACGCTCATCATTGGCGTTTATAGCTTTCCAGTGGATTTACGAGCTGACTGGTGCTCGACATGCCCTACTCTGTTTCGTGACCCACGTCGAAGCCAGATCGGCCCCATGTGTACAAGCAAACTTTAGTAAGTCTTTCAATTATACGACATTTCTGGTGCGTTGTCGAAGCGATTGCGGTACTATGCGGTGCATCACACATTATTTATACGCAAAAAGAGATCTTGCGTGTGTCAGCTTTTAAAGGAAAGAGAGAATGACGAGCTCTAAGCAGCGCGGAGGGCTATGGGGTTGGATCACCTCAAGTAGTCTAGTCGGTCAAATAGTAGTGGGCTTAATTGCAGGGGTCGTGATCGCGATGGTGGCGCCTGATTTTGCATCGACCTTGTCGTTTTTAGGTGATATTTTTATCAATGCCCTAAAAGCAGTCGCTCCGGTGCTAGTTTTTGTCTTGGTGATGGCCGCTATTGCGAATCATCGCCAAGGCGCACAAAGTAATATGGGCCGTGTATTAGCTTTGTATTTGGTAGGGACGTTTTCTGCAGCAGTTGTGGCAGTAGTAGCGAGTTTTTTATTTCCGATTACGATTCAATTACAGCCTACAGCCGAGTCCATTAACCCACCGGGCAACATACTCGAAGTGTTGTTCACATTAATTTTTAATATTGTGGATAACCCCGTCAATGCGTTGTTGAACGCTAATTATATGGGTGTGTTGGCATGGGCTATTGGTTTAGGTATTGCATTGCGTCATGCCAAAGACAATACTAAGCAAGTCATTGGCGACATGAGCTTGGCTGTGTCCTCTTTGGTGCAGGTGGTAATTCGCTTTGCCCCGCTGGGGATTATGGGGATTGTGACGGGTGTGGTTGCTACCACCGGTTTCAGTGTATTGTGGGATTACGCTCGCTTACTGGGGCTTTTGGTTGGTTGTATGTTGACCGTGGCTTTGGTTCTTAACCCGATTATTGTATGGACACAGATTCGTCGTAACCCGTATCCATTGGTGTGGGCTTGCTTGCGTGAAAGTGGTGTAACAGCGTTCTTTACACGTAGTTCGGCTGCCAATATTCCCGTGAACATGGCGTTGGCGAAACGCTTGAATGTACACGAGGATATTTACTCTGTGGCTATTCCCTTGGGTGCGACCATTAATATGGCGGGTGCGGCTGTGACCATTACGGTTTTGACCTTAGCAGCCATTAATACCTTAGGTGTTCAGGTGGACTTCGGTAGCGCTATTTTATTAAGTGTGGTGGCTTCAGTGGCAGCGTGTGGTGCATCCGGTGTTGCTGGTGGCTCGCTATTGCTGATTCCTTTAGCGGCTAGTTTGTTTGGTTTGCCTAATGATATTGCGATGCAAATTGTTGGGGTGGGCTTTGTGATTGGTGTGGTTCAAGATTCGGTAGAAACCGCTTTGAACTCATCTACTGATGTGCTGTTTACAGCCGCAGCGTCTATTCACCAAGACAACCAGCAAGCTGCTGCGTAAGCGAGATTTGTGTACGAGGGGGCATGCCACCCCCTCATACTATTTTTGTAGCCAGTCTAAAATCTGCGGCAAGATGTCTTGAGCATGATTGCTGACGTAGTCGGCTTCCCAAGACGCAATGGCAGGATCAAAATCACAGTAGCCATAGGCCGCGACTAGGGTCGCCATGCCAGCTGCTTTGCCTGCCACAATATCGCGCTCATCATCCCCAACATAAATACAGTTTTCTGGTGCTATGCCAGTGTGCTCACACGCCATAAATAATGGGGCAGGGTGAGGTTTACTATGAGGGGTGGAGTCACCTCCTACCAATACCTGACTGCTTTGACTCAGTCCAAAGTGATCCATAATGGGCTGGGTTAAATGGACGACTTTATTAGTGACGACTCCCCAACCTAAACCCAATTCGTTTAATTGATCGATGAGAGTGTCGATCCCATCAAAGAGCTGGCTATGCCGTGTCGAGTTTGCTGCATAGTGTGCTAAGAAAATGTCTTTTTTTTCTTCGTAGTCAGGATGGTCTGTGTCCATGTCTAGGGCTGCTTTGAGCAAGCCACGCGCACCCTTGGAAGCATAAGGGCGCAAGTACGACAGCGGGAGGGGATCTAGCTGGTGCAATGTACGCATGTAATTAGCGCTGTTGGCTAAATCGGGGGCTGAATCGACCAATGTGCCATCAAAATCAAATAAAACCAGCTTGTTCAGCATTTAGGCTTCCTTTTTGGTGGCAATGAGGTAGTTGACTGAGCCATCATTGCTAAGAGAATAGTGTTTAGTGATGGGGTTGTATTCCAAGCCCTTTAGTTGATGCGGCTGGAGGCCAGCTTGGCGAGCGCTGCGTACGAGTTCGCTAGGTTTAATGAAGTTCTCGTATTGGTGCGTGCCCTTAGGAACTAAACTAAGTAGGTATTCAGCACCTAAAATAGCAAACAAGAAGGATTTGGGGTTGCGGTTTAGCGTAGAGAAAAAGACCCAGCCACCAGGTTTAACCAAGGTAGCACAAGCATGAATGACGGAAGCCGGATTGGGTACGTGCTCGAGCATTTCCATGCAAGTGACCACATCAAACTGCTGTGGATGAGCCGCGGCCATGTCTTCGGCGCTAATCAGCTGGTAGTCCACTTTGATCTGGGTTTCGAGGCTGTGTAAACGTGCGATTTTTAAGGAACGCTCCGCTAGGTCAATGCCAGTGACTTGAGCGCCTTTAGCGGCCATGGACTCAGATAAAATACCGCCACCACAACCTACGTCTAGAATGCGTTTGTTATTCAGCGAGCCGACTTGGTTTTCGATCCAGCCTAAGCGTAAGGGATTGATTTCGTGTAGGGGTTTGAATTCGCTGGTTGGGTCCCACCATTTAGAGGCTAGGGCACTGAATTTCTCAATTTCTGCGGGATCAACGTTTATGGTAGACATAGCTATAGACCTGTAAAAAATAAAGGCTCCTGTACTAGGAGCCTTTATTGTATCGCTTTACGCTGAATCAGTAAGCTTTGTAAGCTTGTAGTGATTAATTGCGTGAACCTACGAGTTCGATCTCTACGCGACGGTTTAGAGCACGGCCTTCGCGTGTAGCATTTGTAGCGATAGGATCGGCTTCACCTTTACCTTCGGTGTAGATGCGGTCGGCAGGAATACCTTTGGATACGAGGTAGTCTTTAACAGAAGCAGCGCGACGATCAGATAGCTTTACGTTGTAAGCTGCTGGGCCGGTGGAGTCTGTGTAACCCACTGCGATAAGAGTTTCTAGGTCTAGAGCTGCTGCTTGGTCGGCAACTTGATCCAATACCTGACGGCCTTCAGGCTTCAGTGTAGCTTTGTCGAAGTCAAAGAAGGTGTCTGCGTTAAGTACAACTTTAGTGGCTGTAGGAGCAACTACTAGAGTTTCTTCTACCACTTCAGCAACGGGTACACCGTCACAACCTGGAATACCTGTAGCAGGTGTCCAGAAGTTGTTGCGCCAGCATAAATCGGTGCTGTTTTTCCATACTTCGCCGTAGTTGCTTTGCCAGTTATTGATTACTTCGCCGGTAGTTTGAGCTGACACAGCACCAGTGGCTGTGGCTGCCGCAAAGGCGAGTGCAAGTGCGATTTTGGAGGGTTTATTCATGTTTCTCCTCGTTTGAGCTGATGCTGTTAAGTGACCGCAGCGAACCCCTGCCGCTTAGGTAAGATTATCGTTGATCAGAGCCTAGTCGGCAACGCTTAGATTTACATCGCAGCGCTACACCGGGTTTCCATGCGTGTTAGCCAGAATGTTAAGACATTTCTGTCCAATGCGCTAAGCGCTAGGGATGTTTATCGTGCAGATCGACCTAATAGGGGTCGATAAGAGGCATTATTGTTGGTTTTAGGCAACAAGGCAAGCGCTGCTGCTAATCTGAGACGTTATTCGTTTTTTTTGGTGTTTTTTGCCTACACCAATCCATTTTTAAAGCAAAGGCTGGGCGTAGTACAATGATAGCTTAGGGTGATGGTAGAATTTCTTATTCGCCCTTCTACGGTTTGCATCTTGCTTAACTCATCTAAAAAGACAATTTAATATGGATTCCTTTGCTAAGGAGACTCTTCCTATTTCTCTGGAAGAGGAAATGCGTCGCAGTTATTTAGATTACGCCATGAGTGTAATCGTAGGGCGAGCCTTACCGGATGTACGTGATGGCTTAAAGCCCGTGCACCGGCGCGTCTTATTTGCGATGCACGAACTCAATAATGACTGGAACCGCGCTTACAAGAAATCGGCGCGTATTGTTGGGGACGTGATCGGTAAATATCACCCTCACGGTGATTCAGCAGTGTATGACACCATTGTGCGCTTAGCCCAAGACTTCTCTATGCGCTATATGTTGGTTGATGGTCAGGGTAACT
>CANQRK010000100.1 GCA_947626245.1 uncultured Paenalcaligenes sp. | reverse complement strand
AAATGGTGGCAACGGCAACACCATCATGGACAAAATCATCAAAATGAGTACAGGCCCCACCAATAACTTGGCGTGATCTCCACCCGCTGTCCTAAAAAACGCTAAAAAATTGTTCATACTTACTGTCTACCAGCGGTGCTGGATTCTAGGGGATCCATACCTGTAGGGATATTAAGGTTGGTTGGTGTTGTAGGCATAAATCCTTGGCCTTGCTCCCAGGCTTTGAGCTGGAACACCCAAGCAAGAACCTCTGCGACCGCAGAATACAACTCGACGGGAATCTCTCGTTCTAGCTCGACATGTTTGTGCAAAATACGAGCTAATGGTGGCGCTTCAAATAAAGGAACTTTGGATTCAGCGGCAATTTCCTTGATACGCTGAGCGATTAAATCGGTACCCTTGGCAATGACTTTAGGCGCGCCATTGCCCCCTTCGGTGTATTTCAAGGCCACCGCATAATGGGTTGGGTTGGTAATCACCACATCAGCATGTGGCACCGCTGCCATCATACGACGCTGAGCCATCTCACGTTGTTGGGCTCGAATACGACCCTTGACGTGTGGGTCACCATCGCTTTGCTTATGCTCTTCTTTGAGATCTTGTTTGGACATGCGCAGTTTTTTATAATGCGAATAAATTTGCCAAGGCACATCAATGCCTACAATCAAAATCAGACTTAAAACAATCAATAAGCAACATAAAGCAACTAATTTTAACCCCTTTGCCATCGCGGCGGTAGCAGAGAGCTGCATGAGGCCCAGCATGTCATCGCGGTAATACCACATCACTACCACCGACACGACGCCAATCAAAGTGGCTTTACCCAAAGCCTTAAAAAGCTCAATTAGGGTTTGGGCAGAAAACATTCGCTTAATGCCCTTGAGGGGATTAAGTTTTTCAAATTTAGGCTGAAGAGGCTTTAGGCTGAGAATCAAGCCCCCTAGTGCCACAGACGAGGCAATGGCAATCACAAACAGCACCGCAAACAAGGGCACCATCGCCAAAAGTGCATTCCAAGCAGACGTAGCAGCGTAGGTCAGCATGACCGCATCGTCATAGGCTACCTTGGGCTCAAACCACATACTGCTACGAATCACGCCCTGCAAAGCGCTATACAGGCTTTGGCTAATAATCCAAAGCGTAACCACCCCTGCCATCAAGAGCATAAAGGTATTAAGCTCGCGTGACCGGGGGGTTTGGCCTTCCTCTTTGGCTTTTTCTAACCGCTGAGGCGAGGCCGGTTCTGTTTTTTCTACATCACTTTCTTCAGCCATGTATGTTGTCGTCTGTTGATAAAAAAAGCTCAGCAGCTGCTGAGCTTTTTAGGCGCACAAAACTGCTTAATTTTAGTTATTCTAAAACAAAGCACCTGAGTTAAATCGCGGAGCAAGGGGATAAAACGTGGTTTATTCAACCCTCGCCTTAGAATCCCAAGCTAGACAACAGATCATCTACCTCATCTTGATCACTGACCACGTTATCGGATTTGTTACCAATAACGGGACCATTGAGCAACGAATCGGCTTCTTCACGTTTTTCAGCAGGCACACTGTCCATTAACACTTGTACCAATTCAGTTTCTAGCGTCCCAATCACATTCAACATACCCTGCAGCACTTGCCCAGTTAAGTCTTGAAAATCTTGCGCCATGATAATTTCAAGCAAGTTTTCTTGAGTCTGTTGCGTTTTATTTGGAATATCCAAAATAAACTGACGAGTATCTGCAATTACATCTGCCTGCGCTTCGACATCATGACCTTGATCCAAACGCGCCCACCGTTCTTGTAATGACTTAGCATCCGCTGTTAGCTCGTCTTGTAAAGGCTGAGCATGTTCGACTGCTGTCAGTACTCGGTTAGCCGCTTGCTCTGTCATGCGTCCCACATAACGCAAACGATCTCGTGCATCAGGAATGGATTGGGCAGCTTCCTTGATGGCGTAGTCCAAGCCAAGTTCTCGCATGCTTTCACGCAGCATACGTGTCAGGCGAGCAATGCGTTGTACTACATCCGTGGATGGCTGAATGGGTGCACCACCCCCTGGAATCTGTTCAGAAACACTCATTTGTTTCTCTCCTTCCTGATTAAGAGCCCATTTTTTCGAAAATTTTATTGAGTTTTTCTTCCAACGTTGCGGCGGTGAAAGGTTTAACCACATAGCCGCTAGCACCCGCTTGGGCTGCAGCAATAATATTTTCTTTTTTTGCCTCTGCCGTCACCATGAGTACAGGCAAACTGCTTAGGTTGGCATCCGCTCGGATTTGCTTCAGCATTTCCAAACCATCCAAATTAGGCATATTCCAGTCTGATACGACAAAATCAAAACTACCATTACGCAGTTTTTCTAGACCCATCACACCATCCTCAGCCTCGTCCACATTTTCGTAGCCCAAGTCTTTCAACAGGTTACGAATAATACGGCGCATGGTAGGGAAGTCGTCTACTACTAAAATCTTCAGATTTTTACTGGTCATTCAGGTACTCTCCAATAACAAATAGTTCGTGCTGTGTCTCGCGCCTAAACGCGATGACCGAAAGACCCAGCACTGGCGAGAATTCGCTCACTCATTTCAGATAACGGAACAGCCTGATCAGCTGCCCCAATGGCTAATGCCTCGCGTGGCATACCAAACACCACACAACTGGCTTCGTCTTGAGCAAGGGTCAAGGCCCCTGCGTTTTTCATGGCTAACAAGCCTTGGGCTCCATCCTTGCCCATACCCGTCAATAACACGCCAATCGCGTTTTTACCGGCCATCTCGGCTGCTGAATTAAACAACACATCAACAGAGGGACGGTGTCTATTCACGGGTTCACTTTCTTCTAGCTCGACCACGTAGTTCGCCCCCGATCGAGCTAATCTCATGTGAGCAATACCGCCCGGCGCCAAGTACACATGCCCTGGCAACACGCGTTGCCCATGCTCGGCTTCGTGAACTTGAACCTGACAAAGGGAATCTAAACGCTGCACAAATGAGCGTGTAAATCCAGCTGGCATGTGCTGCGTAATCATAATAGCGGGACTGTTTGCCGGCAAAGGCTCGAGCACCTGTCGAATGGCTTCGGTGCCCCCAGTAGAGGCTCCTATCATGATCAACTTTTCTGTCGTCGAGAAACTACGCGTTAGCATGCGCTTGGCTTCGCTAGGCTGACTGTCTTTTGCCAAGCGTCGCCGCGGTCTAGACATAGCTGCCGCACGGATTTTGTCTGCGATTAAATCGGAGTATTCCATCAGGCCATCTCGTAACCCCAAGCGAGGCTTGGTCACAAAGTCGACCGCACCGAGTTCTAGGGCGCGAATAGTAATATCCGAATTTCTATCCGTTAATGAGGACACCATCACTACCGGCATAGGACGTAGGCGCATTAAGCGCTCTAGAAAGTCCAAGCCATCCATACGAGGCATTTCTACGTCTAACGTCAACACATCGGGATTGTATTGCTTGATCAGGTCTCTAGCCACTAGCGGATCGGGTGCCACAGCAACCACTTCCATATCAGGGTGACTATTGATGATCTCGGCCATCAAACTGCGCACCAACGCAGAGTCATCCACACATAAAACTCGTATTTTCCTCATGACCATATAAAACTCAATCAATCAGTAGCTAGCTAAACGCGTACGTAAACGGTTTGGCCTTGTAATTTAAAATCGCTTGTCATTTGGGAGAAATTTTCAGAATGCCCCACAAACAACAGCCCGCCCGGTTTCATTGATTTAGCAAATCGTGCCAAGAGCTTAGTTTGAGTTGGTTTATCGAAATAAATCATGGTATTTCGACAGAAAATGGCATCAAACTGCTGACCATGCGGCCAGCCCTCTGCAGACACGAGGTTCACAATGCCAAACTCAACGGCTTGTTGTAACGGTGGCTTCACCTTTGCTTTACCCTCAAACCGACCTGTTCCACGGCGAAAGTATTTTTTTAATAAGTGTTGGGGTACCGGCTGTACTCGATCTAGGTTAAAGACCCCCTGCTCGGCACGTTTGACCGCATCAGCATCAATGTCTGTTGCCAAAATATGCACGCTACTTTCTGGCGCCGCCATGGTTTCATGAAGCGTAATAGCAATGGAGTAAGCCTCTTCACCCGTAGAGCAGGTACTACTCCAGACAGAAATCGGTTTATTTCGTTCTTTTACAAATTTAGCCAAAATATCAAAATGATGCTGCTCTCGATAAAAAGCCGTATGGTTAATTGTAAAAATAGAAATAAATCTATCCCACTCGTCGGACTCCGGCTGCCGCTCTAGGTGGTCTAAGTAATCACTAATGCGCGCTAAATTAAGACGCTTAGCGCTCAATCCCAAGTTGCGCGCTGTCATGTCTTCTTTGTGATTCCCTAACACCAGACCTGCTTTTGACTTAATTAAGCGAGCTGCTCGTTCAAAATCAGCCGCAGTCATCGCTGGCAAACCCGGCAATGAAAAAGAAGTAAATGATTCTATTGACTGCGTCATATATCAGCTAAATTAGCTCTCCAATAAATAAGACGTTGAGCTTTGCCTTTCTTGCGACTCGTCAACCGCCTCGGCACTCACCGTAAACGCAGCAACCAAGGCTGCCAAACGTTCGGCCTCGCTTTCCAATGCCAACACCGACTGGGCGGTATCTTCGACCAAACGGGCATTTTGCTGCACGACGGCATCCATTTCATTGACCGCCTGATTGACCTGATCAATACCCAATGATTGCTCTTGAGACGCATCGGAAATTTCGTTCATTAATACCGAAACCCCCGACACCGCCTGCACCACGTCGGCTACGACTTGACCCGCATGCCCTACCTGCTGCACCCCTTGATTGACTTGGCCTTGAGACTGTGAAATTAAATCGTTAATTTCGCGGGCAGCCTGAGCACTACGCTGTGCCAAGGAACGTACCTCGCCTGCGACCACCGCAAAACCTCGACCCTGCTCGCCGGCGCGCGCTGCCTCTACGGCCGCATTCAATGCAAGAATATTGGTTTGAAACGCAATGCTGTCAATCACATTGACGATTTCGGTAATTTTTTTGGAGCTATCGGAAATGCCTTCCATGGTGTGTACCACAGATGCCACGGCGGTTCCGCCTTGCTCGGCGACTTTGGAGCTTTGTAGCGCCACACCGCTGGCTTGCTGCGCATTGTCGGTATTTTGACGCACCGTACTAGACAGTTGGTCCATGCTAGCTGCCGTTTCCTGCAAAGCCGCGGCCTGCTGTGTAGAACGACTGCTCAGGTCATCGGTACCTAAATGAATTTCCTCGGCATGACGACGAATGGATTCCACCCCTAAACGCACATTGGTCACCATACGACGCAGTTCGGTTTGCATATGATACAAACCCTGAAAGACTACGCCCAGCTCGTTACTGGAATTATGATCAATGGGGTCGGTTAGATTTCCCTGCGCAATCTGAGCAAAATGCTCATCAATACGACGCAACGGTGTCAACACCATTTTGCTGAGGAATCGATACGCCACGATAGACACCAATATCGAAGCCAACATGCCCAACCCGACCAGCTGCAAGACCAACTCGTATTGAGTGCTAGCGCGCAACGCATGCGCCTCGACCACATCTTGTTGTTCGATAGACAACAGCATGGCTAGGCTAGTGACTTGGTCTTCGAGCTGATTGGTCACACCCATTAGGTGCTTATTAAATTCGATGGTATCCCCGACTAACAAATAATCGAACAAGGGCGGGATCCCCTCTGACATGAGCTCTTCGTAAGCCCCTACCATTTGGTTGAACTCGTTAGCCAACTCGTCAATTAGCACTGCATTTTCTTTGTAACGCAAAAATCGCTGTTCGGAACCGTTAAACTGCGATCGCGCAACCTCTAGCAAGTGTGAGGTAGATGTGTCGAGTTCCTGAGCCACACCGGCTCCGGCCTCGACCCAAGCACTCGAAGTCGTGTAGTCATGCGCACCCACGTTTTGAATATAGCTGGCTAGCGCACGCCCTAAATAGTTTTGCCCACTTTTGTAGCCATCTAACGATGCCGTTAGCATAGTCATGGCACGCTGATGTTGCATAATTTGCTGCAAGGCATAGTTATTTTGCTTGAGTGACAACACCCCTAGCGCAGCCCCACTGATTAAGGCGACTATAAAAAACACAAGAACAATAATTAAACTGGTCCTAACCTTCAAATTCGCTAAGCTCATGCAGTCCTCTTTTTGTAGCGCTTAAACAGTGTGGCAAATCACTATGAATTACAACGTTGCACTGTCTACCAGTGCCATTTCCTCACTTGTCATGAGTTTTTCTATGTCTACCAAAATCAACATACGCTCTGCGACCGTCCCAATACCCGTTAGGTATTCGGTGGATAACACCGACCCACCAAAATGAGGCGCATCGCTAATTTGTGATTTTTGCAGATTTAATACATCGGAGACCCCATCAACCACCACCCCTACGACTCGTGAGTTCAAATTTAAAATCACGACCACAGTTTGGTGGTTGTAGGAGACCTCTTCGAGGCTGAACTTAATGCGTAAATCCACAATAGGAACAATCACACCACGCAAGTTAGTGACCCCCTTGATAAAGGAGGGAACATTAGCAATACGTGTTACGGTTTGCGCCTCGTATCCGCGAATTTCTTGAACCTTAAGAATATCAATGCCGTACTCTTGCTCTGCCAAAATAAAAACCAAATATTCTTTATTTTCGGTTTCGTTTTCTGTGCCAACGGCTAACTCTTTACTCATGATTACTCCGTTTCTATTAATTCATCAGGGCTGCACCAGAGCCAGTTTGACCCCGTTCACGCGTCAAGCGATGTAAAGCAAACACATCCACAATGAGGGCCACACTGCCGTCACCCAAAATAGTTGCTGCCGAAATACCCGGTATTTTGCGATAATTGGCTTCGAGGTTTTTCACCACCACCTGATGCTGACCGATTAGGTGATCGACAATCAGAGCAAAGCGCATGTCTTCGGCTTGAAGCACCACGGCAATTGCCTCTTTGAGGTCCGTTTGATAGCCTTCGACCGAAAATAGCTCGCCCAATGACACCACCGGCAAGTATTCACCACGCACATACATGACACGGTCTTCTACGGTCACGTTTTTCATTTGCTCTTCGGTCGGCTGCATGGATTCGGTTACATGACTAAGCGGCAAAATAAAGGTTTCCTCGCCCACCTGCACCGACATACCATCCAGAATGGCTAACGTCAGCGGCAACACAATACGCGTGGTCGTGCCTTTGCCCTCGAAAGAAAAGATCTGCACGTGGCCACCCATCCCTTGGATATTACGACGGACCACGTCCATACCCACCCCACGACCTGAAATCGCGGTGACCTCTTCGGCGGTAGAAAAACCCGGTGCAAAAATAAGCTGCCAGAGCTCTTCGTCGGGAATGTTTTCGCTGGTTATTAAGCCATTAGATAAGGCTTTTTTCAGAATCTTATCGCGTTTTAAGCCACCCCCATCGTCCGCTACCTCGATCACAATATGTCCACCTTGGTGCTGCGCGGACAACGTTAGCGTTCCTTCGGGGTTTTTGCCGATTTCAGCACGTCGCTCGGGGGCTTCGATACCGTGATCAATACTGTTACGCACCAAGTGCGTTAGGGGATCAATAATGCGTTCGATCAAGCTCTTGTCTAGCTCGGTACCTGCCCCTTTGGTGACGAGACGAATTTGCTTTTCCATGCGGGCAGCATT
>CANQRK010000099.1 GCA_947626245.1 uncultured Paenalcaligenes sp. | reverse complement strand
TGGCAACCCAACATCAGCTGGCGTCCCCGAAGACTTCATTCGTCATACTTTGGTTTTGGATTACAACAATCTGGATACGGTCAAAGCGGCTTTTGCTGAACACGGTAACGATATCGCCTGCGTCATTGTCGAGCCCATCGCCGGCAACATGAACCTCATCAAGCCCGCCCCCGGCTTTCTCGAAGGCCTACGCGAAGTCTGCAGTGAATACGATAGCGTCTTAATCTTTGATGAGGTCATGACAGGTTTCCGTGCAGGTCCCCAAGGTGTTCAAGGGCTCAGTGGCGTCACCCCCGACCTAACGACACTCGCTAAAGTCATTGGCGGTGGTATGCCTGTGGGTGCTTTTGGTGGTCGCGCCGATATCATGGAACGCATTGCCCCCTTGGGCAACGTCTACCAAGCGGGTACCTTGTCTGGCAACCCCGTCGCCGTTGCAGCCGGTCTAGTCACTCTAAAACTGCTCGATAATGATCAGTTCTATGAAACCCTCGCAGCCCAAACCAAAAAACTGGCTACCGGTTTGGCTGATATCGCCCAAGCCCAAGGCATTACCTTCTGCACCGACTCCGTTGGCGGTATGCTGGGTTTGTACTTCAGCGAAAACGTACCCACTACCTATGCTGACGTAGCCGCTAGCAATATCGACCAGTTCAAACAGTTTTTCCACGCTATGTTGAACGAGGGCGTATACTGGGCCCCGTCCGCCTTTGAGGCCTCCTTTACCTCTGGGGCCCATACCGATGACGTCATTCAAGCCACACTAGAAGCCGCTGAACGTGCTTTTAAACAGCTTGAAAACTAAGCAATACTTTAATCTTTGATTATTCGCAAAGCGAGGCATAGCGTGCCCACCTAGAATCGACTTGGGTCCTGATAGGATTTAGTCACACTTTCTTAGGGCACTGCTATGCTTCTCACTGATCTTCCTCTGCACTCTACCTCTGCCGTTCTTCCCGATCTCGAGGGTCGTCTCAGCCCAACCTCATGCCAACACTTGCGTACATGGCTACGTTATCTCAGTTGTGGGCGACTCATTGAAAATGAAATCCGCAGTCGGTTACGCCGAGAGTTCAATACTACCCTGCCTCGTTACGAGGTAATGGCGCAGCTTGAACAATTTCCACACGGTATCAAAATGAGCGATTTATCGCGTCACATGATGGTTACCAATGGCAATATCACAGGCATTGCTGACCAACTTATTAAAGACGGTCTAGTACAACGCATTAAGCTTCCCAGCGATAGACGCAGCTCTATACTCAAGCTCACTAAAAAAGGCCTTCAACAACTTCACGCCATTAGTGCGGCGCACAACGAATGGGTCTGCGATGTCTTTGGTAAACTCTCCGACACCCATCTCAATGCCATGATGAGCTCTCTGGACGAGTTAAAAAAACACTCTCTCGATTTTACCCAAGCCATCTACTAATCTTTCCCTGAAAAGCACGGTAATATAAGAACTTCCATATCTTTAACGCTTCCTCATTAGGTGTGCTATGGCTGTTAATCTTATTATTCCGGATCAATCTGATATCCATGCGGTAAAAGGTGTCCAAATTGGCATTGCCTCTGCCGGTATTCGTACTGCAGGCAAAAAAGACCTCACGGTTTTTTCCTTTAGCCCCAACGCCTCTGTTGCTGGCGTCTTTACCACCAACCGCTTTAAAGCGGCGCCAGTCCAAGTCTGTGAGTCTCACTTGGCCACCGAAGCGGATATCCGTGCTTTAGTCATCAATACCGGCAATGCCAACGCCGGTACGGGCGAGCCGGGCTTAGCCGATGCTAACCAAACTTGCAACGAACTCGCTCAGTTGCTTCATCTTCGCCCCTCGCAAATTCTGCCTTTTTCCACTGGCGTTATTCTCGAGCCGCTGCCCATGTCCAAACTGTTGGAAGCCCTACCGGCTGCCGTCAGCGACCTCCAAGACAACAACTGGTTTCATGCTGCTCATAGCATCATGACTACCGACACGCAGCCTAAGATTCACTCGCAACAACTGTCTCTGGCAGATAAAACCATTACGATTACGGGAGTCAGCAAAGGCGCGGGCATGATTCGCCCCAATATGGCCACCATGCTCAGCTTTTTAGCGACCGATGTCGGCATTGCTCCCGAATTGCTCCGTGACATGACCCGTGAAATTGCTAACAAGTCCTTTAACCGCGTCACCATCGATGGCGATACCTCCACCAATGATTCCTTTATCATTGCGGCTACCGGTCAAAGCGGTTTGCAGATCGACTCCGTTGCCAGCCCCCATTACACCCCTGTTTTTAATGCACTACGCGAAGCCGCTCTTGATCTAGCTCAAAAGATCGTGCGTGACGGCGAGGGGGCAACTAAATTTATAACAGTCACAGTCGAAGGCGCTCACAGTTCCGAAGAAGCCCGTAAAGTCGCGTACTCCATCGCACACTCCCCCTTGGTAAAAACCGCTTTTTATGCCTCAGACCCCAATTTAGGCCGCATCTTGGCGGCTATTGGCTATGCTGGTATCCACGATCTAGACGTAGACCTAATCCGCCTCTGGCTAGGTGATGTGTTGGTAGCTATTGATGGCGGACGCAATCCAGCCTACCTCGAAGCCGACGGCAAACGTGTCATGGAACAAAGCGAAATACTGGTGCGCGTCGCCCTAGGCCGTGGCGAACACACCGAAACGGTCTACACCTGCGACTTCTCACACGACTACGTTTCTATTAACGCCGACTACCGCTCTTAATTGTCAACAGGCTAAAACCCCATCAGTATTATCCCCTTTTAATTTTTTCCTGAAAAATTGATACCCTATTAATCTAAATCCATTCGCTCCCCTGCCCTCATCGGCAGGAGAGCCTGCAATTCCTTACCCGTAGTATCTGTAGCAGGAGAAAGCGCATGAGTCGCAAAAGCTATGTACGCGGCAGTACCGAAGTTGCACTCACCCATGACACCATTGGTGATTATTTTGATCGGGTTGTCAAAACCCATGCCCACCACGATGCCTTAATCAGCTGCGCGGAATCTATTCATTGGACGTGGCAGCAACTGCATCAGCAGGTGCAGCTTACCGCTGCAGGCTTGCTTGCCATCGGCTTGCAATCGGGGGATCGCTTAGCCATTTGGGCAAACACCTCTAGCCACTGGCTCGTCACCCAACTGGCCTGCGCCAAAATCGGCGTTATTCTCGTCAATATTAATCCTGCCGCCCGACCTGCCGAGCTCACCGAACAACTCAACGCGGTCCAAGCCTCTGCACTGCTATTCCAAACCCAATTCAAAAGCAGCCATTACACACAAATGCTGCAAGCACTATTTCCCGAATTACAGCATCAAAACGTCACCCAGCTACACTCGCAAACCATTCCTAGCCTACGGCATTTAATTCAAATCGAAGACCCGGCCCCAACCGGTATGATCAGTTTTACCCAATTACAGGCTGCTGGAACACAACTAGACCCACAGCACCTACACCAAGCCCAACAAAAGGTCCACGCTCACGACCCCTGCAATATTCAGTTCAGTAGTGCTCTAGGCACCTTTGCCGCACCGGTTACGCTTAGCCATCACAATCTACTTAACAACGGCTTTTTTATTGGTCAACAACTGCACTACACGCCTAACGATCGGGTTTGTATTCCCGTGCCCCTCTTCCACTGCTTTGGCATGGTCATGGGCAATATGGCGTGCCTAGCCCACGGTTCTACCATTGTGTATGCCGAGCAAAGCTTTGATCCAGCCAGCGTATTACATGCCATCGCTAGCCAGCACTGCACGTCCTTATATGGGGTACCGGCTATGTTTGTCAGTCTGCTTGATCACCCCGATCGGGCCCATACCGATGTCAGCTCCTTGCGTACCGGTATTATGGCTGGCGCTCCTTGCCCCATCGACGTCATGCAACGCGTCACCACCGAATTACACATGCCCGAGGTCCTTATCGGCTATGGCATGACTGAATCCTCGCCCATTAGCTTCATGACGGCGACCTCCGACCCGCTCGATCTACGTGTTAGCACCGTCGGTCAAGTACAGCCTCATACCCAAGCTCAAATTGTGGACGAGCACAATCAGGTCGTACCCATTGGCACTGTCGGTCAGCTATGCATACGCGGTTATCAAGTCATGCAGGGCTATTGGCAGCGCGACGACCTCACTCAGCAGGTCATCAAAGACGATTGGCTTTATACCGGTGATTTGGCACGCTTTGATGAAGACGGCTATTGCCAAATTGTGGGCAACATCAAGGACATGATCATCCGTGGCGGAGAAAACATTTATCTGGCCGAGGTCCACAGCTTTTTACGTCAGCACCCCGCCATTGACGACTTAATCCTCTTCGGTGTACCCGATCCCCGCATGGGCCAAGAGCTCTGTGTCGCCGTTCGACTACATTCATCTCATTCTCTAGACACAGACAGCTTACGACAATTTTGTCAGGGGCAAATTGCTCACTACAAAATTCCACGTTATGTGCTGTGTTATACCGAATTTCCCACTGCAGAACACCAATCTACCAAAGATCTGCTCATCGCAGACGCCACAATAAAACTCGGTCTATAAAACCAATCGATAAATGATTTGGCGATGTCATTACGCACATTGCGCATAGGAGACAACATGGGCTTAACGTCAACGTTAACGTCAACACCAAACCAAGGTGAGGTGGTTTTAGCGTGTCACAATATCAGTCGATGGTTTGGTGGCTTACATGCCGTCAAGCACGTCACGCTGGAAATTCGCCAAGGTGAAATTTTAGGTCTAGTCGGCCCCAACGGCTCGGGCAAAACCACCACAGTAAACGCGATTACTGGTTTTTTTCCACCTCAAGAGGGTGAGATTTTATATATGGGGCGCCCTATGCAGCAAATGCGTCCCCATGAAATTGCCCAACTAGGTATTGCTCGCACCTTTCAAAACGTGGCGTTATTTAAAGGCATGAGTGTTTTAGATAACATTCTTCTAGGCCGCCATAACTTCATGAAACCTAGCATTATCAGCGCTTTGTTTTATTGGCAAATGGCCCAAAAAGAAGAAGTCCTTAATCGCCACAAAGTCGAAGAAATCATCGACTTACTACAACTACAAGATGTGCGAGATGAGCCCGTAGACGTGGTCCCCCTAGGCACACAAAAACGGGTAGAGCTAGCGCGGGCATTGGTCGCTGAACCTAATTTTTTGATTCTAGACGAACCCATGGCGGGCATGAACCAAGAAGAAAAAGAATACATGGTGCGCTTTATTCTAGATGCCCAAGAGGCCCTAAACCTCACCATCCTCCTTATTGAGCACCATATGGATGTGGTCACCGCAATTTGTGATCGATTAGTGGTCTTAAACAACGGTGAAAAAATCAAAGAAGGGCTTCCCCTCGAAGCCATCAGCGACCCCACCGTTGTTGCTGCTTATATTGGGAGGGTAGATCATGCAGCCGCTTAATGCTCGTGAACAGTCTCGTCTGCTACACCCCCACTGGGAGGACAGCGACAACCTGCTCAGCCTACTGCAACACAATGCCAAACACTATCCCAATCAAGTCGCAATGCGCGAACGCGATCACGGCATTTGGCAGGAATACACCTGGCAAGATTACCTAGAGCAAGTCCTAGGCTTTGCGGCGGGGCTAGAACAACAAGGGGTCCAACAAGGCGATATTGTGCTTATTTTGGGCGATAACCGCCCTGCCTTGTACTTTGCCATGTTGGGCGCTATTACGCTGTGCGCGATTCCCTCACCGGCCTACCCCGATACCACCCCCGAAGAGCTTTCTGGGCAAATGCAACGTGAATCCATTCGTTTTGCCGTTGCCGAAGACCAAGAGCAAGTCGATAAACTACTCCATGTGGTTAAGCTGCAGGGTGACCAACAGATCATTCAAAAAATTATTTATGACGATAGACGGGGACTGGATCAGCAAGCGCACCCATTAACCATCGCTTTTGATACTGTGGTCCAAGCCGGCCAGCAACGCCTTCACAACCAACCCGAGTTACGTGCCGACCTGCTGGCGCGCCCCTCCATTCACGATGCAGCAGCCTTATTGCACTCCTCGGGTACCACAGGCACACCCAAAGGGATTCCACTTAAACACGGTCATATTCTATACGGGGTACGAAATGCCGCGAATGCTGGCTACTTTACCGAGGGTGAGGTCCATATGGCCTACCTTCCTATTGCGTGGGTAGGCGACTTTATTTTCTCTATTGGGGCAGCCCTAGCCTTGCGCTTTGTGGTCAACATCCCCGAGCGCAACGAAACCTCACAGCACGATTTACGCGAAATTGCACCTACGTTGTATTTCTGCTCGCCTCGCGCTTGGTCCAATATGCTGACCCGTATTCAGGTGGGCATTGATGAATCCCCTCCGTTTAAGCAAAAAATCTACCATCACTTCATGAACTTTGCGCTTCATTTAGAGCGTCAACGTCTGGCTGGCAAATCCCCTAGCTTGGGCCAAAAGCTATGGTACGGAGTAGGCGCTCAGCTTATTTACAACCCCATCAAAGATCGCTTAGGTCTAAGCCGTGTCCAACGCCCCTATACCGCAGGAGAGGCCATTGGCGAGGAGGTCTTTCTCTTTTTCCGCGCCTTGGGGCTTAATTTACGCCAATTTTATGGTCAAACCGAAAACTGTGCCTTGGCAGCGGCTCAATCCGCTGACGAAGTCAAACTACACGCCGTCGGTCGCCCTTTCCCCGGGGTAGAAATAAAAATTAACGAAGATGGCGAAATTCTCATGCGTGGCGATAACGTGTTTGATGGCTATTACAACAAGCCCGAAGACACAGCCGAAACACTACGCGATGGCTGGATGCACACCGGTGATGCCGGCTATTTCGAGGATGACGGTCAACTAGTCGTATTAGGGCGCGTGTCCGAAGTCGTCTACACCGCACAAAAAGAGCGCTTTATTCCGACCTACATCGAAAACCGCTTGCAGTTCAGTCATTACATTAAAGACGCCTGCATTTTGGGTAAAGACCGCGACTACTTAAATGTCATTATTTGTATCGACTTCCAAGCCGTAGGCCATTGGGCTACCGAGCATAGCGTGCCGTACTCATCCTATGCCGAGCTGTCACAACACCCCAAGGTCTACCAAATGATTCAAGAGCAAATTCAAAAGGTCAATCAACTACTGCCCGAGCCGCTGCATATCCGACGCTTTGTCAATTTGCACAAAGAGTTCGACCCCAATGATGGCGAGGTCACTCGAACTCGCAAACTACGTCGCAATGTGATCGATCAAACCTATGCTGCCATTATCGAGACTATCTATGACAACAAGGATCACATTGATTTTGAGGCACCCATTGTGTACGAAACCGGTGAAACGGGGGTACTAAAACGTACCCTACGTATTCAATCCATTGATTAATAAAGGAAAACAGCATGGCCTATTTCCTCGAACTGCTAGTGAATGGTGCCCTGACTGGTCTGATGTATAGTCTAGTCGCGTTGGGCGTCGTCTTAATTTACAAATCATCCGGCGTGCCAAATTTAGCCCAAGGCACCATGGTAATGTCTGCAGCCTACGTAGTGTGGTTACTCGCCAGCAACGGCGTACCCATGGCGTTGGCCATTGTATTGGGTGCGGTGGTGATGTTTGGCTTTGGTATGCTGGCCGAGCGTTTACTGCTGCGTAAAATGGTCGGTCAACCCATTATCATGATTGTTATGTTGACCTTGGGTTTGGAAATTTTCCTACGTGGTTTTGGTCCCGGTTTTCTTGGTGCCGCCCCCAAACAACTCGACATAGGCATCTCACTTGCCCCCATTATTATTGGTGACGTGTTTATTAATCGCGTCTACCTCGTAGGCGGCATCATTGCCCTGCTCCTTATCTCTGCCTCGGGTCTGTTTTTTAAAACTCGCCTTGGCACCAAATTACGCGCGGTCTCTGACGATCACGTTTCTAGTTGGTCCGTCGGTATTTCTGTAGAGCGAGCCATTGGTATTTCATGGGGCTTGGCAGGCATTTCCGCCTTAGCGGCCGGCGTAGTTTGGGGCTCTGTTCAGGG
>CANQRK010000098.1 GCA_947626245.1 uncultured Paenalcaligenes sp. | reverse complement strand
CTTAGGGGAGGGGGTGATCGCGAGATCACCTCCTTACCCGACATCCGTCGTGGGTTCGATTCCCATCATCCGCTCCATCCTGATCTAATTCATAAACAAGGTGGCTTATGCCACCTTGTTTACTATTCTGTTTAGGATAAATCTTTACCGCGGGTTTCTGGAGAATAAAAAGTTGCGATCAAGGTTAATGAGCACAGAGCTATTAAATAATAATCAAAATACTGAGCGCTATTAATTGAATGGAGCCAAGCTTGTAAATAGGGGGCGGTGCCGCCGGTAATGGCCCCTGCAATCGCATAGGGCATACCCATGGCGATTGCGCGGATATGAGTGGGGAATTGTTCAGGAAAGAAAGCCGGCATAATTGCAGTAGGTGCTGAAATTAATAAAATACCTACCCCCATGAACACAGCTAAGCGCCAGACTTCTCCATTGCCCCCGGTCAGAATCTGTGTCAAAGGCAAAATGCAAATAATGGAACCAATAGAAAAGAAGTACCAGTTCAATTTGCGGCCAAAGCGATCCGATAAATAACCCCAACCAAATAAGCACAGAATCAGAAAGAGATTCGCGCCTACACCTACCCACATTACAGATTTTGCTGGCATTCCTAAAGAAGAAATAGCGAAGGTAGGCGCCATGATTGCCCATACGTAGTAGAGCACGGTACCACTGGCTGAAAGAGCAAAGACGCGTAAGCAGGCATGGCGGTGTTTCCAAACCTCTGCCCAAAATTGCTTGCCTTTTAAACGTGGAGTAGGGGTGGCTTGTTGAGCTTTGAACATGGGCGTTTCATCTAGGTTTTTTCTGAGGTAAAGAGCATAAATGCCCAAGACCCCACCAATAATAAAGGGGATACGCCAGGCCCAGGATTTCACGGCTTCTACACCCAGAATAGAGGTCAGGATGGCACTTAGTGATACCGCAGTAAGCACACCAAGCGTAACAAAAATAAATACCGAAGAAGACCAAAGGCCGCGGTGCTTTTTAGGGGCCATTTCAGTGACGTAAGTAAAAGAAGACACCACTTCTCCGCCATGCCCTATGCCTTGTAAGAGGCGCCCTGCCAGTAAAAAGACAGCGGCTAAAGGGCCGATCATGTCATAAGTAGGGGAAATACCAATTAATAGACTGCCCCCAGCAGTGATCAGCATGGAGAGCGTCATGGCGGAGCGGCGGCCACTTTTATCGGCGAGCCAGCCAAAAAATATGCCACCCAAAGGTCTCATAAAAAACCCGACGGCAAAAACAGCCAGTGTACCTAAAAGTGCCGCAATAGGGTCCGCACTATGAAAAAATTGATGCGCAAAATAAGTAGCAAAAATAGAATAAGCGGTCCAGTCATACCATTCTAAAGCGTTACCTACGCCCACGCCTAAAATGACCCGGCGTTGATCCGAAGAGGTATGGGTGGCCGGTTTTGACGTTATGGGTGACGCTAAAGGAGGGGTGGACGTCAAAGTGGTAGGTGGCATATATGTCTTCTCCGATGATTTTTTTCAAATACTTAATAGTTGAAAAAGAGCTGATTTTGTTTTTGTACGATGATTGAGGGTTGTAGCTCTGCGTGCAGGAAGTGTTGGGTATCTGCTGCCGCAGCGCGACCTGCTGGATGTTGAGCGTGTTGGCTTAAATCGGTTAGGGAGTTGAAATGGGACAGCGTAAAGCCCTCCCAAGGCCCCGTATCAGTTGGAAAAATGGGCTGAGTGAGATGGAGCTGTTCGTATTTGGCTAAGAACGGACTCTGGCTTGCAATAGGACCATGGGTTTTAAGCCAATAGTCATAGAACTGTGAGCGTGACAGTTCCGGCTTTTTTTTGGCAAAACGGATTACGGTGACTAGAGGGGCTGTGCCGGCGAGCGGGGCCGGCTTTTTCACAGTAAAGCGTTGACTGATGCCTAAAAACCAGAGGTGATGGTTGCAAGCACTGCTCTGTGTAGTTAGATGGTGAGTCCAGGCTTTTGCTTCATTCAGGTTTTTAAAGTCGTAGGTGTTGATCCAGTCCGCGCTAGGAGGCTGCGGTTCATCAGAGTTCGTTATGGGGGTGAAAGCGTGCCAAGCCAGACAGGGGTGCCGGGCAGACCACTGCTTTTGGCTTAGTGCGCTTTCAATTTGAGCCATGTTCGCTAGAAACTGAGAGGGAGATTCTTGGGCAGGCTTGCGATGAAAGCTGATGACACGGTAATTAAAAGCCATGGTGTGAGTACGATATGAGTCAAGTCAGAAACAGATTCTTTGGGCTAAGCGGGGTTTAGCAAAGCCCAAAGAACAGATGGTTAGGCGAGCTCACCTTGGAGCACGCCTTCTTTAACAACGGTTAGGTCGTCTAAACGTATGGTGCAATTGCGCATGGGGTAGTCAAAGTGGCACGAGGTAAAGCGTCCGGCGGCCGGGTTAGCACCTGTGGATATCAAAAAGTTGCCCGCAAATGCCCGCAGTTCGGTGCCATTCGTATCTCGTTTGTCATACATAACCATGGAGTCCCAGCGGGCGGCGGCAGCCATCCCCCAGCCCACATGGCTCACAGCGTAAGCGTCTTTTTCTTGCCAGTTGGCGTAATAAGACCGAGTCAACTCTGCATCCAGACCGTTACCTTCAATCGCAGTAACAAAATCATTTTCGATCTGCAGGGTAACCGGTGACTCTAGGTAGCGTTTAAAGGTGAGATTGACATCACCGCGGTCTAAGACCACTGTGCCGTTGACACTGCCGTTGCTGGGGTAGCAAATACACAGGCCTGCGGGCCAATAGCCAAAGCTGCCAGAAGTGTCGGCAATGCCTGCACTACCTCGACCTATCACATTCGCTAAATCCACCCGTAAATCGGTGCCCGCCGCGGAGCTAACGTGCATGACTTTGGCATCAGTAATCATTTGGCCACCAATTTGGGCTTTGCGATGCACGTCTAGACTAGGTTTGACTCGCTCTAAGATTTCCGGATGTTCATTACTGATCATCATAATGCGGGCACCTGAAGCTAATAGAGCGGAGCGTTCTACTGAGTGCAAGAGTCCTTCTACGGTGCAGTCCACAATAAAACTGGAGCTAGATAGCGCCTGAATGACCGGTTGGAGATTTTCTAGAGCTAGAGAAGTACCGGTGGAACGGAGGGGTACCGCCTCGGTGGAGCGAGGCGAGGGGATGCGTACGTGAAAGACTTTGGCACCCAGTTGAGTCAGGGCGAGTTCAGCCAGTTCAGCTAGGACGGGTCGGGATTGGGACTCAGACAAAATAGCTGCAACTTCGCCGGGCTGAACGCGGCACAGTTGAAAGACTTCTACAAAATCGGCAATCCATTTACCTTCAATTTTTTCTATAAGCATGGCGGTCTATTTAAAAATAAAAAGGGTGATCAAAAGTGGCTTAAGCGTAGGAAGCTATCTGGGACTCAATGCGTACAAACTCTGAACCATGAAAGATCAAGGGGGTATTTTCTTTTTGGGTATCTAAATCATGGATAAGAAGTTGGATCGCCAAGTGATCTCCTGCCGAATGAACGTCATAGACGGAGCAGTCAAACCAGCCTGAGGCATTGGCAAGGTGGATGGCTCCGTGGGGTGTGCTGGTCCATTCGACCCCATTAAAACGGTTGTTTTTGTCTCGACTGGCTAATTGCCGACAAATGACAGCGTGCTCGTAGCTCAGAATGGACACTCCAATACGGGGAGCTTGCTTGAGAAGGGGCCAAGTAGAGGACGTGTTTTGTACATAAAAAGCAGCCAAAGGCGGCTCTAAGGAAACGCCCACAGAAAAACTCGAAGCAACGATGACGTGGGGCTGGTTGTCAATGTGGGCCGCTATAGCAGCTACGCCGGAGGGGAAGTGACCAAAAGCTTCACGTAGTTGGGTCTGGTCGAAGAGATTGTCTGTGGCCATAAAATATCCTTTGTGTCTGAATCTGGATTCGAATACAGAATTTAAGTGGGCTTGATTATGCAAATATTAAACGATCGTTATTGAAAAGCAATATTTTAAGGGTAAACCATAGTAAGGTTTTATGAGGAGGTTAACAGTTTATAGGCTCAATCATGGGGAAAACCATAATAAATTCTAAGAGAAAATATTATTTATTATTGCAATAATAGAACGGTCGTTAGTTTTATGGCTTTTTGTGGAAGGGTGTTGCAGCCAGAAGTAAGCAGCCAGACGCCTCTGCTATAAATTTGTTTTTATCTATTTGCAAAATTTGATCTCTGTTGACGCTGATATGGCCTACATCAAGGTCGGTACGGTCGGCGAAGTGGCACTAAAAAGGAAAGTTGATATGTCTCTATGTGTTCAGGAAGAAAGACGGGTGGTTTCTCAGGCACCTTCGCAAGCGGTTATTGATCGTTTGGTGCGTCAAGTTCATGAAATAGGCCCTTTCCTTAGGGAGCAGGCCATAATTGCCGATCGTAACCGCATGCTGCCCACTGCGTCTGTAGAAGCTTTGGCGGCAGCAGATGTTTGGCGTTTATCCACTTTGCAGCGCTACGGCGGTTATGAGGGCGGCGCACAAATGCTGTTAGAGGTAGCCCGTACTGTAGGATATTACGATCCTAGTGCTGCGTGGTGCGTGGTGATTTCTAATGGCTCGGTCATGTTAATGAACCGTTTTCCTGATGAGGTCTTAGATGAGGTGCATAGAAATGGCCCCGTGCGTGCAGCTTCCATTTTTGCTCAACCTCAAGGCACCGCTGTGCCTGATGGCGAGGGCTGGCGTATTTCGGGTAAATGGCCATTTGCGTCCAATAGCAATCACTCCGAGTGGGCGTTAGGGATTTTGTTTATCAAGAGTCATGCTGAGGATGAGGATAAATCACGGGTGGGTTTTGTGCTCATGCATCGAGATGAGTTTGAGATCGAAGACACTTGGTACACAATTGGGATGCGTGGCTCTGGTTCTAATACTATGGTGACGGAGAACCTGTGGGTGCCTAAAAATCGAGTGATTACTTTTGAGGCACTGATGGGAGCGGTCCCCGAGGCTGATGCCAATGAAACCTTCGGTCGACGTCTCACGCCTCATTTAACTATGTCCACCACTATTCAAGCGCCTTCCTTAGGAGCCGCTTATGCGGCCTTGGATTACACCAATGGCTTGGCAAATAAACGCGGCATTACCTATACCCATTATGCCAGGCAGTCTGACTCTGGAGCTTTTGTGCAAAATTTAGGCTCAACCAGCATTATGATTGATAGTGCAAAACTATTGCTAGAGCGCTCGGCCGCTGCCGTTGATTTGGCCGCCTCCGGTGATGTGCCCCTGCCTTTAGAAGAAAGAGCACGTCATAGAGCTGGTATAGGTCATGCAGGCCATGAGCTAGTTGAAGCAGTGAATGAATTATGCTGGTTACATGGTACGGCTTCTTTTGCGGAAAACAGTTTCTTGGGTCGCATGTGGCGGGATATTAATACGGGGACCAGACATGCCTCCATTACCGCACCCATGGGGTATGAGTTACATGGCAATGCTTTAACAGCCACGCCTTATATTTCTACTAAATTATGATGCCAGCAGCAGACCAAGGAGGAGCCTCAGAGGTGAAGTGGGTGGATGGCACGCAGATTGCGGCGTGGTATGGCTTACGCTTTGCCTCTTTGGTAACTCGCTTTCAGCCTGCTAAAAAAGCAGAGGGGCGTCTTGAGGTGAAAGCGTTGCATGAGGTGCCAGTCTTTCCTCAATTAAAGAGCCGTTTATCCAGCTCCATGGGGTTGGGCAGTCCTAATCCGCAGTCGGAAGATGCTTTCTTTTTGAATATATGGGCTCCTGCCCAAGCAAAGCAGCTACCTGTGCTGGTTTTTATTCATGGGGGCGCCTGGATGACGGGGGGTAGTGCTCTGCCTTGGTATGATGGCGCTCGTCTAGCTGCTCAAGGCATAGTGGTGATTAATATTAATTATCGCTTGGGTGCATTGGGCCATTTAGGCACAGCGGCAGATTGCTCTTTGCCTGTGCCTGCCCATGATGTATTGCTGGCTTTGGAGTGGATCGCGGAGCATGTAGGTCAGTACGGGGGCGATGCCGCTCACGTCACGCTAGCGGGGCAATCTGCGGGCGGTTGGTATGCGCATTTGCTTTCTGTATTACCTCGTACCGCGCATTTAATGCAACGGGTGGCGCTATTAAGCATGGGTACCCGTGCCCCGTGGTCGGCGCAGCAGCAAGCAGCTACGACCTCTAGAGCGACAGCCATCGCAGGAGACTTACTAACGGCACAGGCACAGCAGGTGTTGACAGCTGGCTTGCAGGCGTTAGAACCCGCCCCCTTTCAATTGGGGTATGCGCCTGCTGCCTTTTTACCTGTTGCCAGCCAAGACGTCCCCACCTCTTTATTTAATCCGACTTGGGCGGCACAGCATTGCCATGCAAAAAAAGTATACATTCGCTATACCAAAGATGAATCAGCGAGTTTCTTTTTTGATCTGCCTGAGTATGCCCAGTTAACTCAAGACCAAGTGGATGCCGCTTTAATGCAGTGGCCTTCACAGAACTTACCTGCTGTTTTATTACGCGAGGGGGAATTTGAAGGCAAGCGCTCAGGCTTGTCGCCGTATGAGCAACTGGTAGCTGCTTCGTCATGGCTTCAGTTCCAGCGTTTCCCTCAGCACTATGCCCAACAATTACAGTCTTTAGGCAAAGACGTGTCTTTACGTCGCTTTAATTTGGCGAGCCCCTTGGCTCGATTACAAAGTGGACATTGTTTTGATTTGCCATTTCAGTTTGGGGTGCGAGCAGCTTGGGAGGGGGCGCCTATGCTGGCGGGGCTGGATGAGAGCACTTTTGAAAAGGAAGCCAGCTCGTTAATTAGTGAGCTGGCTCAATTTGTAAAAAGCAAATAGCTAAACTTAAAGGCTTTGGGCAGGGTAGTAATTTTCTATGACGTCGGCTATGTGTTGTTCAGTTAGACCTTTAAGTAGACGATGTAAATCGTTAAAGACCTTGCGGGCAGTGATGCCAGCCCAATTATTAGGTAATAGTTCTGCAGGTAGACCAGGGTCTAAATAGGGTAACCGTCGCCATTGGGTCATCATGGGAATATACAGTTTAAAGGCTTCTTGAGCAGAGCCGCTTTCTTGACGTAAGCGGCTCTGCCATTTTTTGACTTCAGGCTGATAGAGGTTGATGAAGTTTTGATATTCTTGGGCAATGGCATCTAGATTCCACCACTGAGCCACTTTGTTTTCTAGATCCATATGACCACTGGCTTCACAGACGAATAAGTCCACGTAACTCCATAAGTCATGTTCTCTGATGTAGGCGGAAACTTCTGCTTTAAGACGACTAGGCCCTATGTATAAGCCCGCGGTAACCACGCCAAAGCCCATTCTGGAAAGACCCGTGCGTATGGTGTTTCTGTTTTTCCTTTCACTTTCAGGCACAGAAAAAGAAACCAATAACCAAGGATCGCCAATGCTGGCCGCTTGGGGGGTAAAAATACGGACATCCCCCGCTTGCATGTGGGGTTCTAGGTCTTTGAGTAAGGCGTAACTGCTACCTGCTGCTGTTTTTTGGCTGATCAAAACGCCTTTTTTCTTTAATCTTGAAATAGAAGAGCGCACACTAGAAGGCTCTGAGTCGAGCTCTGCTAATAAGCTGACTATAGCGGCGACCGGAATAGGTTTGCCTGCGGGGCGACCAAACAAACCAAATAAGGTCACGATATAACGGTGGTGAGCAGGCTGCTCGTTAGTCCAGCTTGCTCTTCCGGCAATAAACTCATCAATGGCGGCAGAGGTTTTCATGGTGTGTTTCTTTTGTTCTCAATAGAGTTAGGTAGCGTCACTGGGTCAAAGTGTGTCATTACATCCAACACGGGTAGGGCCTGCATCACGTGCTTACGTGCTTGCTCAGCAATGCGGTGCCCCTCGTAAATGGTCAATGAGCCATCCATTTCTATATCGACTTCCACCCAAATCATATCGCCCAGTTTACGCGTTTTTAAGTCGTGCAAACCGACTACACCGGGGGTGCTTAAAATTAGTTGGGTAATTTTTGCCTCGGTTTCATCATCAACGGCTTGATCCATGAGGTCATTAAAAGC
>CANQRK010000097.1 GCA_947626245.1 uncultured Paenalcaligenes sp. | reverse complement strand
GCAAAAAATCTGCACACCTACTCTAACTTCTAACCAACAACTTGGTTAAGCTAATAAATATAGCACGCTTAATTAAAATGAAGCAAGAAAAACTGCTGAAGCACCCATAAATACAACGTCTTAGCGATTTACACCTATTGGTTCTCCGTTTAGAGTCCCCTAGCATCAAAGACTCATCATTTCTCTTAATTTCCATAAGGACTTGCGAATGAGTTTGACCTATTTACCTAGCACTTTAGCCATCCAAGGAGGGATTAGCCAACACATCCCTTTTTGGCTTAAACAGCGCTCATTGCAACATGTTTTATTGGTGACAGACCCCACCATGGTTCAACTGGGTTATGCCGCTACACTGCAACAGCAGCTGCTAGATGCCGGCATTGCGTGTGATATTTTCGATCAAACCATCCCAGAACCCACGGCATCGTCTATTCAGCTAGGTATCCAAGCCGCTCAAGCTAAGCCCTACGATGCGCTAGTGGCTCTGGGCGGAGGTAGCCCTATTGACAGCGCCAAAGCCATCGCCGTGCTCAGCCAACAAACGGGCGCTATTCGTGACTTTGCCTTCCCCCACATCATTAACACGCCCGGCCTGCCTGTGATTGCGGTACCTACTACCGCCGGCACCGGCTCCGAGGTCACTCGCTTCACCATCATTACAGATGACAGCACTGATGAAAAACTACTTTGTGTAGGTAGCGCTTTTGTGCCTACAGCAGCTTTTGTGGATTATGAGCTAACGTTGTCCTTGCCTCCTCGAATCACGGCAGATACCGGTATTGATGCCATCACCCATGCTATCGAGGCCTATGTCAGTCTAAAAGCCAATCCTTATAGTGATAGCCAAGCCTTAGCCGCTCTACGTTTGCTCGGCCCCCATATACGTACTGCCTATCATCAGGGATCAGATCACTCAGCGCGCTCAGCCATGATGCTAGGCTCCACCCTAGCTGGTATTGCTTTTTCCTCGGCATCCGTGGCCTTAGTTCATGGCATGAGTCGCCCTATAGGTGCTTTTTTTCATGTACCTCATGGCTTATCCAATGCCATGCTGCTGCCTGCGATTACCCGCTTTTCGGTCGATCATGCCAAAGAAAAATACGCCGATTGCGCCGTAGCATTAGGCTTTGCGCAATCAACCGACTCAACAGAAACAGCAATACAACAGCTCTTGCAGCAACTGGAAACACTCAACCAAGAGTTACGTGTGCCTACTCTGTCTGAATTCGGTGTTGAAGCACAACACTTTCAGACACTGATTCCTACCATGGCACAACAGGCGCTAGCTTCTGGGTCCCCTGCCAACAACCCTCGCATTCCCAATCAAGCCGAAATCGAACAGCTCTATCACACTATCTGGGCTTAAAAAAAGCAGGCTATGCCTGCTTTTCCTTTACTTTGCAGTGGGCATACTGAAGTCTGCCCCCTTTTCTATGTTTTCAGGCCAACGCTGCATCACCGATTTCTGTTTAGTGTAAAAGCGGAAACCCTCTGAACCATAGGCGTGCATATCGCCATACAAGCTTTGTTTCCACCCACCAAAACCATGCCAAGCCATCGGTACGGGAATTGGCACATTTATGCCAACCATCCCCACCTCGACCTGTCGAGCAAACTCGCGAGCCACATGACCATCACTGGTAAAACACGCCACCCCATTAGCAAAAGCATGCTGATTGATAAGTGCCAATGCCTCGGCTAAGTCCTTGACCCGCACACAAACCAAGACCGGACCAAAAATTTCCTCTTGGTAAATACGCATCTGTGGCTGCACATGGTCAAACAATGTTCCCCCCACAAAAAAACCCGTTTCATGCCCTGCTACCACATGGTTTCGACCATCAACCAATAGCGTCGCTCCTTCGCTAACGCCAACATCAATATAGCCCTGTATACGTTGCTGAGCCTCTGCACTAATAACCGGCCCCATTTCTGCTTCGGGTTTCATGCCGTTATCTATGACCAAGGTTTCTACTTTGGATTTAAGCAAAGGAATAACCTTGTCAGCGATATCTCCTACCAGTACCGCCACAGAAATAGCCATGCACCGTTCGCCCGCAGAACCATACGCCGCTCCCATCAAAGCGTCCACAGTTAGCTCTAAATTGGCATCAGGCATCACCACTAAATGGTTTTTAGCACCACCCAAAGCTTGGACCCGCTTGCCCTGACGTGCCCCGCGCTCGTAAATTGCTTGTGCAATTGGCGTAGAACCGACAAAACTAACCGCCTTAACCAAAGGGTGATCAATGAGCTGCTCTACGGTCTCTTTGTTACCCTGAAGTACAGTAAATACCCCCTTGGGCAAACCCGCCTGTGTCAGCAAATTGGCCATAAACAACGCCGACGACGGATTACGTTCACTGGGCTTTAAAATAAATGTATTACCTGCTGCCAACGCAATAGGAAACATCCAGCACGGCACCATACATGGGAAATTAAAGGGGGTCACCCCCACCACCACACCCAACGCCTGCCGTACTGTCCAATTATCAATAGAACGCGATACTTGCTCGGTGTAATCGCCCTTGAGCAAATGCGGGGCTCCGCATGCAAACTCAATAATATCAATGCCTCGAGCGACCTCCCCTAATGCATCGGCATACACCTTGCCATGCTCTTCGGTAATTAACCGCGCCAACGCCTCTTTGTGCTGATTCATTAACTCTAAAAACCGAAATAGCACCCGGGCTCGTTGAATAGGTGGTGTCGCGGACCAATCGGCAAAGGCTTGCTGACTGCTTTGCACGGCTAGTTCTACCTCGGACTCGCCCGCCATCAGTACCTGACGAATTTTCTGCCCTGTGGCAGGGTTATAGACCGGTTGTGATGGAGCGCTCGCCTCTGCAAGAAGACTGCCATCAATATAATGCCCTACTACCTCTTGAAAACCACTCATCCGACTCTCCCTTGTTTTATAAGCAAAGCTGGCAACTACGTTCGTTTTTTTAATGCGCGTAAATCAATCATGCCCTCAAGCTGTGTCGGATCAGAGATCTCCTGATGAAAAATGCGATGCTTTTGGATTTTCTGCGTACCCGTTGTGGGTATTTGAGGTGTAAACCACATCCAGCCTGGCGCCTTATAATAGGCTAATTGAGAATGTACAAAAGCAAAGATTTCCTCGGCTAACTGACGACGCTGTTCTGCGGTAGCCGTGGTCATCTGTGCTGCAAGCTCTTCGCGCAACTCAATACACGCCAACACCTCGGCCTCGCGAATTGCATCAGGCACTGCCATCACAGCCACCTGTCTAACACTAGGATGAGTTAAAAGCAGTGCCTCGACCTCGGCTGCCGCAATATTTTCACCAGAACGCCGAATAATATTTTTATCTCGGTCCACAAAGTGCAACATGCCGTCATCACCGTCGTAGTACACCCTATCTCCGGTATGAAACCATCCCCCTTGCCATGCTTTTTCTGTGGCTTCTGGATCATTTAAATAACCACTAAAAAAGTCTTTACGTGGTGTTTCAGCCGAATAGCGTAATAGCATTTCTCCCTGCTCTCCTGGACCTAACTCTTGGCCATCCGGTCCCGCCACCTTGACCTCTAATCCCTTGCAGGGTCGCCCAAAAGCACGGCTACCTAATTTTCTGGGGGCTTCATTAACGGTAAACACACGCACGACTTCTGTCATGCCCCATAACTCAACCAATGGGAAACCGAACCGTTTTTCAAATGCTTCATGTAGTTGTGGCTCTACCCCAGCGCCGTGTCCAAAGCGGACTTGATGCTGTGTCTCCAGTTCACTAACAGGCTGCTTGAGCAACAGCGGAATAATCACACCCAGATAATGCACAATGGTTGCCTGCGTTTCCACTACCTCTTGCCACCAACGCGAAGGCTGAAAACGGTCACTTTGAATTTGCGCATTGCCCGTTAACATCATGCAAAAAAAAGACAACACAGACGAGTTAATGTGAAATAAGGGCAATGGGTTATACAGCCGATCTTGACCCTCACGAATCTGTATCAAGCCACCTTTACGAGCATACCAATCACCACTTGCTAGCTCATAGCGCTGCGATAGCACACATCCTTTAGGGCGCCCAGTGGTGCCAGAGGTATACAAAATACTGGCGGGCGTCTCACCGGTCACCTGATGTGACTGAGCTTTTTGAGAAGGCAAAGGAAAGGCGTCATCCGAACCCAAAAACCAAATTCGCGGTTGATGCTGCGCCAAGCCCAAGGCTTCGGTAATGAGGTCTTGATATTCAGGTAGTGCAACCAACAATTGCGGTTGAGAGTGATCAAATAAAAAAGCGAGTTCGGCCGCTCTATAGCTGGGATTCACGGGCACACAACACACACCCAATGCATTTAAAGCAAACTTGTGAACAATATGATCGGGACGATTATCTAGCAACAACGCCACATGGTGCGGAAAACCATAACCGGCTTCGGCGTAGGCCTGCTGGACCTGTTGGATAACTTGCGCCATCTGTGCATAGCTGATGCTCAACCCCGCCTGAGCGTAGCTCCTGCTGTCATTGGCCGGTATGACAAATAAAGGTTGATCACCATACAGAGAAGCTGCCTCAGAAAATGCTGCCGCTGTGGTGGGGTACCGATCTATTTCTACCATCTTTGCTCCTTACTTTCTGAATTTTTTATTTAGTGTATATCAGTCCACTTACCCTTTACGTTAGGGTAAACCTATGTTTTCCCTACTCGCTGAAATGTCTAGACTTAAAAAAGCCGTTTTTCCCTCTTCACCAAAAACACTCAGACAAAGGGAGCACTATGATTCTGCGACTGATTGACTCTTTAAATGAAATCATTGGCAAATCGTTATCCACCTTAGCGATCGTCTTTGCTGGCATTATTATTTTTGATGTCTTTATGCGCTATGTGTTTCATCAGCCTGTACGTTGGGCTTTTGATATCAGCAAACAACTTTTTGGCTTCTATTTCATTATGTTGGGTGCTTATGCGCTGAAACACAAAACCCATGTGCGTGTCGATTTACTCATTCAGCACTTTAATCCCCGCGTCCGTCAACTCACAGAGATTCTCGGTTACCTTATTTTCTTCTTTCCTTTTACCTGGGTTTTCCTGACCAAAAGCTATGACTTTGCTATGCGGTCTTGGATGCAAGGTGAAACCACCTACGGCGCTGTTCAAATTCCCGTCTATCCGCTCAAAATGGCTATGGTTGTTGCTGCGACCTTACTCCTGCTACAAGGCATCGTCGAGTTTATCCGTCTTTGTACCTATAACCCACATGCATCTTTGGAGCGTAACTAATGTCCCCTGAATACATTGCAATTACCATGAGTGGACTGCTCTTAGTTGGGCTATTCATGGGTCATCCGCTGGCTTTTGTATTAGGTGGTACAGCTGTTATAGGTGCTTTGCTAGCCGGCAAACCCATGGTGTTGGGCATTGTAGTCAACCGTATTTATGGCGATGTCTTAGACAACTACACCCTAATCGCTATTCCGCTGTTTGTGCTCATGGCCCAGTTTCTTTCCCACTCTGATGTGACCGACAAAATGTTCGAAGCCTTGCGGCTACTAATGTCGAATGTCAAAGGCGGGCTCGCTTTAGCCGTGGTCTTTATTTCTATTCTGCTCGCAGCCACTACAGGCATTATTGGCGCGTCTATTACCATGACAGGCATGATGGCACTACGTCCTATGCTACGTTATGGTTATTGTCCTAAGCTCACCACGGGTCTGATTGCCTCGGCGGGTTGCCTAGGCATTTTAATTCCGCCTTCCATTATGCTGATCTTGATGGCGAGCTATTCACCGCTCTCTATTGGCGAGCTTTTTGCTGGTGCACTCATACCGGGCGTTTCACTCGGAATATTCTATGCGTTATGGGTAGTGTATATAGCTTGGCGCTCGCCAGAGCGTGCTCCTTCCGTAGAGCCTGAGGAGCAAATCAGTCGTGCTGCATTAGTCAAAATGCTACTGATCGAGGCCGCTCCGCCGATGGCGCTTATTTTTGGTATTTTAGGTTCGATGTTAGCCGGTATTGCGACCGCTACCGAAGCCTCAGCCATTGGTGTATTGCTAGCCCTACTCATTGTTATTGTTAAGCGCAAATTCCGTTGGGATAATTTTTTTAATGCGCTGTACGAGACCGGTCGCGTTTCTGCGATGATCCTTTTCATTGTCGTGGGCGCTACCGCCTTTACCGGTGTATTTAATATCACGGGCGGTCTTAGCGCAGTCCAAGGCTTTATGCGTAGCCTAGACATGGAACCCTGGTTACTCATTCTAACCATGCTCGCCATTATATTTATTCTTGGGTGCTTTTTAGATTGGACCGGTATTGTTTTATTGTCATTCCCAGTGTTTTTACCTATCGCCCAAGAAATGGGAATCAGCCTGTTGTGGTTTATCATCTTGATAGCCATTGTTTTACAAACCTCTTTCCTCACCCCTCCTTTTGGCTACGCCTTGTTTTATATGAGGGCAATTACACCTACATCTATTAGAACCATTGATATTATTACCGGCGTTCTGCCCTTCATTGGTCTAATTCTTTTCATGTGTATTTTGGTTAGTATTTTCCCAGGCATTATTACCTGGTTACCCAAAACCCTATACGGAATAACTTCATAATAACGAAGGAGACATAATGAACTTCAAAAAGACCAGTCTTAGCCTACTTCTCGGTGCCTCATTACTCAGCGCTTCTACGCTTAGCTTGGCACAACAACAATGGACCATGACTAGTACTTGGCCCAACTCCTTAGAGCTAATTGAAATTGATAAAAAATGGGTGGAAATTGCCAATAAACTCGTTGGAGACGAGCTTAAAATTGATTTCTTCGAAGGTGGCTCATTGGTTCCTTCGGGCGAGGTGTTTAGTGCTGTCGAGTCCGGCACTATTCAGGCATCGGGCGATTGGCCCGGTTATTGGGCTGGGCGTAACCCCGCTTTTTCTGCTCTCAGCACCCATGTCAGCCTATTTAATGCTATCGACTTTGCCAACTGGATTAACCAATGGGGTGGCTCCGAGCTTTATAGTGAAGTCTACGGCAGCTTTGGAATGGTCTATCTTCCCTACGGCATCACCAATAGCGAGGCCGGCTTTCACACAACCACCCCAATCAAAAACCTAGAGGACTTCAAAGGTAAACGCTTGCGTGTGTCTGGTCTAGAGCAAGGTCGAGTTCTTGAGCGCATCGGTGGCACTCAGGTGTCTATGGCAGCCCAAGAACTCTATCAATCACTAGAAAGAAAGATCATTGATGGCGCCGAGTTCTCTACCCCTAACGTGGATGTCTCGGCCGGCCTACACCAAGTCACAGATCATTGGACAACACCTGGCTGGCACCAGTCAGCCTCAGTCTTTGGCGTCATGATTAATAAACAAGCTTGGGATGCACTTAGTGCTGACACCCAAGATAAACTCAAAATTGCAGCCGAAGCCACCATGATGTGGTCTATTTCCTTTACCGAACGCAAAGCCACCGAAGGTTTAGAAACCTTTAAAAAGGCAGGAGTAGAAATCCACCGTTTAGACGAGGACACCATCAACCATATTCAGGATCAAGCCTACGAGGTCATGGTTGAGGTCGCATGCAGCAACCCCACCGCGGCCAAAGTCTATCTCAGTCAAACTGAATACTTGCTTGACTACGATGACTGGCGTACTGCCTCTGCTCCGTACAACCTCGGACGCAATATTAGTGGCCCTGATATTGAAAAACTACGCGAATGCGCGGCTAAATAAATAATAAAAAAAACCGAATACAATCATGTATTCGGTTTTTTATAACCTCGTAGTAAAACCACGCGGCTAAATATCTTTACTGTAGTGCAATTTCTACATCTACACCAGCAGGTAGATCTAAACGCATCAAAGCATCAACTGTTTTATCAGTTGGATCAACGATGTCCATTAGACGCTGATGGGTGCGGATCTCGAACTGGTCACGTGCAGTTTTGTTGACGTGAGGGGAGCTCAAGATGTCGTAGCGACGAATACGTGTAGGTAGAGGTACTGGGCCACGAACTACAGCACCGGTGCGCTTGGCCGTATCCACGATCTCGGCGGCGGACTGGTCGATGAGTTTGTAGTC
>CANQRK010000096.1 GCA_947626245.1 uncultured Paenalcaligenes sp. | reverse complement strand
ATGATTGACCATGGGCACAATAATTTCTAACTCAGGCGTTTGACGCTGCAATAACTGCACCGTTTGTAGAAATCGAGGCGCTAATAAATTGACTTCAGAACGACGGCTACCTGGCAAAACGGCTAAAACCGGTACGTCATCGCGTAGCCCCAAACGCTGTCTAGCCGCTTTTTTATTAGGTTCCAAGGGGATATTTTGCGCCAAAGGATGACCCACACAGGTCACTGGCACCCCTTCTTTTTCGTAAATAGCGACTTCGAAAGGAAACAACACCAGCATATGCGATACCGCTTGGCGAATTTTGTGGATGCGTTCGTAACGCCAAGCCCAGATAGAAGGCCCCACAAACTGCACCGTAGGCACACCCAGCTGACGCAGCTTTAACTCCATACGCAGATTAAAGTCAGGCGCATCAATACCAACAAACACATCGGGTTTGTTTTTTTTCCATTGATGCAAACTGCCATAAAAGGTATGCAATAACTTGGGTAAGGTTTTAATGGCATCCGCATAGCCAAAAATACTCAAGGTATCCATCGGATACCTTGAGTCAAAGCCTTGTCGGATCATTTGTGGGCCACCGATACCAGCAAACTGGCTTTGAGGTGCCTGGGTCTGAATACCTTGAATAATCCGACTGGCTAGCAAGTCGCCAGACGGCTCACCTGCTACCATTGCGATGTGTTTCATGGGCGCACAATACCCCGTTCCGAACTAGCCAAAAACTGAGTAAATACCTGCAAGGCCTGAGCCTGCGCGGGGCTTTTGGCTAGGTCTTGAATTTGCAACATAGCCTGCTCTATAGTGAGCTGGCGACGATACAGTAGTTTGTAAGCGTCTTTGATGACACGTATTGTATCGGCATCAGCGCCACGTCGTTTCAAACCCTCTGTATTCACCCCGCTAGGACGGAAAGGATCACCTGCACCCAACACATAAGGAGGAATATCCTGACGCACAGAGCTAGTCCCTCCCACCATCGCATGTGCCCCAATACGCACAAACTGATGGAAAGCAGACGATCCGCCCAATACGGCCCAGTCACCAACTTGAATATGACCGGCCAGCTGCACATTGTTGGCAATAATGGTGTGATTACCAATTTGACAATCGTGCGCCACGTGTACATAGGCCATAACCCAGTTGTCATGGCCAAGACGCGTTACGCCAATGTCTTGAATGGTGCCGGTATTAATGGTGACGTATTCACGCACCATGTTGCCATCACCTATTTCTAAACGTGTGGGTTCGCCAGCGTATTTTTTGTCTTGGGGCATCCCCCCAATAGAACAAAAACGATAAAAATGATTATTTGCACCAATGCGAGTATGGCCATCAATCACACAATGAGGACCCACTTTAGTACCGGACCCGATAGACACATACGGGCCAATAATACTATACGCACCTACTTCTACGTCATCGGCCAATATAGCGCCATCGGCAATCAAAGCAGTTGGGTGGATAAAGCTCATAGACTATTTATCCAAAACACGAATTGCACACATTAGCTTGGCCTCGGCCACGACTTGGTCATCAACCAACGCTTTGGCAGTGTACTTACAGAGGGCTCGGCTAATACGGTCCGCCACGACTTCGAGACGTAGCTGATCGCCTGGCACCACTGGTTTGCGAAAGCGCGCACCGTCTACACCCACTAAATAATAAGCAATTTTTTGACTAGCAGGATCAATATCAGCATCGTCTTCGAAAGAAAACAAGGCGGCAGCTTGTGCCATGGCTTCGACAATTAAAACGCCTGGCATCACGGGATGGTGTGGAAAATGACCCGTAAAAAAAGGCTCGTTCATGCTAACATTTTTAATAGCAACTATGCTTTTACCGGGCACCATTTCAAGCACACGATCTACCAACAACATCGGATAGCGATGCGGCAAGCGTTCCATGATTTGTTGTATATCGAGTTCCATATTATTCCTGCTTTTTTTTATGCAATTCAGCCTCACGCTCTAGGGAACGTAAGCGCTTACGTAATTGAGAAAGCTGTGAAATCACAGCTGCGTTATATTGCCACTGTTTATGTTCGGCAAACGGGTACACCCCACTATAACGACCTGCCTTGGTAATAGATGAGGTAACCGCTGTGCCGCCTGATATTTGCACATCATCAACGATGTGTAAATGCCCTGACACCATAGCAGCCCCACCCACAATACAACGTGCTCCGATATGGGTTGAACCCGCCACCCCTACACATGCAGCAATCGCTGTATGATCACCCACGTGAACATTGTGGCCCAACATAATTTGGTTATCGAGCTTTACGCCATTACCAATAACGGTATCGTTTAAAGCACCACGATCAATGGTGGTATTTGCACCAATTTCTACATCGTGCCCAATGGTGACTCCACCCAGTTGCGCTATTTTGGCCCAACCGCCGTGAGGATGTGGTGCAAAACCAAAACCATCAGCGCCGATCACAGCACCAGAATGAATGATAGCGCGATCACCCACCTGCACTTGATGATATAGGCTTACCCGTGGATGTAATAGTGCATTGGTCCCGATAACGGAATGTGCTCCAATCACAGTGCCTGCCCCTAAGCGAGTGCCTGCACCAATTTGCACATGAGCCTCGATCACACAAAAGGGACCAATATGGACTCCATCGGCCAATTGAGCACTGGGATCAATAATGGCACTAGAATGAATACCCTGTGGCAAGCTAGCTAACCGTGATTGATCAAACCACTGCGCTACTAACGCATACATTAAATAAGGCTGCTCGAACACCACCACCGCAAAATCGGGGGTAGCGGGCAATTGCTGATACACCGCTTCGGTCATAATGACCGCTGCAGCCTGACAGCTCAGCAATTGATCTTGCAGCTGAGGATTAGATAAAAAACTAATTTCTTGAGCAGAGGCCTGCTGTAGCGAGCCTATACCCTGAATTTTTATAGCCGCGGCCGCCTCATCAACCAATCGAGCCTGTATGCCCTGCTGCTGTAAATAACCCAGCAGCTCAATCAATGTAGGCGCTTGCGCGGCCTCTAGCAACACCGGCATCGTTTAACCACCCAACGCTTTTAAAACCTCGTCAGTGATATCAACGCGCGGGCTTACCGTCACTGCGTCTTGAATAATCAAGTCATAGCCTTGGGTATCAGCAATTTTTTGGATAGCTGCATCGGCTTTATCCACAATTGAGGAAAACTCCTCGTTGCGACGACGGTTAAAGTCCTCTTGAAACTCACGACGCTTGCGCTGTAAATCGGAATCCAAGTCAGCCAACTGACGTTGACGCTTAATGCGATCGGCTTCAGACAAGGCCGGTGCGTCTTTATCAAATTTTTGAGCTTCAGAACGTAGTTTTTCAGATAGGCTTTGTAGCTCATCATCACGACGCTTGAACTCGGAATCAATTTTAGCTTGAGCAGCACGAGCTGGCTGCGAATCACGCAGAATACGCTCGGTGCTAACAAAACCAATTTTGACAGGAGCTTGAGCTTGGGCTAATGGCGCGGCAACCAAAGTCACACCTAAAGTAGCGGCCATTAATAATGCACGATTGCTACGACCCAAAGTGTGAGCCATGTTGGTTAGTTTTAATGCGAATTTAGACTTCATGAAATCCACCTTGCGAAAAATGCTGCAATAATAATAAGTATGACTAGAACCCAGCACCAATCTGGAACTGGAAGGCCTGTTTGTCGTCACCCGGCTTAGAGTTCAATGCGCGACCATAGGAAATTTCCAACGGACCAATAGGCGACTGCCATGAGAAGCCTAGACCCGCAGAGTATCTCCACCCGCAAGCATCATCTACTATTTCACCTGGGCGACCAGCAGCACATCCTCCGCTGGTATTATCTACACGACCCACATCCCCAAATACAAACCAACGTAAAGTGCGGTCACGCGACGCGCCAGGTACAGGTAAGTACAACTGTACGTTACCAACGATACGACGTGAGCCACCTAGGAAGTCACCCGTCAGCGTGTCGCGCGAACCCAATGAGGCCCCTTCGTAACCACGCACCGTTCCTATACCGCCGGCGTACACATTTTTAATTACCGGGTAGCTACGATCGCCATAAGAACGACCCCAATCTACAATCCCGTTTAATGCCAAGGTGTAATCAGTCCCCAATGGCAAGTAGTATTGTTGCTGAGCACTTAGCATGTAATAGCGTAAGTCCAAGGTGGAGAAATCACCGGACAAACGAGTATAACTGCCTCGAGTAGGAACTAAAGCACTGTCTCGAGTGTCTTTTTCCCAACCCAAGTTAAAAATCACGGCATGGCTGCTTTTACCGAACTCTTTAACAAAGTTTTGGTAAGCCAAAGGCGTGCGTAACTCGTTTAAACGATCTAGACGGTTAAACTCGTAACTGGCCCCCATATAAATGCGGTCATTTTCAGAAATAGGAACACCAAAGTTCAGGCCAGCACCAATCGCAGTGACCTCGTAGTCACCATCGGAATAACTATTGTCATAAGGCGTCGTACGACGATAGTACAAAGACGTCGTTTTACTGATGCCATCACGCGTCCAGTACGGATCGGTGTGCGCTAAAATAGCAGTCCGGTTGCTTTCGCTGGTATTGACCTGTAAAGACAAGCTATTACCACTACCAAAAATGTTGTCTTGGCTAATACCACCCGACAACATGACTTTATCAGTAGAACCATAGCCCACCCCTAGGTTAATCACACCCGTGGGTTTTTCCTTGACGTCCACCACCACATCGACTTGGTCAATGGCACCGGGCACAGGTTCGGTCGTCACGTTAACATCGTTGAAATAGCCTAGACGGTCGATACGGTCTCGCGACGCACTGATGCTATCTGCATCGTACCAAGCCGCCTCTTGTTGACGCATTTCACGACGAACTACCTCGTCACGTGTGCGAACGTTACCCCCAACCTCGATACGGCGTACATACACACGACGACCCGGATCCACGTAAAAGGTCAGCTCAGCCGTATTGTTTTCACGGTTTAGCACAGGATTAGGGTTGACGTTAGCAAAAGCATAACCCAACGAACCTAAATAACCACTAATACTGGTAATGGTCTGATTGGTTTTTTCTGCAGAGAAAACTTCGCCTGCTTTGATTTTAACTAAAGGTTCGAGCTGGTCTTCGAGCCCAAGTAAATCACCCGCTAGTTTCACTTCAGTCAACGTGTATTGTTGACCCTCGTCGATGGTCAGCGTAATGAAGATATCTTGGCGATCGGGAGAAATAGAAACCTGAGGCGGCTCGATTTGAACCTCGAGATAACCCCGATCTAAATAATACGAACGGATACGTTCAATATCACCCTCGAGCTTTTCGCGAGCGTATTTATTGGTGCCGGTATACCACGTCATCATCCCTGACGTAGTGAGTTGCATTTGGTCTAGTAGCGTACCCGTTTTAATCTGCTCGTTGCCAACGATATTGATTTCTTTGATCTTGGCTAAATCACCCTCGAACACGTCAAAGCTAATACCAATACGGTTACGTGGCAAAGGCGTAATAATTGCACTGACCTCGACCCCGTATTTGCCCTTGGCTAAATACTGCTGCTTGAGTTCGAACTCGGCACGCTCGAGCATGGAGCGATCAAAAACACGACCTTCAGTAAAGCCAACCTGAGCAAGCGCTTGAAGAATATTTGCGTCGTTGAACTCACGCATGCCATTAAACGTAATAGACGCAATGGTAGGACGCTCTTGGACGGTGATGACCAGAACATTATTTTCCACGTCTATTTTGACGTCATTAAAATAACCACTGGAGTATAAACGCTGTACTGCTTCACTGGCTTTGCTTTCATCAAAGGTTTCCCCCACTTTAACGGGAAGAAATCCAAAGACCGCACCTGGGTCAATGCGCTGAATGCCATTAACCTGAATATCTTGAACCACAAAAGGCGTGAAAGCATGGACTAAGGGAGCCAGCACGGCAGCTAAAGTCGCCGACACGGCACGCAATACAAATGGTTTTTTTCGACTAAATGACATCCTTTGTAGTCCCTGCGTAATCAAATTAACAAATATTATAAGACATGAGCTTAATTTAATAACCGGTTAAAGTCATTAAAAAATGCCAACATGGTTAGTGCAGCCAAAAGCCCCAAGCCGATGCGCTGCCCTATGAGTTTTACTCCATCAGATACCGGACGTCCAGTAAGTGCTTCGATGGCATAATACAGCAAATGCCCCCCATCTAACATAGGGATAGGCAAAAGATTCAACAAACCAATACTAATACTAATCAAAGCCAAAAAGTGAATATAAGCGCTAAGCCCTATACGCGCTGTTTGGCCCGCATAATCGGCAATAGAAACCGGACCGCTAATATTTTTTACTGACACATCGCCAGTAACCATGCGCCCTAGCATTTTCAAAGAGAACCAAAAGGTATCCACTGTTCGGGTAAAACCCTGCTCTATGCTGGCAATAGGGCCATAACGTACCGTCACCATTTCAATGTGCGCACCCAGCATAATACCAATACGCCCTACTCTTTGTCCCTGCTCGTCTACGTGCGGGGTTACAAAAACAGGTAAAACTAGGGTTTGTCCTTGTCGCTCTACCTCTAGCTGCACAGTTTGGCCTGCTAAACGTTGAATTTGCGTAACAAATTGTGCGGCGCTTTGAATAGGCTCGTGGTTTAAGGCTACCAGTTGATCTCCTGCTTGAACCCCTGCTTGGGCAGCCGACGAGTCAGCCACTATCTGACGCACCAACGGAGCCGGTGTAGCTAAGCGTAAGCCTGTCGCTGCTAGCGGGTCCACATCGGGATTCAATGCACTGGGTGATAAGCGCAGGAAACGCTCAGCCTGTATGCCTTGTGGTGTCTTAATCGTCAATTCGACCTGTCCACCTGTTTGCACAGGGTCTAACAACTGCCAACGCAACTGCGACCACGACTCAATAGCGCGCTGATCAACAGCCGTAATAGTATCACCGGCCTCTAGCCCTGCTATGGCGGCGGGTGTATTAGCCTCGGGTTGAGCAATCAAGGCGGCGGGTTCTTGGGTGCCTATCAGTCCCACTAGCGCATACAACAGCACGGCTAAAATTAAATTAGCCAATGGCCCCGCCACTGTAATGGCTGCCCGCTGACCTACGGTTTTGGACTCAAAAGTAGTGGCCTTATACGCATCGGAGGCTTGTTCAGGCGCATCATTACGCATCATGACATAGCCACCTAAAGGCAGCAGGGAGACGGCCCATTCGCAGCCGCGTTTGTCTGTGCGCTTGAATAATACCTTGCCAAAGCCAATGGAGAAACGCTCAATATGCACGCCACAACGACGCGCGACCCAATAATGACCTAATTCATGAATGGTCACTAACAAACCAATAGCGACGGCAAAGGCGAGCAAAGTAAATAACATAGGCTAGTGCGCAGAAGATAAGGTATGGACGTGCTGCTCTGCCAAACGACGCGACTGCGCATCCAAAGCCAACACAGCCTCTAGACTGTTAAGATCGTAACTGTCTTTTTCAATTTGGTTAATATTGTGCTCAATCAGCGCCGCAATATCAGTATAGCGAATGGTCTCATTCAAAAAGTGCGCAACAGCGACTTCGTTGGCTGCATTCAATGCGATACAAGCAGCCTGAGAACTGTCTAACGCATCAAAAGCTAATTTCAAACAGGGAAAACGCGCGTAATCAGGGGGATTGAACTGCAAAGTACCCAACTGCAATAAATCCATCATGCCTACCCCGCTTTGAATACGTTCTGGATACGCCAAACCATACGCAATGGGCGTACGCATATCGGGCTGCCCCAACTGCGCCAAAACCGAACCGTCAGTGTACTCAACCATAGAGTGCACTACGCTTTGAGGATGCACCATGACAGTAATTTTTTCAGCGGGCATAGCAAACAACCAATGCGCCTCAATCACCTCTAGGCCTTTGTTCACCATGGTGGCCGAATCAACAGAAATTTTACGCCCCATGGACCAATTAGGGTGTTTACAGGCTTGGGCTGGAGTGACTGTGGACAACAAAGCGGGATCCCAATCCCTAAAGGGACCACCTGAAGCCGTTAAAATAAGGCGTTCGATAGAGGGGTAAGGTTGAGCCGGAGCACTAATTTGCGCTTCGGTGGGCAAGCACTGATACATGGCATTGTGCTC
>CANQRK010000095.1 GCA_947626245.1 uncultured Paenalcaligenes sp. | reverse complement strand
TACTTGCTTTAAACACTTTTGGCTTCTACACTGAAAACAACTTCGATCAATTTCTCAAACAACGCTTGAGTACCGATTTGACACAAACTTCGTTTTCTAGCCTCTTAGCTTTAAACTGTTTAAAGTTATCCATAGATGCAAAACCGCGCTAAGCCTTGGTTTTGCTAAGGTTATCCTATGCTCCACACAGCTTTTACACAGAATTATCCACAGGTTGGCGTGACACTGCTTCACAACGCATAGGACTGCTTGGTTGGGTTGGCGTTTACACTTTAGATAACGTTTTCAATGCTGACTAAGCCGATGCACGACACCATGCTCCGTTTTTTTAAACTGGCTTAGTGTTGCACCTTAGCTCTGTAACGTTGTTATCTTTCGTACTAGCTTGGTTTTTGAGCTCTGTCACTGTTTCACGTGGAACTTTGTGTTTTTTAATTATTTATCGTTCCACGTGAAACAGCATGGAGACGCCAAGCATTTGAGTTTGGTACGTAAGTTGTTTTGATTGATGTCAAGGCTTGGCTTAGCTACTCGGCTAGCCGATGTCTCTTGGCACTTGGCAAGGGCAATTAAAACCTGAATGGTTCCACGTGGAACTAGCCTAAAAGCTGCTAAAGGTGACTTAAATAAAAACAACGGTTTAATCCTTGTCCATTCTAGTTGAGCGTATAATACGTTTTTAAATTTAGTATTCGTACGACCATGATTTACCCTGAAGAATTCGATGTCATCGTAGTGGGCGGTGGCCATGCTGGTACTGAGGCTGCTTTAGCAACCGCACGTATGGGTGCTAACACACTTTTGTTAACTCACAATATCGACACTTTAGGGCAAATGTCGTGCAACCCTTCAATCGGAGGGATTGGTAAAGGGCATTTAGTCAAAGAAATCGATGCGTTAGGTGGGGCCATGGCCTTAGCTACCGATCAAGCAGGGATTCAGTTTCGAATACTCAATCAATCCAAAGGTCCTGCAGTACGAGCCACACGTGCTCAGGCAGATCGATCTCTTTATCGTGCCGCTATCCGCCAAATTGTGCAGTACCAAAAAAACTTAACGGTATTCCAACAGCCTGTGGACGACTTGCTTCTAGAAGGGGATCGGGTGATCGGCGCTTTGACCCAGATTGGCGTGCGCTTTAAAGCTCGGGCAGTAATTTTAACCGCAGGTACGTTTTTAAATGGTCGGATCCATGTTGGTTTGGATAATTACTCGGGTGGTCGCGCGGGTGATCCGCCTTCGATTACCTTAGCTGAACGTTTAAAAGAACTTAAATTGCCACAAGGACGCTTGAAAACGGGAACACCGCCTCGTATCGATGCCACCACCATTGATTACTCAAAGCTTGCGGTTCAGCATGGGGATACTGATCCGGTCCCCGTGTTTTCCTATATGGGCTCGGCCAGTTTGCATCCGCAGCAATTGCCCTGCTGGATCACTCATACCAATGCCCGCACGCACGATATTATTCGTTCAGGTCTGGACCGTTCACCTATGTATAGTGATGACGGAACCATTGAAGGGGTAGGGCCTCGTTATTGTCCGTCCATCGAGGATAAGATTCACCGTTTTGCGGACAAAGACAGTCATCAGGTTTTTTTAGAACCCGAAGGGTTAACCACAACCGAAATTTATCCCAACGGGATATCCACAAGTTTACCTTTTGATATCCAAATAGGAATTGTCCACAGTCTTCCTGGCTTAGAACACGCTCGGATTATGCGGCCAGGGTATGCCATTGAATACGATTATTTTGATCCCAGAGCGTTGGCACCTACCTTAGAGACCAAAGCTATCCACAACCTTTATTTTGCTGGACAAATTAACGGTACAACCGGTTACGAAGAGGCGGCCGCTCAGGGGCTACTCGCCGGTATGAATGCAGTGCTTAAATTACGTGGAGAGCCCGCTTGGACACCTCAACGCCACGAAGCGTATTTGGGCGTACTGGTGGATGATCTTATTACGCGTGGCGTGACGGAGCCTTACCGTATGTTTACGTCGCGTGCTGAGTATCGCTTAAGCTTACGCGAAGACAACGCCGACCAACGTTTAACGGAAATAGGGCGGCGCTATGGCTTGGTTTGCGATGCGCGTTGGGAGGCCTTTAATCGCAAGCGTGACAACGTCGCTGCTGAAATTGAGCGTTTAAAAAGTACGTGGATTAATCCCAAGCTTGTTTCACGTGAAACCTTAGAGGATGTGTTAGGGCGTGGTATTGAGCGAGAATACAATCTACATGATTTACTGAAACGCCCAGAGGTGTCTTACCAAAGCTTGGGCCGTTTGGTTACCCAAGAAGGTGCGACAGTTTTACCTGAGCAAGGCTTGAGTCCTAATGAGGCTCAGCAAGTGGAAATTGAGGTCAAGTATGCTGGTTACGTGAGTCGTCAGCAAAATGAAGTCCTGCGACAAGCGGAATACGAGAATCAAACTATCCCCGCTGATTTGGATTACAGCTTAATCAAGGGGCTATCCAATGAAGTTCGTTTAAAACTGCAGTCGGCTCAACCTTTGACAGTGGGTCAAGCGTCACGTGTATCGGGTGTAACCCCTGCCGCGATTTCACTTTTGTTGGTTTACTTAAAGCGCCAGGGTCTGGCTAAGCATGTGTCATGAGTCATACTGATGTGGATTTTCAAGCTCGCTTACTTGTTGCCGCTGAGCGATTAAAATTGGATTTATCGGCAGACGCTGTGGAGAAGCTGTTAGTTTATATCCAACAATTGCAACGCTGGAATAAAACTTATAATCTCACCGCGGTGCGAGATCCCGAGCAAATGCTCATTCAGCACGTGTTTGATAGCATGGCAGTTGTGCCGCTGTTCAAAGAGGTGCTGCATACTTCAGTACCAAACTCTGCGCGTATTGTGGATGTGGGCGCTGGAGCAGGGCTGCCCGGTGTGGTGTTGGCAATTTGCTTACCTGATGTTCAAGTAACCTGCGTGGATGCGGTCGAGAAAAAAATGGCCTTTGTACGGCAAATGACGGCCGTCTTATCTTTACCCAATCTAAAAGCTGAGCATCGCCGTATTGAGCAGGGAGAGTCGTACCAGGCTGATGTTGTCACGTCTCGTGCCTTTGCTTCATTGGTGGATTTTGTTAGTCTAGCTAGGTTTCACGTGAAACCAAATGGCTATATGTTGGCAATGAAAGGCAAACACCCTTCCGATGAAATTGCTGCGCTGGTGGCTAGTGAGCTTGCTGATGTTGAGCAAGTAAAAACTGTAGAAGTTCCCGAACTGGATGCGGAACGCTGTGTTGTTTATTTGAAACCTAAAGGATAATAACTATGGCTGCTGTGCCCAAACAGGCTACACCTCATGTGTTCTGCATAGCCAATCAAAAAGGTGGGGTCGGTAAAACCACTACTACCATCAATCTAGCCGCTTCATTAGCCAGTTTGAAAAAAAAGGTTTTGTTGATCGATTTGGATCCACAAGGCAATGCCACAATGGGTAGCGGTGTTGATAAAAACTCTTTAAAATCAAATGTTTATCAGGTTTTGATTGGTGAGAGCAGTATTGCGGATACCCGAATGCGGTCGGAAAGTGGCGGATACGATGTACTACCCACCAATCGAGAACTCTCTGGGGCTGAAATTGATCTGGTGCAGTTGGAATCGCGCGAGCAACAGCTTAAAAAAGCGATTGAGCAGGTGCAGCACGAATACGATTTTGTACTGATTGACTGCCCTCCGACCTTATCGTTGCTGACCTTGAATGGCTTAGCGGCAGCCCAAGGTGTCATTATCCCGATGCAGTGCGAGTACTTTGCACTAGAGGGGTTGTCGGATTTGGTCAATACCGTCAAACGGGTGTATCGCAACCTCAACCCAGATCTGCAATTAATTGGTTTATTACGTGTCATGTTCGATACGCGCGTTACCTTGCAACAACAGGTCTCGGCACAGATTGAAGAGCATTTTGGCGACAAGGTGTTTAAAACCATCATTCCCCGCAATGTGCGCTTGGCCGAAGCGCCCAGTCATGGTTTACCGGGCTTAGCGTATGACAAGCACGCTAAAGGCTCTAAAGCCTATGTTGAGTTTGCCAAAGAGCTGGTTAAGCGTTTAAAGCAAGAAAATAAAGTTGATTAAAACAGATTGAGCTAAAGGAAGAGTTATGGCCGCACGTCGACCCAAAGGTTTAGGCAGAGGTTTGGATGCGCTACTGGGTGTGGACGCATCCGTGATTGAGAATCTAGGCAAGGATACGTCGGCCTCGGCCAATACGATCGCTTCAGCGGGAGAGTACTTGCCGTTAAGCGCTTTGGTGGCCGGTAAGTATCAACCGCGCAAGCAAATGGATGAGGGCAGCTTAAATGAGCTTTCAGAATCCATTCGTGCCCAAGGCATCATGCAGCCCATATTGGTCCGCGCTCTAGACGGTGAGCAACAAGGTAAGTATGAAATTATTGCGGGTGAACGCCGTTTTCGTGCGGCCACCTTGGCGGGGTTAACAGAGGTTCCAGTTATCAAGCGCCAGGTTAATGACAAGAGCGCTGCGGTCATGGCCTTGATTGAAAACATTCAGCGCGAAGATCTCAACCCCCTCGAAGAGGCGCGAGGGGTAAAACGTTTGCTAGACGAGTTTGATCTGACCCATGAGCAGGCGTCTCAAGCTATTGGGCGTTCGCGTTCTGCTACCACCAATTTGTTGCGCTTGTTGAATTTGACCGAGTCGGTACAAACCATGCTGTTGGCGGGCGATATCGATATGGGGCATGCGCGTGCCATCTTAACCACGGATGCGGCAACGCAAATCATGCTGGCCAATGAGGTCGTGGCGAAGCGTTTGTCCGTACGGGAGACCGAAAGGCTGGTCGCAAGAACACTAAAAGCCTCAGAAGAGGAGGGCGCTGCCAAGCCCAAAACGCAACGTAGTGGTGATCTACAGCGTGTGGAAAAAGCCTTGTCCGAGCATTTGGGAACCCAGGTGGTGGTCAAGGTCGGTGCCAAAAACAAAGGCCAGTTGCTCATTAATTTCCAAGATTGGGAGCATTTGAACAGCCTGCTCGAACGTCAGGGCTGGGATCAAATCATTAACGCTTAGTGGTAAACCCACAAAATTACTCTGTTTTATAGCCTTTTATACCCATAGGGCTTGACTTTGTGTTTTAGAGCGGTAATAATTCTATTCTTTGATGCTTTGGCTACTTAGTTGCTGAGTCGCTACATGTTTCCAACAGTAGTTTGACGCTGCATGCAGCTTTAGGCACAATACGCAGTTCGTTGTTTGGTGGGATACCCAAGTGGCTAACGGGGGCAGACTGTAAATCTGTTGGCTTACGCCTACGTAGGTTCGAATCCTACTCCCACCACCAGAATTTTAACTGTCAGCGTCTACGCGACAGTCGGGTGTAATCGAAGTACCACCTCGCGGGTGTAGCTCAATGGTAGAGCAGAAGCCTTCCAAGCTTAAGACGAGGGTTCGATTCCCTTCACCCGCTCCAGTTTATTGTTTTGCTAAAAACAATTAGCTGCCCATGTGGCTCAGTGGTAGAGCACTCCCTTGGTAAGGGAGAGGTCACGCGTTCGATCCGCGTCATGGGCACCATTTCTATCATCTATTTCATCAGCACTTTTATCCCTTCAGGAGTCTGCCATGGCTAAAGGCAAGTTTGAACGGACCAAACCGCACGTCAACGTCGGTACCATCGGTCACGTTGACCACGGTAAAACCACATTGACCGCTGCGATCTGCACGGTTTTGGCTAAAGAGTACGGCGGCGAAGCACGCGATTACGCGCAAATCGACGCGGCTCCTGAAGAAAAAGCACGTGGTATCACCATTTCCACTTCGCACGTTGAGTACGAAACCCCTGATCGTCACTACGCTCACGTTGACTGCCCTGGTCACGCGGACTATGTGAAAAACATGATCACCGGTGCCGCTCAGATGGACGGTGCGATTTTGGTTGTTTCCGCTGCTGATGGCCCAATGCCTCAGACACGCGAGCACATCTTGTTAAGCCGTCAGGTTGGCGTACCTTACATTGTTGTGTTCTTGAACAAAGCCGACATGGTCGACGACGAAGAGTTGCTCGAGTTGGTTGAAATGGAAGTGCGTGAGTTGCTCTCCAACTACGATTTCCCTGGCGACGATACCCCAATCGTTAAAGGTTCCGCCAAGCTTGCACTCGAAGGCGACATGAGCCCCTTGGGTCACCCTGCGGTGATCGAATTGGCCAAAGCTTTGGACAGCTACATTCCTACACCTGAGCGTGCTGTAGACGGTGCATTCTTGATGCCCGTAGAGGACGTGTTCTCCATCTCCGGTCGCGGTACTGTGGTTACTGGCCGTATCGAGCGTGGTGTGGTCAAGGTCGGTGAAGAGATCGAAATCGTGGGTATCCGCGACACCGTTAAGTCCACATGTACCGGTGTGGAAATGTTCCGCAAGTTGCTCGATCAGGGCGAAGCGGGCGACAACGTGGGTGTGTTGCTGCGTGGTACCAAGCGTGAAGACGTTGAGCGTGGTCAGGTTCTGGCTAAGCCCGGTTCCATCAAGCCTCACACTGATTTCACTGCTGAGGTCTACATTCTGTCCAAAGAAGAAGGTGGTCGTCACACTCCATTCTTCAAAGGCTACCGTCCTCAGTTCTACTTCCGTACGACGGACGTAACGGGCACCATCGAGTTGCCTGAAGATAAAGAAATGGTTCTACCTGGCGATAACATCTCCATGACCGTTTCCTTGATCGCACCGATCGCCATGGAAGAAGGTCTACGTTTCGCGATTCGCGAAGGTGGCCGTACCGTGGGTGCGGGCGTGGTTGCTAAAATCATCAAGTAAGTTGCAGTAAAGCTAGTCAATTGTGCAAAGAGCTGTTAAAATCTCTTTGCACAATCTAAACAGTGTGTTATTATCACTGTCTTCAAGGTATAGGGGTATAGCTCAATTGGCAGAGCGTCGGTCTCCAAAACCGAAGGTTGAGGGTTCGATTCCTTCTGCCCCTGCCACTCAGTCATTCGCCACCATTTAGCGGGGCGTCTAATCGTCTTATTATGTCGAATACCAACGTAGAAACGGTTAATCAAGGCCCTGAGCGCGTCAAGCTAGGGCTAGCGGTGCTTGTGCTGGCCGCTGGTATAGTTGGTTACTCTTACCTAGACACACAACCTGCCCTAATGCGTGCGGGTGTTTTTGTTGGCGCGCTTATTTTAGCGGCTCTCATTGTCTTCACCAGCCAAACCGGCAAGCGCCTCATCGCGTTTGGTCGTGATTCCTACACCGAGGTTCGACGCGTACATTGGCCCTCCCGCAAAGAGGCCACCCAAATGACTGGAATTGTTTTCCTGTTCGTTATGGTGATGGCCATTTTACTGTGGACCATCGATAAAGGGCTAGAGTGGGTCATCTATAGCCTATTTCTAGGCTGGAAATAAAAGGGCACACATGAGTAAGCGTTGGTATGTAGTACACGTCTATTCCGGTATGGAAAAAAGCGTGCAAAAAGCTCTATTAGAGCGTATCGAGCGTGCCGAGCTTGAACATGCATTTGGCCAGATTCTCATCCCTTCCGAAGAAGTGGTTGAGGTCAAAAACGGCAAAAAATCCATCACTGAGCGTCGAATTTTCCCAGGCTATGTCTTGGTCGAGATGGACCTCACCGATGAAACTTGGCATTTGGTGCGTAGCACCAATCGCGTTACAGGTTTCTTGGGTGGTTCGGGCAATCGTCCTGCCCCCATTCCTGAGCGCGAAGTCAAAGCCATACTGTCACAAATGGAAGAGGGTGTCGAAAAGCCTCGTCCAAAAGTACTGTTCGAAGTTGGCGAGATGGTGCGTGTCAAAGAGGGTCCCTTTGCGGATTTCAACGGCAACGTCGAAGAAGTCAACTACGAAAAAAGCAAGGTGCGTGTGTCGGTCACTATTTTTGGCCGTTCCACCCCTGTTGAGCTCGATTTCGATCAGGTCGACAAGACCTAATTTTTAACCCCGGGGAGCCCGCCTAACGGCTGGCATTATTACCCGCAAGGAGTCTTATTATGGCGAAGAAAATCGTCGGGTTTATCAAGCTGCAAGTGCCAGCTGGTAAAGCAAACCCATCGCCACCCATTGGCCCAGCTTTGGGTCAACGTGGTCTAAACATCATGGAGTTTTGTAAAGCGTTCAACGCCAAAACTCAACAAATGGAGCCTGGTCTACCCATTCCGGTGGTGATCACTGCGTACGCAGACAAGAGCTTCACTTTCATCATGAAA
>CANQRK010000094.1 GCA_947626245.1 uncultured Paenalcaligenes sp. | reverse complement strand
TTGACGGCTGTACGCAAGAAATAGGCATTAGAAACGCCGGGAATTTCGATAGGGTATTGGAAGGCAAGGAATAAACCAGAACGGGCACGGTCTTCGATACTCATTTCAAACAGGTCTTGACCTAGCCACTCGACCGAACCCGAATTAACAGTGTAGCTCTCACGCCCAGCAAGGACTTGAGACAGCGTACTTTTGCCTGAGCCATTAGGACCCATGATGGCATGAACTTCGCCTGGTTTCACGTCTAGGCTGAGGCCACGTAGAATTTGTTTACCTTCTACTGAGGCATGTAAATCTTTAATTTTCAACATTTTCAAATATTCCTTAACCAACACTGCCTTCGAGGCTAACACCAAGCAAGTTTTGAGCTTCTACAGCAAACTCCATGGGCAATTCTTTAATGACGTCTTTACAGAAACCGTTCACAATCATGGACACCGCATCTTCGGCGGAAATACCACGCTGCATGGCATAAAACAACTGGTCCTCACCAATACGAGAGGCTGTTGCTTCGTGTTCTACGCTAGCGCTGGGGTTTTGCACCTCAACCACAGGGAAGGTGTGTGCCGAACAGGTTTTACCAATCAGCAAAGAGTCACACTGTGTGTAGTTGCGCGCATTGTCAGCCCCTGGGGTGATACGTACTAAACCACGATAGGTATTCAAACCGTGACCCGCTGAAATCCCTTTAGAGATAATGGTGCTGGTGGTATTTTTACCCATGTGAATCATCTTAGTGCCGGTATCGGCCTGTTGACGATGATTGCTAAGGGCTACGGAGTAAAACTCACCCACGGAGTCATCGCCGCGCAAAACCACACTCGGGTATTTCCATGTAATAGATGAACCCGTTTCTACCTGTGTCCAAGAAATATGGGCACGAGCACCACGACACTCGCCGCGCTTGGTAACGAAGTTATAAATACCACCTACCCCGTCTTTGTCACCGGGATACCAGTTTTGTACGGTGGAGTATTTGATCTTGGCATCGTCCAATGCGACTAACTCGACCACGGCAGCGTGCAGCTGATTGTCTTTGCGCATGGGGGCCGTACAGCCCTCGAGGTAGCTAACAGAAGCACCTTCTTCGGCAATAATTAACGTGCGCTCGAACTGACCCGTATCGGGTGAGTTAATACGGAAATACGTGGATAATTCCATCGGGCATTTAACGCCTTTAGGAATAAACACAAAAGAGCCGTCCGAAAACACAGCAGAGTTTAACGCGGCGTAAAAGTTATCCGATGGCGGAACAACCGTACCCAAGTATTTCATAATTAACTCTGGGTATTCGTGAACGGCCTCGGAGAACGAACAGAAAATAACGCCGGCCTCTTTGAGCTGCTCACGGAAAGTGGTAGCCACAGAAACGGAGTCAAACACAGCATCAACAGCCACACCAGCCAAACGGGCGCGCTCGTGCAATGGCACGCCTAGCTTTTCATAGGTGCGCAAGAGTTCTGGATCGACTTCGTCTAGGCTTTTAGGGCCATCGGCTTTGCTTTTGGGGGCAGAGTAATAACTGATGCCTTGGAAATCGATGGGTTCGTATTCAACAACCGACCAAGTAGGCTCTTTCATTTCCAGCCATTGACGGTAAGCCGCCAACCGCCACTCGAGCATAAACTCTGGTTCTTTTTTAATTTCCGAAATCTGACGAATCGTGTCTTCACTTAGACCTTTAGGAATAGTGATGGACTCAATTTCGGTAATAAACCCGGCCTCGTAGTCACGATCTAAGAACGTGTCGAGGTGTTCATTAACTGTACTCATTAGGATAACTCCGCTGTGGAAGTGCTGCTCTGACGTCTAGATTTAGTCATAAATCCGTCGGATTGCTTTAAAGGGTATTCATTAGTTGGGCGTATCATATCAGCAACGCTGACATCTTCAAGGGTTCGGCGTACAATGTCGTTGATCCGTTGCCAGTTACTGCGTATATGGCAGTCCTGCTCTACCGAGCAGGCACCAGGTTGCGCAACGCACTCGGTCAACCCAAAGGGTTGTTCATCGAGTGCATCTATAATTTGCGCAACACTAATTTGATCGGCAGGCCTAGACAACGCATAGCCACCTTTGGGACCACGAGAACTAACAACTAACTCGTCTTGGCATAGCAGCTTTAAGACTTTGCTGACGGTGGGCTGCCCAAGGCCCAGAGCTGTGGCAAGCTCGGCAGCGCTATAGACACGCGCAGGATCACTTCCCATGTGTGTTAGCACTAACGTACCATAGTCGATGATTTTGCTTATTCGCAGCATGAAGGCCTCATTTCTCAATATATTCATATAGTACCGCTTTGGTACTATATGCGTCAAATACATTGCTGCACTCTGTTACTGTTCACATACGCAGCTCGCCCTTACAATACCTATTTACACAATCACTCTCTAGCGCTTATGGCTAACAGCAACTACCCCTACCAAGACTTGTTAGAACGCTGTGCACAAAAACACAGTTCAGCACTAAAACAGCTTTATGATCTAGAGGCCTCTCACTTTTTCGCATTAGGCCAAAGCCTGCTGCATCGCCACGCCGAAGCCGAAGAAGTCCTACGAGAAAGTTTTGTGTTAATTTGGCGCAATGCCAATGCGTACGACCCCAGCTTAGGCTCTGCTCACGCTTGGCTCTATAGCATTTTTCGTTTTCGCGCCCTACAAAAAAGACAAAAAAATACAACGCTTAGCCCACTAACTAAGGCAAAAAGTCAGTTTTCTATTCCGTCCAATGCCTCAGCTGAACTGTTGCAATTTCAACACCTTGGCGATGCAGCCAAGCGCATGATTGCCTTAGCTTATCTGTATGGATTTAACTATGCTGAAATTGCCAAAGAGTGTCAGTGCTCTATCCAGCATGCTCAAGAGACACTACAAGAAGGGCTACTGCGTTTAACCCATCTTTTTACTGGCTGGCACAATCCCTCGGACCAGCACCTAATTCTATTAGCACAGCGCACCAATTGTTGCAAACCGATGCCACAGCAGCTCAAGACCTACTGCTATGGGAAGGCGTCTTTAGCCATCTTACGCATTGCTTGCCCACACTAAGCCCTCCCAGCTATGTATTAAGCCGTATTTACCAAGACCTACAACTTCCTCTTAGCGAAGCCCTAGCACCTTCTCAGCCCATCAAAGCCAACCCTCCAAAGGCCCGCAGCGCTCCGAGCGTCACCACTAAACCCAACGCTAAACCCGCTTCAATCGCGACGCCAACTCCCGTGACGCCTAGCGCACCCGCCAGTCCAGCACCGACTCCCGAGCCCGTCGTCACCCCAATCACTACTACCGCATCCGTTCCAACTCCCCTACCGGAACCAGCTCAAGCAAGCACCCCACCCCCTCCTATTCAGCCCCCCATTAACCCAAAGACAGTCAACAACCAGTCCACACATCGTAATCGTGCATGGCTATGGTGGCTAAGCGGTCTAATCGCAGCGGCCTTGTGTGCGTTTGCCATTTGGGCTTTTATGCCAAAAGCCCCGGTTGTACAGCTGGTACAAATGAGCCCCACCACTGGAGCCGTTCTCTTGGCTCCGGGTCAAAGCTCTACTCCGGGCTGGATTCTTAGCGTGGACCCCAAAGGGCATGTGCTATTGACACCGCAGGTGCAAACAGAAATCAACGCCACTCAAAGCGTACAGCTTTGGACTCAAAGCCCTAACGACGCCACCATACGCTCTTTAGGTCTCATTAACCCCAACCAACCCGTTACCATTCCATCGGAAAACATTGGCCCTATCGAGGTCGGCCAGGTCTTTGAAATGACGCTAGAATCCAACCAAGGAGCCAGTCGCCCCAGCCCAACCGTCTTATTTATAGGCCGCGTGGTTAAATTTGGCGAGTTTCCTAATCCGTTGGAGCAACCTGAGATTTAGGCACTTGGGCTTGTTGCTGCAGATAATCAATTTCCTCAGCATAAAAGCCCGCTGCCAAGCGCGCAGGAATATTAAAAGGCCCACGCAAACGTGGCGCACGGTATTGCATGGCTAAACCGGGATAAATCTCAATCGCATCTAGGTTTTCTTGTTGGCATAGCCATCGATACCACGTATTACCCAACGCCACATGCCCCACCTCGTCGCGTAAAATAATATCCAGAATAGCGGCGGCTTGCTCGTCACCAGCATGAGCTAACTTAGCTCGCACCACCGGACAGGCATCTAAGCCGCGGGCTTCTAAGGTGCGAGGCACCAAAGCCAAGCGCGCGACCAAATCGTTTTTCGTCCGCTCCGCCATATCCCATAACCCATCATGGGCAGGGAAATCGCCATAAGCATAGCCCAAATGCTGCAAATGCTGATTCAGCAATTCAAAATGCAGCACCTCCTCGTAGGCCACACACAGCCATTCTCCATAAAAGCGATCAGGCATGCCCTCGTAACGCCAAATAATGTCCAAGGCCAAATTAATTGCATTAAATTCAATGTGTGCCAAAGCATGCAACAAGGTAGCGCGACCTTCGGCCGTATGCAAAGAACGCTGCTTTACCTGCTGCGGAGGTACAATTTGAGGCCGATCGGGTCTGCCCGGCAAACCCAAAGAAGGCTCATGCAAGCATAAATGTGCCCCAACGGGTAAACTCCATTGCCGCTGCAACGCTTTAACTCGCTCTGCTTTAGCAATGGGATCCGCAATCAATAAAGCCTCTAGGGCTAAGGGTCGTAAATACTGTTTTGTCATAGAAAAAAGTCCGGACTAAGCCGGACTCCTTGAGTAAAAGCAATGAGGATATTAACTGGCCAAAGCCTGATCCAAAGCCTGCTTTACCAGTAGCAAATCGCTGCGAATACTTTGAAGTTCGGCACCGGATAAGCGCACCGCTGCATCGGCATTGATTTCAACACCGCCGCCACCCAAACGATTTCTTGCACCGCTAATGGTATAGCCCTCGTCATAGAGCAAATTGCGAATACGACGAATCAGCATGACCTCGTGATGCTGGTAATAACGGCGATTGCCACGACGTTTCATGGGACTGAGCTGAATGAACTCTTGTTCCCAGTAACGCAATACATGAGGTTTGACCGCACACAACTCGCTGACCTCGCCAATAGTAAAATAACGCTTGGCGGGGATGGGGGGGAGACTTTGATTATCCATAGCACTCATTAGTTATCCTTTATTGCCTAGTATAAACGATCACTGGGACGTTGACCTACTGCGGCGCGTCTTCTACCGTCGATTTTAATTTCTGACTGGCATGGAACGTGACGACTCGACGCGCTGAAATAGGAATGGACTCACCCGTTTTGGGGTTACGCCCAGGACGTGACGATTTATCACGCACCTGAAAGTTACCAAAACCAGACAGCTTTACTTCCTCGCCACGCTCTAGCGCTGAACTAATTTCAGCAAAAAATGCATCCACAATTTCCTTGGCTTCGCGTTTATTTAAACCTACACGCTCAAATACGCATTCGGTCAACTCGGCCTTGGTTAGGGTTTTATCAAACAACATCATACTGATTACGCTCTTTGACGGATTTGATAGGCTTGGCTTAGGGTGGTTAGCAATTTTTGCATCACCGCGTCCACTTGCTCGTCGGCCAAGGTCGCATCGGGATCTTGTAACCAGAAACGCATCGCCAAACTTTGCTCGGTTGCTGCTGCATCGGATTTCCATACATCAAACAAACGGAAGGACTTCACAATAGCGAGCTCAGCATCACTCGCCATTGCCTGCTGCAAGGCCTGCGCAATGTTTTGATAGCTGACGTTGGTATCCACCCAAAACGCCAAATCACGCTGCACGACGGGCTGACGAGACGCCTGATTAAGCACAGGCAAATCAGCCTGTGCCAAAACGTCGGCATCTAATTCAAACAAAATAGGCGCTGATTTAACATCGAGCTGTTGCAACCACTGCGGGTGCAATTCACCCACCCACCCGACTGTTTTACCATCAAGCTGTATACGCGCACAACGACCAGGATGCAAAGCAGGATGGGCATCAGGCGCAAAAATTAATTGCGCGGCACGAGGCCCAAATAAACTTTCTACATCTGACTTCACATCAAAGAAGTCCACCGCACGCGTTTTGGTACCCCACTGCTCGGGATAAGCAGGCCCCCACGCCGCACCGGCCAAGCGTAAAGGTTGGTTGACACCGGCCACGCTAAGATCGCCATCAGCCACACTCGCATCACGCATAAAAACCTTGCCTAGCTCGAACACACGCACACGCGACTGACGATGACGTGCATTGTGTTCGATATTGGCCAACAGCCCACCCATCAAGGAAGAGCGCATCACCGACAAATGGCTAGCAATAGGATTCAACAAACGAATGGGGTCAGTATTACCCGCATAGTTAGTTTCCCAGTCTTCTTCGACAAAGGCAAAATTAATGACCTCTTGGTAATCTAAAGCGGCTACCTGTGCACGCAACGCATGTGGACCTTTGAGGGTTTCAGGTTTGATCAGCATGTCTGCACGCGCTTTAGGTGCTACGTCAGGAATGCGCTCAAAACCATAAATGCGAGCCACTTCCTCGATCAAATCCTCTTCGATACGAATATCAAAGCGATAGGTCGGAGCAGTAACTTGGAACACCCCATCTTGCTCGGTGAACTCAAAGCCCAAACCGTTAAAGATAGTGCGCACTTCGTCGGCGGTTACCGCAATACCTAAAATACGCTGACAACGGTCTAAGCGCATAGCAACCTGTGGCTGCTGAGGCATATTGACCTGCTGATCCACCACCGGACCCGCCTGACCACCACAAATATCCAACACCAATTGCGTCATGCGCTCGAGGTGCTCGATAACGTGCTCATAATCTACACCACGCTCAAAGCGATGACTGGCGTCAGAGTTAAATTTGTAATGACGGGCTCGACCCATAATGGCCTCGGGCCACCAGAAAGCCGACTCAATAAAAATATTGGTGGTGCTATCTGCTTTTACAGAACTGTCTTCGCCACCCATAATTCCGGCTAAGCTTTGCACTACACCATTAGAAGCAATCACACCCACCTGTTCGGTAAGCTCGACTTCTTTGCCGCTTAAAAGCTCTAGCTTTTCGCCAGTCTTGCCCCAACGGACTTCTAGACCGTCTTGGATTTTATCCAAATCAAAAATATGCGATGGGCGTCCTAATTCGAGCATGACGTAATTCGAAATATCCACCAAGGCGGATAAAGAACGCTGACCAGCACGCTCGAGACGTTTTACCATCCATTCGGGTGTAGGCGCTGCGGCATTAACACCACGCACCACACGACCCGCAAAGCGCCCACATAGATCGGGCGCTTGCACGTCTACGGCCAAGGTGTCGTCAATACTGACAGGCACTGGCTGAAAAGACGGAGTAGTTAACGGTAAATTAGTTAAAGCAGAGACTTCACGTGCCACGCCTAACATGGACAAACAGTCGGCGCGGTTTGGCGTCATTTTGATTTCAATGATGTGATCATCTAAATCTAGATACTGACGAATATCTGTACCAACGGGCGCATCGGCAGGTAGCTCGAGCAAGCCATCGGTATCCTCAGCAATACCCAGTTCTTTGGCAGAGCACAGCATGCCAAAAGATTCCACACCACGCATTTTGGCTTTGCCAATTTTGAAGTTGCCGGGTAATACGGCTCCCAATTGCGCTAATGGCGCTTTGAGACCTTGGCGCGCATTGGGCGCACCACAGACAATTTGTACGGTTTCCGTGCCAGTATTGACCTGGCACACACGCAAACGATCCGCATCCGGATGGGGCGCGATTTCAACAATTTCAGCCACTACCACACCACTAAAAGCGGGCGCAGCCAACACCGATTCCTCTACCTCTAGACCCGCCATCGTCAGGCGATGACAGAGCTCATCGGAATCCAAGCTAGGATTAACAAAGGTACGTAACCAAGATTCAGAAACTAACATGCGTAAAGGCCCAGGCTGATATTAAGAATTAAACTGTTTTAAGAAGCGCAGATCGCCTTCAAAGAACTGACGCAGATCGTTCACACCATATCTCAACATAGTTAAACGCTCTAGGCCAGAACCAAAAGCAAAACCGATGTATTTTTCAGGATCTAGACCGAAATTACGCACCACATCTGGGTGCACCTGCCCAGAACCAGAGATTTCTAGCCATTTACCCTTGTTGGGGCCAGAGCTAAACATCATGTCGATTTCTGCAGAAGGCTCGGTAAATGGGAAGAAAGAGGGTCTGAAGCGTACCACCAAATCATCGGTTTCAAAGAAAGCACGCAAGAAATTCGTGTAGACCCCTTTGAGGTCTGCAAACGAAATGT
>CANQRK010000093.1 GCA_947626245.1 uncultured Paenalcaligenes sp. | reverse complement strand
GCAGCGCCCCCGCGTCCACGTAAACCTGACTCGATAGCGGTGTCAACCAGCATGGCGGGACTAAGAGTCAATGCCTGTTGCAGGCCTTGCCAGCCACCATGCGCAGCGTAGTCTTCTAGACTAAGCGGATCGATGTGACCGATACGACCAAAGGTAAGGCGCTCTTGGTTTTTTAAATAAGGGATCTCGGTGGTTAAGCCAAGATAGAGTGGGTGGTCACCACCATGGAGCCAGTCAGCGGCAAATAAGCTAGGTAGGTCGTGGGTCGTAACAGGACCGTAGGCCACGCGGCCTTTGGGCGTTTGTACTTCGATTAACGGCTCTAGCCATAGCAGACCATGGGTGCCGTTGCGCACAATGTGAATGGCTTGGTTATGCGTTTTTGCTAGGTCTTGGATGAGCGGAACCAGCTTTTCTACTCCGGCAGCGACTGCGGCGGTATCACGAGGAATATATACGGTAATGCTCATAGCTGAACCCCCTGTTCTTTTAAATAGTGTTCGAGGGCGTCGGCATTAAGGTGGGCAACAGGCTCGCCATTGATCATGGCATTGGGGCCTTGGGAGCACAGGCCTAAGCAATACACGGGCTCTAGCGAGACTTGGCCGTTCGCCCCTTTTTGGTGAAAGTCACAGTCCAAGCGTTGTTTAACTTGGTCGATTAAGGGGTTGGCACCACGGGCCTGACAGGACTCGGCTCGGCATATTTCGAGCAAAACGGGGGCCGGCGGTTGGGTACGAAAATGCGTATAAAAGCTAATGACCCCATGTATTTCTGCTCTGGAGCGATTAATGGCTTGGCTAAGCGCTGGAATCACAGAGGCTGGGATATAACGCAGTTGGTCTTGGAGGCTGTGCAAAATAGGCAGAAGATTGCCTTCTTTGTGGGCATGAAGCGTGAGCGCAGTTTGCAGAGCCTGATGAGCCTGATCGGCGTTTAGGGCATGATCTGAGATAGACATAGGCGGTATTCTCTGCCGAAGGCAGTCTCCTATATGATTAATATTACATATTATTGTGATGAGGTTTTTATACCAATTTACTCATGTAGTACTGATTAATCAATAAGTTCAGCTGGGCACTAATAGGGGGTGTTATTATGTTATCTTAAACATATTAAGTGGAGATGGAGGTGGGTATGGATGACGGCACCAAAATACAGGTGCAAGCTCGGTGGAGCATTGCGGCAGAAAGCCCGTTAGATATCAATGCATTGATGCAACTGTTGGCGGCTGTAGACAAGGTAGGTAACCTAACTGCTGCAGCCAAGCTAGTCCAACTGTCTTATCGCCATGCGTGGGGCATAGTGCGCCAAGCCGAACAGGTTTTGGCGATGCCTTTAATTGAAACGTCACGACGACAGGGCAGCAAGCTCACTGATTTTGCGCGTCAGTTTTTGCATCGCTATCGTTTAACCGATCAAAAAGTCCAAGCCTTGTTGCAAGAACAGCAGCAACTATTAAATAGCGGTCTTCAGGATCTCTATAAAAAGCAGCAGTTGATGTTGCGCTTGCACGCGAGTCATGGTTTTGCCGTCGAGGGACTAATGCGGCACAAGCCATTGCCGCACGATGTGTATATTGAACTGAACTATCGCACAGGTATCGAGGCTCTCAGGGCGTTGCAAAAGGGGGAGTGCGATGTGGCGGGCTTCGAGGTCCCTATTGGCCGTTATCAAGCCCCTGTTTTGGCTGTTTTTCAGCAATTTTTAATGCAACCCGAGTTAGCTTTGGTGTTTTTAGCGCAGCGCAATGTCGGTTTATTTGTACAGGCTGGCAACCCGCTGCAGATTCATTCTATTGCCGATTTGATGCGTCCCGAGGTGCGCGTGGTAAATAGACAACCCGGATCGGGTTCGCGCCACCTCATGGAACTGATGTTAGCTGAACAAAATTTGGATGCCGAGTTACTATTGAATTATGGTGCCACGGAGTTTACCCATATGGCGGTAGCTGCGCATGTGGCCAGTGGCATGGCTGATGTGGGCTTTGGTGTGGAAACCGCAGCCCAACGGTGTGGCTTAGATTTTATTGCCCTAGCCAAACAGCGGTATTTCTTTGCTTTTCACCGAGATATGGTAAACAGTGCCATCATACAACAGTTTATACAGCGCTTAGATAGCCCCGAATACCACCATTATATGCAGCAATTAGCTGGTTACGAAGCCAATGGCATGGGTACGGTGTACACCCTCAATGATGCATTTGGCGACGATTTTAGTTTAAATACTTTGTACTCTTCTCATGACTGGACGCACTCTTAATTCCTCTTCGACTTCTTTGTCTCCTTTACGCAAACCCACTGTGGTGCCACAGTCGGGGAGTGGTTTGCGTGATCAGCTTCAGCGTCCACTCCGAGACTTACGTATTTCTGTTACTGACCGCTGTAATTTCCGCTGTACCTACTGTATGCCGCGCGAGGTTTTTGGTGCGGATCACGCCTTTCTTCCTCAGCCGCATTTGCTTAGTTTTGAGGAAATTGAGCGCGTGGCACGTATTGCGGTACAAATGGGAGTACAAAAAATACGCCTGACAGGGGGTGAGCCTTTATTACGTAAACACATAGAAAACCTGATCGAAAAACTAGCACAGTTGCGTACTCCCGAAGGGCGTCCCGTCGAGCTCGCCATGACGACAAATGCCACGCTGCTAGCGCAAAAGGCTCAAGCCCTCAAAGACGCAGGCTTGCATCGGGTCACCGTTAGCTTAGACGCCTTAGACAGCGATCGTTTTACTCAGCTTAGTGATAGCAATGTAGCGGTAGAGCGAGTATTGGCTGGCATAGAAAAAGCCGCTCAGGTGGGTTTGGCACCCGTTAAGGTCAATATGGTGGTGCGCAAGGGCATCAACGACGATCAAATTATTCCGATGGCACGTTATTTCAAAGGACGTGGTCATGCGCTACGTTTTATTGAGTACATGGACGTAGGTAACACCAACGGTTGGAATATGGACGAGGTTGTGACTGGTGCCCAAATTGTAGAGCGTCTGGCAAACGAGTTCGCTATCGAGCCCGTTGCCTCTGATTATTACGGCGAAGTAGCAGATCGATATCGTTACCAAGACGGCAGCGGAGAAATCGGTATTATTACCAGCGTTTCTAATCCATTCTGTGGTGATTGCACCCGTATGCGTCTGTCTCCTGAAGGCCAGTTCTTTTTGTGTTTATTTGCCAGCCGTGGTTACGATGTACGAGCACTTCTACGTAGCGAGGCCACCGACAACGAGGTGGCGGCGCATTTGATGGAGGTTTGGCGTGGTCGAGATGATCATTATTCTGAACTCCGTGGTCAAAACCAAGGCCCGCGCGACAAAATTGAAATGAGCTACATCGGGGGCTAATCATGCAGCAGCTAACGGGTGCCATCTTAACGGGGGGCCAAGCCCGACGCTTACAGGTCTTAGGCCCGACGGACAAGGGGTTAGTGCTATTGCAACAGCGTCCTTTGGTGGCATGGGTGGCGCATCGCTTGGGTCAGGTTGTTACGCAGACTCCCTTGTTAATCAGTGCGAATCAAAATCAACAGCAGTACCAGCGCTATGGGCAGGTGATTGGCGACCCAACGCTATTACCACCTTTTCAAGGTCCTTTGGCTGGATTATGGGCTTTGCTAGAGCACTGCACGACAAATTGGTTATTGGTTTCACCCGTCGACACGCCTTTTGTATCGACTGCTTTGTTCAACGAGCTATGTGGGGCACGACAAATGTATCCACAGGCTCGTGCTTTATTCATGCAGCACGAGCGCTCTTATCCTTTGTGTTTATTGATTCACCGATCACTGCTAGAACCATTACAGCAAGCTGTGCTTGCAGGAGAACGTCGAGTCCATGGTTGGTTGGCTCAGCAACAGGCGGTAGCGGTAGATGTCAGCAGGTATCCAGCCCAGTGCTTTTATAATATCAACACTCCCGAAGACATAAAAAGCGCCCAACACTGGGCGCTTCAGGAATCAAAACCACCGTTGCTTTAATGGGCCCAGTGCTTGAGATCGTAATAGGCGACAGTAGCGCCTAAGCCAACGGGCTGATCGGCAGGAATACGAGCTAAACCTGTGCACCAAGCCAAGGAGTTAATAATGGCTGAACCCTGCTGAGGGTGAGGTGTGAGATACAGAAAACCATCTAGGTCTGGGCGGGCTTGAACACGTAAGAACTCTTCGCGCGAACCGGAAAAGACGGTATTGCTATCGAGTTTGCCATACAGTACCCGTGGGGTAGCATGGCGACGCCCTTGTAACACTCGAATCATGGGCGAAACCATGAGCACAAACACCGCAAACGAGGACACCGGGTTGCCAGGCAAGCCGACTATCGGCGTAGAGCCTAGATTGGCTAGAGTCACCGGTTTGCCGGGTTTCATGCGCACTTTCCACAAATTGACTTCGCCGCCCAGTTTTTCAATCGCGGGTTTGACCAAGTCTTTGTCACCCACAGAAACACCGCCGACTGTTAACACCAAGTCACATTCTTGACTAAGCGTTGTTAGAGCCGTTTGGATGTCTTCGAGGGAGTCTTTGGCATGTAAGCTAAGGTGAACTTCGGCATTGAGTTGTTGTACCAGTGCGGCCAGCATAGGTGCATTGGAGTTGTAAATTTGACCTTCTTTTAGGGGCTGCCCCGGTTCGGTGAGCTCGTCGCCAGTGGTAAGAATCCCAATTTTTGGAATGGGGTAGACATCAATGTCGGTAATACCCTGAGAGGCCAAAATAGCAATATGACCACTATTAATGGTTTTACCTTTAAGGATAATGGTCTTGTCTTGACTCATGTCCTCGCCACGATAGCGTACATTGGCGCCTTTTTTAGGCGCTTTTTCAATGACGACCACGTTGTTTTCCTCGGAGCAGTGCTCTTGCATGACGACGGTATCAGCGCCTGCTGGCATGAGGCTACCGGTAAAGAGACGAATGGCTTGACCGGGTTGTAAGGCCTGGGGGATGTCGCCCGCATAACAACGCTGCTGAATAGCTAACCCTTGATTGGGTTGGTAGTCGCTAAATCGAATGGCATAACCGTCCATGGCGCTATTGTCGGCAGGAGGAATGTCTATAGTGGCTTGTACCGTATTGGCTAATACGCGCCCCAGGGCGGCCTTAAGAGGAATACGTTCACTGCGTGTGGGGCGAACAGCAGCTTGAATAAGACGGTCTTGGGCGGTATCAAAATCGAGCATAATAACCTTTGAAAGAGACAGACTAGGATTGGGTAGAGCAGTGGTCGGCAAAATTACATGGCTTATGCTGACTATTTAATTGCTCGCGGATAAGTCGAGTCCATGCCAAACGGCAGGCATTGGTCGAGCCGGGTAGACAAAAAATAAGGGTTTGGTTTGCTAAGCCGGCACAGGCATCGGATTGCATGGCAGAGCTGCCTATGTCCTCGAAAGATAATTGGCGAAAGAGTTCACCAAAGCCGGTGATGCTTTGATCGAGTAACGGTGTGACCGCAGCAACGGTGTTTTTGTCGACACCAAAACCTGTCCCGCCATTGGTAATAATGACATGAATAGAGGGATCAGCAATCCATTGACTCAGAATACGACGAGTATCATAGATATTCGTTGAGCTAATGCTGCGCTCTAGGCACTGATGACCGGCACGTTGTAGCTGATCTACCAAGTAGTCACCCGAGGTGTCATTTGCGGCACTACGTGTGTTTGATAGGGTTAATACCGCACAATTTAATTTAATCATGTGATTCCCATTTGGCTGTTTTAAGCGCGTCTGATTCGCGCTGTTGCACCCAAAACTTTTCCCCCGATTGAAGTTTTTCTCGCTTCCAAAAAGGAGCGCGTGTTTTGAGTGCGTCAATGATGTATTCGCCCGCAGCAAACGCATCGCCACGGTGAATACTGGAAATACCAACGAATACGATTTGTTCACCTAGTTGCATTTCACCTACGCGATGCACAACGTAATAGTCTAGGATATCCCAACGATTTTTGGCGTATTCGCAAATATCGGTAATTTCGCGTTCGCACATACCGGGGTAGTGTTCGAGAAATAAGGTAGCTGTAGGTGCGTCTGGATTAAAGTCACGCACATAGCCCATGAAGGTTAAGAGGGCGCCGGCTTGACCCTTGTGCGCTTGGTGTAGCTGCGCAATCAGTTGGGCGACATCAAAATTGTGTTCTTGAACGATAACCATATTAGCCTCCGGTCACCGGCTCAAACACAGCGACTTCATCACCGGGTTGAATCATGGCGTCGTGCTCGACATGGTATTGATTAATAGCAATTTTTAGACGAGCTTGTAGGGGGGCGAGCGTTGGATAGCGTTCGATTAGCGCTTGTAGCCAGTTATGTACGGGCGTGGCTTGGTCTAGAGGCCAGTTTTCTTGGCGTTTTTTTGTGAGCTCGGCGACCTGAGCAAAATACAAGACTTGAATGGTAGTGGTGGACATGAGGGCTCCTGAGTAGGTGGGTAAGGGCAACTAGAGGGCAGCGGTTTTGGCTTCCCATGTGCCTGACTTACCACCTGACTTACGCAATAAGCGTGTGTTTTCTATGATTATGCCTTTATCAGCGGCTTTGCACATATCGTAAATGGTTAGGGCTGCGACGCTGGCAGCCATCATGGCTTCCATTTCTACACCGGTGGTATAGGCACAGCGACAGGTTGCCATAATATGTAGCGCGTGTTGAGCCGGGTCTAGCTCGAAGTCAATGCCGATAAAATCCAACGCCAAGGTATGGCACAGGGGAATAAGATCGGCGCAACGCTTGGCGGCTTGAATGCCTGCAATACGAGCGGTGTTTAGGACTTCGCCTTTGGCATTGTCTTGGGCAGTCAGTAGTTGATAGGCCGCGGGGCTAAGACGAACCGTGCTGCGGGCAATGGCCTCGCGCGCGCTACGTGTTTTATCGCTGACATCGACCATGCGGACTTGGCCGCTGGGGTCTAAATGGCTAAGGGTTAAATCAGAATCCGTGTGTGTAAAGCCCATGATTTTCTCTGTGTATAGCTAAAAATAAGGTATTTGCAAGGCATATTTCATTATACCTAGCATCGATGGTTTAAGGACCGATGGCCACTTGGTTGCTGTGATTGCTGAATGACATCTAAATCCAGTAGTATGGAGATACCTTATCGTATATTTAACACAGGAGCTGTTATGTCTATAAAAATTGGAGACACCATCCCAAATGCGACCCTTGGCGAGTTCGTTACTGGCGACTCTCCCAAGCAGCACGAGGTAGCGGATTTAGTAAAGGGTAAGCGTATTGTGTTGTTTGCTGTACCTGGTGCATTTACACCGGCGTGTACCGAGCGTCATTTGCCTGGGTATATCGAGGCTGCCGAGGCCTTTAAAGCCAAAGGTATTGATGAAATTTGGTGCGTAGCGGTAAACGATGTGTTTGTGCTCGAGGCCTGGAGCCGTGATCGTCAGGTTAATGGGGCGTTGCGTTTATTGGCCGATGGCAGTGCCGATTGGATGAACAAACTGGGGTTGGTTTTAGACCTGAGCGATAAAGGCTTAGGCTTACGTGCCCAGCGTTTTTCGGCGTATTTAGACGACGGTGTGGTAAAAGAGCTATTTGTTGATGAGGGTGGCGCACTAGAAAAAAGTGATGCGCAAACACTACTTGCTCGTATTTAGGTTTAGCTGTACCTGACTGATTTTACAGCTGACTCAGGTCAGCTGCCTTTTTAACGTGTAGCCATGCTCAACTCCATTGGTGCTTTTTCTTCTTTATATCTAGCAATCTTAGTGTTGCTGACTGGCTCGGGTATGTTCAATACCTATATGGGCCTGCGTCTGACCCAACTTTCTGTTTCAGAAATTTGGATTGGTGCTCTATTGGCTGTTTTTTATTTAGGTCTGGTGTTCGGAGCGCGAGTTGGGCATCGCTTAATTTTAAGCATTGGTCATATTCGAGCCTATGCCGCCAGTGCCGCCTTTGTGACGGTTTCCGTCTTAATCCAAATTTTGGTCGAGCACCTTGGGATCTGGTTGGCGTTGCGTTTTGTCGCAGGGGCCGCCATGGTGACGCAGTTTATTGCCATTGAAAGTTGGCTTAACGAGCAAACGGACAACGAGCGTCGCGGTCTGATCTTTGCTTTTTATATGGTCATGAGCAGTTTGGGAACAGTATTAGGTCAAGTCATGCTGACTCGCTTTCCCGAAATGAATTATCAGCCCTTGGTGTTTGTGGCGATATGTTCGGTGCTCAGTTTAGTACCGATTGCGCTGACACGGCGTTTGCATCCGGCCCTACAGGTGCCTGCACCCATTTACGCTAAGTATTATTTCGAGCG
>CANQRK010000092.1 GCA_947626245.1 uncultured Paenalcaligenes sp. | reverse complement strand
GCCACATCGTGAATCAACTGATCGTAGCCGCGCTGTAAAAAAGTGGAGTAAATAGCCACGACGGGCTTTAAGCCCTCACAGGCCAAGCCCCCAGCAAACGTAACAGCATGCTGCTCGGCAATACCCACATCAAAATAGCGTTGCGGAAAACGCTTTTCGAATTCCACCATGCCACTGCCCTCGCGCATAGCGGGTGTAATCGCAATGAGTTTTTCATCGGCCTCGGCCTGATCACACAACCATTTACCAAAGACCTGAGTAAAGGTAAGTGGGCCCGGCTGGGAGGGCTTTTGAATACCCACGGCAGGATCAAATTTACCTGGACCGTGATACAAAACAGGGTCAGCTTCAGCTAATTTATAGCCCTGCCCTTTGCGTGTCACCACATGCAAAAATTGCAGCCCACCCAAATTGCGTAGGTTTTCTAGCGTAGGAACTAACGAGTCTAAATCGTGGCCATCGATAGGACCTACGTAATTAAAGCCTAGCTCTTCGAATAACGTCGCCGGAGTTAACACGCCCTTGGCATGACCTTCGAAACGACGCGCTAGCTCTAGCATAGGAGGCACATGCTGCAGCACGGCTTTGCCCATATTTTTAGCCTTGGCATAAAACTGCCCCGACATCAGACGAGCAAAGTAACGATTCAACGCCCCCACCGGAGGGGAAATAGACATGTCGTTATCGTTCAAAATAACCAACATATTAATGTCGGGGGTAACGCCAGCGTTATTCAAGGCCTCGAAGGCCATACCCGCTGTCATAGCCCCATCGCCAATAACGGCAATGTGCTGGCGCTGAATGGACTGATTACGCGATGCCACAGCCATACCCAAAATAGCAGAAATGGACGTAGAAGAATGCGCTGTGCCAAAGTCATCGTAATCCGATTCGGAACGCTTTGGAAAACCAGACATGCCGCCGTACTGACGCAAAGTCGCCATGTCGTCACGGCGCCCTGTTAAAATTTTATGAGGATAAGACTGGTGCCCTACATCCCATACAATACGATCGTGTGGCGTATTAAATACATAATGCAAAGCCACAGTTAGCTCGACTGTGCCAAGATTAGAAGAAAGGTGTCCCCCAGTACGCGCTACCGATTGCAGTATATATTCACGCAACTGGTTAGTGATCTGATCTAGATCTGCTCGCTTTAACTCGCGTAGATCCTGAGGAGATTGAATATGCTGCAAAGATACATTAGCCATACAAGTCGTGTTGGGCAAAAAATAGGCGCATGAGCGCCTATAAAGTCAATCGAATAAAGGGTCTATTGTAGACCGAATGAAACCAGAACGAACGTTGTTAGTGATTTCTATCAACGATGAAGTTGGCTAGCGCAGCCAAACTTTTCGCCCCGGGCCCTAAAGGCAAAATAGCCTTGTGGGCTTGTTGTTTTAGCTCGACCAAGAGCTGCTGCGAGGCCTCTAGGCCCATTATGGACACATAGGTGGGCTTGTTGTCGGCGGCGTCTTTACCCGCCGTTTTCCCTAAGGTTGCAGTATCGGCTACGACATCGAGCACATCATCAGCAATCTGGAAGGCCAACCCAATGGTTTGTGCGTAATCCATAAGATGCTGACGAGCCGTCGAGCTGGCCCCTGCCACAATACCACCCAACAGCACAGAAACCTCTAGCATAGCACCCGTTTTCAGGCGATGCATGAGACGTAGGTCTTCTAAGCTTAGCGCTTTGTCTACACTTGCACAATCAATGGCTTGACCACCTACCATTCCTTTGCTACCTGCGGCAGTTGCTAAAGCAGATACGGCTTGCACAACTAAAGCAGGCGCAACCGGCATAGCAGCTAGCAGTTCAAAAGCCAATGGCTGCAAAGCGTCACCCACCAACATGGCAGTGGCCTCGTCATAGGCAATATGGACGGTAGGACGCCCACGACGCAACTCGTCATCATCCATGCATGGTAGGTCGTCGTGAACTAAAGAGTATGCATGAATAAGCTCTACGGCAGCAGCAGCATGATCTAGGGCTTTAGCTTGAGCAGAACTGAGTTCGCCGTTTTGTATAGCCGCCTCGCCGGCTGCATACACCAAAGCAGCACGCACACGCTTACCACCGCCTAAAACTGCATAGCGCATGGCATCATGCAACTGAGCCGGAACCACATCGACTGGCATTTGCTGCGCGAGGAAGTTTTCTACGCGCTCTAGATGCTGTTCTAGCCACTGCTGATTTTGTTCTTTCTGAGACATATTAATCCTGGTCGGTAGGTAAATCCGTTAAAGGACGTAACAGCTGCCCTTGTAACACCTGCACCTGCTGCTCGACCTTATCTAAACGCTGCTGACAGATTTGGGCTAGCTTCACCCCTTGCTCGTAAGCCGCTAGAGATTGTTCTAGGGGCAAATCACCACTTTCCATTTTGGCCACCAACTGCTCTAACGCAGCTAAAGCCCCCTCGAAGTCGTCGGGCAAAGACGTAGTCATCTCTTGTTCAGACATGTTTCTTTCCATTGAATGTACAACCGGTCATTTTACCTAGATTTACACAATTAGGGCGGAAGAATCCAAACGGCTATTCGGGGAGACGCGGACGACTGGGATCGGCAATCCACTCACTCCAAGAACCAGGATACAGTTTTGCTCCCGACAAACCCGCTAATTCTAGGGCAAATAAATTATGGCAGGCGGTTATGCCTGAGCCACAATAACACACCACGGAACCCACTGATGTCTCGTTGAGCAAGTCATCAAACTCGGCACGCAATTGCTCTGCCGATTTGAATGTTCCATCGGCCTGCAAATTGGCTGAAGTGGGACGATTGAGGGCCCCTGGTATATGACCCGCTACGGGATCAATAGGCTCTTTTTCGCCTCGGTAGCGTTCGGCAGCTCGCGCATCAATTAAGGTGTACTCGGGCTGATCCAGTTGGGCTACTATCTGCTGCGCCGTAACGGTGGGCTGCTGTACATGGACGATGACAGTCTGATGTTTAGGCAGCACCTGTGGTAGCTCTACCTGAGAGTCCGTGACCCCACCAGCAGCTAACCATGCCTGCCAACCACCATCTAGAATCATCACTTGTGTAAAGCCCACCCAACGCAGCATCCACCATGCCCGTGCCGCCATATGCCCTTGGCTCGCATCATAAATGACAATGCGCGTATCGGGCCTAACCTGATACTGCAACATCAGGTGTGCAAGGTCTTCGGGATTGGGCAAAGGGTGGCGCCCATTAGTACCCGTGGTCTCCCCGACTAGCTCAGCCTCGTTGTCTAAAAAATACGCCCCAGGTATGTGTGCTTGCATATAGTGTTGACGCCCCAAACGGTGGTTCATCAAATCGTGGCGCACGTCAAAAATCACCACATTGGGCTCGTGCAACATGGCTTGCAACTCGGTTGCACTGATTAATTGCTTAGACATATGTATTCGTATTCCTAATTTTTACTCGTTGCATCATGACCTTGCATAATACGATCTTCTGTATAGGTGCGCCATGCTGACAATAGGCCGGAGGCAATAATTAACGCCATTCCACCCCAAGCCACCACGTCGGGCAAATCAGACCAAAAGACCATTCCTAAAACGGCCGCGAAAATAATGGTGGAGTACTGCAGCACGGCTGTCAGCAACGTGGAGCCCAAACCAAAAGCGCGTGTCATGGCCAACTGCCCAAACAATCCGCTTATCCCGACCCCACCCAAAGCCGCATAGGCCTGCCAGCTCAGTGCAGGCCACCCTAAAAAGGCCAAAGGCCCTGCACCTGTTATGCACACAAAACAAGAGAAGATCAATACCGTACGCCACTCGGGCTCACCAATGCGACCGAGCTGACGCACCTGTAGCATGGCTACCGCCGCACAGGCGCCCGCCATCAAACCAATAAATGCATACGGCAAATCATTCGCATGCAGGCTGGGGCGCAAGACCGCTAGCACCCCCATAAAGCCCATCGCCACCGCTAAAGTACGCACCGGGTCACGCTGCGTGCCACCAAAAAACAGCATCCACACCCCAATAAACAACGGGGCCGTATAGTTCAGGCTGATCGCGGTGGATAAGGGCAACATGGATAAAGCCGTAAACCCTAACCACATAGAGGTCACCCCAAAACCATTGCGTAACAAGTGCGCCTTCCAACTAATGGGGCGTAGACTTTTTTTATAATAAAGCGCCCATATATACAAGAGTAATACCGAGGGCCAGCCACGAAACAATATGATCTGTGACATATTGGCCTGATACTCAGATGCCAATTTCACACAGGCTCCCATTAACGCAAACATGGCGCATGCCACCAGCATCCACAACGACTGCATGTATAATTTCCCTTGAGTTGGCGCAAATCATTACTATACTCTGCGTCTATTTAAACGATACAATCTGGGCAATTTAACAGTCAGCTCTCGGACACTCTGACTTTTTTGCTTGACACTTTTTTATCTCGCAACAGGACATAGACGAATGAAGCGAATTTTTTTATTTTTAGCTACTAACTTGGCGGTGATGCTGGTTCTTAGCATCATCCTTAACTTACTCGGGGTTAACCGTTTTATCTCGAGTTCTGGGCTTAATATCCCACAATTACTCGTCTTCTCGTTAGTCATTGGTTTTACAGGTTCCATTATCTCCCTGTTAATGAGTAAATGGATGGCCAAGCGCAGTACCGGCGCCTACGTCATTGATCCCAACAATCCACGTAACCAACAAGAAGCCTGGTTGGTCAGTACCGTACACCAACTCGCTGAAAATGCAGGTATTGGTTACCCCGAGGTGGCTATTTACGAAGGCGAGCCCAATGCATTTGCCACGGGTGCCAACCGTAACGACGCGCTCGTTGCCGTTTCCACCGGCTTGCTACAGACAATGAACCAAGAAGAAGTGGCTGCCGTGTTAGCGCACGAAGTGGCACACGTTGCCAATGGCGATATGATCACTCTGACCTTGATTCAAGGGGTAGTGAATACCTTTGTGGTGTTCTTTGCCCGCGTGGTAGGCTATTTTGTAGACCGCGTGTTATTGAAAAATGATCGTGATGGCACTGGCCCCGGTTATTTCATTACGGTCATTGTCTGTGAGATCGTCTTTGGCATCTTGGCCTCTATTATTGTGGCGTGGTTCTCTAGACAGCGTGAATTCCGTGCTGATGCCGGCGCCGCCCAATTAATGGGCTCACCGCGCCCCATGGTTCATGCGCTAGCGCGCTTGGGTAACGTCGAGGTCTCTGACCTGCCTAAATCCTTCGAAGCATCGGGTATTGCAGGCGGCCGTTCCTTAGGCGCCTTGTTTGCGTCTCACCCTCCCATCGAAGACCGTATCCGCGCCCTACAGCAGGGCTAATCAAAAAGGGACCAATTGGTCCCTTTTTTGTACTGTTTACCACCCTTTTTCTGACTGCGAAGGCCAATGCCATCCTGTACGAGGGGCTCATGCCCCCGATTTGACTCACCTCATAGCTCATCGCAGGTATGGTGGCCTGCTCATTTCAGTTAAGAGGCTTGACCCCAGCTGGGACCGGTGCTGACTTCGGCGATTAAGGGGACGTCTAGTGTGGCGACTTGGCACATTAGATCAGGCAAGGCAGCAACAAGCGTTGCCACTTCGTCTTCGGGCACATCAAACACCAATTCATCATGTACCTGCATAATCATTAAAGTACGCATCTGTTGAGCGGTTAACCAATCTTGTACTTTGATCATGGCCATTTTGATCAGGTCGGCGGCAGTACCTTGCATCGGCGCATTAATGGCAGCACGTTGGGCCCCAGCGGCGCGTGCACCTTTAGCGCTAATATCAGGAAAATACAAACGTCGACCAAATACCGTTTCCACATAGCCTTGCTGTTTGGCTAGCTCTTTGATGTCTTCCATGTATTGCGCTACGCCAGGATAACGTGCGAAGTAGCGATCAATGTAGGATTTAGCCGCCGCATTGCTAATGCCCAGATTTTTAGCCAAGCCATACTGACCCATGCCGTAAATTAATCCAAAGTTAATGGCTTTGGCGGCATTACGCTGCTCAGAGCTGACCTGCTCGGGTTCGATATGAAAAATTTCTGCGGCGGTAGCTCTGTGTACGTCACCCCCTTCCTCAAACACACGCTGTAAATTTTTGTCGCCCGACACATGCGCCATAATACGTAATTCTATTTGTGAATAGTCAGCGGCCACCACCTGCCCTAGCGAAGAAATAAACGCATTACGTACCTGACGCCCTTCGGGAGTACGGATAGGAATATTTTGCAAGTTAGGATCAGACGAGGACAGCCGTCCCGTAATGACCGCAGCTTGTGCATAGCGCGTATGCACCCGCCCTGTTTGGGCATTGACCATTTTGGGCAGTTTATCGGTATACGTCGACTTAAGCTTGGCAATGCCACGGTACTCGAGCATCAGTTTAGGCAACGGGTAATCCAAAGCCAATTCCTGCAACACGTCTTCGCTGGTTGACGGCGTGCCACCTGCTGTTTTACGTTTCACTGGCAAAGCAAGCTTATCAAAAAGAATCTCCGCTACTTGCTTAGGCGAATTCATATTAAATGGCTGTCCGGCTAATTCATAGGCCTGAGTTTCTAGCTCGACCAAGCGCTGTCCCAACTGCTGACTTTGCTGTTGTAATAACGTGCTATCAATTGCTACCCCATTACGCTCAACTAGCAGTAATATTTCTGAGGTTTGCAGCTCGAGCTCATAAATGGACTTTAACCCTGCGCTGGCCTCAACCTGAGGATACATTGCATAATGCAAACGCAAGGTCATATCAGCATCCTCGCAGGCATAGTGCGACGCTGTCGCAATATCGACGTCTGCAAAAGAAATTTGCTTGGCCCCCTTGCCACAAATACTTTCGTAGGAGGTGCCCTCTAGACCTAACCAGCGTTGCATGAGCTCTTCCATGTTGACACGACGATGAGCCTCGAGAACATAGGCTTGCAGCATGGTGTCGTGCGCCACACCCTGTAATCGAATACCCTCGTTAGCCAACACATGACTGTCGTATTTAGCATTTTGCAAAAGTTTGGTGCGACGCGTGGATTCGAACCATGGCTTTAACAACGCTAAGGTCTGGGCCTTGTCCAGTTGTTGTGACTGCTCCATGCTGGTATGGGCGAGTGGAATATAACAAGCCTGCCCCATTTCTACTGCCAACGACACCCCAACCAACCGGGCCTGCATCGGATCTAACGACGTGGTTTCTGTATCTAGCGCCACTAACTCTGCAGCCTCGATACGCGTCAACCACTGCTGTAACTGATCTGGGGTGGTAATGGTCTCATAGTGCAGCTCCTCGATCACCGGCAACGTCATAGCAGGCGCGTTAGACTCGACAACAGCCGATGTTTCTACAACCTCAGTGGATGCCTGAGTTTTGCTGCGATCCTGGCTAGGCAGCTGATCGCCATCCCCGGTTAGCTCGCGCAACCACGTTCTAAAACCATATTCGTTATAATAGTGCTCGAGTTTAGATTGGTCCGGCGTTTTGGGTAGCAAGTGATCTATATGCGAAATATGCTCGGGCAAATCACAGTCCAGACGAATGGTGACAAGCTTGCGTGTTAGCTCGAAACGAGGCATGAATTCGCGTAAATTATTGCCCACCACACCTTTGATTTCATCCGCGTGTACTAATAGATTGTCTAAACTACCGTACTGCTGTATCCATTTTTGAGCCGTTTTAGGGCCGACTTTAGGGACCCCAGGGATATTATCCGAGGTATCCCCCATTAGCATTAAGTAGTCAATGATTTGATCTGGGCGCACACCGTACTTAGTCAGCACGCCGGCCTCGTCTAAGCGCTCATCTTTCATGGTGTCGATAAGCTCGACCCGCGGATTCACCAACTGCGCTAGGTCTTTGTCACCTGTCGAGATAATCGTATGCACCCCCAGTTGGGCGGCCTTATGTGCTAGAGTGCCAATGATATCGTCGGCCTCTACGCCCGGCTCACACAGCAGCGGCCACCCCATCGCTTGAACAATCTCATGCAGGGGCTGAACTTGCTGCGCTAGATCTTCCGGCATAGACTCTCGTTGCGCTTTGTAGTCCGCGTACAACTCGTCTCTGAAGGTGCCGCCTTTTGCATCAAACACACACGCCATATAATCAGCGTCAATGTCTTGCAAAAGTTTGCGCAACATATTAATCACACCGTACATGGCTCCAGTTGGCTCACCACGCGCGTTGGTTAAATTACTACGAAACATCGCATAATACGCGCGATATAAATAACTGGATCCATCAACTAGCAACAAGGTTTTTTTCATGTCTAATAATAAAATCGTTCATTTACCAGCCTCTTTGCAAATACCGATTATCAGTCAAGAGCTACAAGCAGCCGCTGATACTTTGCA
>CANQRK010000091.1 GCA_947626245.1 uncultured Paenalcaligenes sp. | reverse complement strand
GCATTTTGGGCTATGTAGTGCGCTGGATTGATCAAGGCGTAGGCTGCTCTAAGGTCTTAGATATTCATGACATCGGTCTGATGGAAGACCGCGCTACGTTGCGTATTTCCAGTCAGCATATTGCCAACTGGCTCTTGCACGGTGTTATCAGTGCGGATCAGATCAATGAAAGCCTACAGCGTATGGCAGCCGTTGTAGACCAGCAAAATGCGGGCGACCCCTTGTATCAACCTATGGCCGGTCATTTTGAGAGCTCCTATGCTTACAAAGCTGCCCATGACTTGATTTTCAAAGGCTTAGCACAGCCTAATGGCTATACTGAGCCTTTATTACACCTATGGCGTTTAGCCCTAAAAAGCGCCTGATAAAGCGTGGGTCGGGGCCAGTGGCCCCTTCCTACAAAACCAGCCCCACGACCGCGATCGGTGGTGATCGGGGCCAGAGACCCCTTTTTATTTGATGAGCTTGGCGGGTAACCAAGTAGACAGCTCAGGAACCGCAGCGATTAGCACTAACACCGCACAAACCCCAATAAGAAACGGTGCCAAAGCGCGGACTAAGGCGCCCATTTTGACATCTGTTTGCCCCATGACCACAAATAACCCCGGCCCAACGGGCGGAGTAATCACACCTATAGTAGTGGCTACGGCACAAATCACGCCGAACTGAATGGGGTCTACTCCTAACTGTGTCACAACAGGCATCAGAATAGGCACCAGAACGATCATGACGCTAATACTTTCTAGAAACAAACCAAGGAAAATCATTAGCGCGATCACTAACAACATAAAAATAAAAGGTGAGTCAGTCAAAGCAGTGATGGCTGAAACCAAACGATCTGGCACACCCTCAAAAGCTAAAACCCAACTTAAAAACGTAGCAACGGCAATAAGAGTACAAATGGTAGCTGTTAAGACACAAACCGATAGAAAAATATCATATAAATCTCGTATTTTAATTTCTCTATAAGCAAAGCATAAAACAAATGCAATTAAAGAAGCTACCGCACCCGCTTCAGTAGGTGTCATTACCCCTGCAGCAATACCCACTACTACAATTACGGGAATCAAAGCAGGTAAGAAACCATCAATTAAGGTTTTCGTTATCTTTTGCCTATGTTCTATATTTTTTTGTACAGGCGGAATCTTATCACTTTTTAAAGTAAAAATAAAAACCAAGAAGCACAGGACTAAAAACAGAGCTATCCCAGGAAAAATACCTGCAATAAATAAAGGAGCAATAGGCTGCACAGCCACCACTCCATAGATAATCATCAGCATAGAAGGTGGGAAGATAGGCCCTAATAAACCTCCAGATACGGTAACTGCTGCCGAGAAGCTTTTATCATAACCGCGCTCCTCCATGGCTGGTACCATAATACGGCTCATGACACCAATCTGAGCGATGGCAGAACCTAAAATAGAAGCTGCCATGGCATTAGTGAGTAAGTTGGCATAGGCCATCCCACCACGTAAACCACCTACTAAAAGCTCGGCCATGGCGATTAAACGCTGCGTTAAGCCTCCTTTATTCATCACCTCGCCCACTAATAAAAATAAAGGAATAGCAAGTAAGCTATTAATTTCTAATGCCCCATACATTTGTAAGGGAATTGCATCAATCAATATGGCTAAATCACTACTAACCAGAAAAATAATTCCTGCGGACAAAATTGCCCCAAAAATAGGAAACCCAACCAAAAGTAAAATAAAGAAAAGAACTATAGTAATCATAATTATCCTTCTTTATTTTTATAGAAAACACTATTGATTAAAATTACAAGTTGATGCCAACATAAAAAGCTAAAAGCAATGGGCATAGCGACATAGTTATACCACCTTGGTAATCCTGTAGTCCCACTTTTTTCTATTTGAACATCTGGCCTAAGCACCCATTCCCATGAGTAAAAACACAAAAAACTCATAAGAAAAAGAAAAATCACCCCCAAAGAAAATCCAACCCATTTTCTTGTTTTACCGCTCATTTGAACTAGTAAAAAATCTATACTTATATGTTGATTTTTATACGTAATATAAGAAATACCGAAAACAGAAATAAAGATCAAAAACTGAACTGAAATCTCTTCTGCCCAGAAAATAGGTGAACTAAAAAAATAACGCAAAATAACTTGCGAAATCATAATTGCTGTCAATGCAAAGCAAAAAAGCACTAAAAGTGCTTTTTCAAGCTGAGCAAGCAAAGCGTCTAGTCTATTTAGGACTACTAGCATGAAATTCCCTCCTCAACAAACTCGCCCCAAAAAGGGGCGAGTCCTATGACAGCCTTATTGCTTCATGTCTTGAACTTGCTGGTAGAACTGGGCTCGCACTTCATTACCTTCGAGGTAACGCTGGTTAACCTGATCACCTACTGCTTTAAAAGGCGTTAAATCAATCTCCATAACCTCAGCGCCATCCGCTTTAACTGCAGCCAAGTTTTCTAGCTCGGCATCAATCGCACGTTGATAACCCCACTCTTCTGCTTCTTTAATAGATTCCATTAAAATTTTTTGCTTTTCTTCATCTAAGCGATCCCAATAACGCTTGGACACCACTATCACTGCAGGAAAGGCCATGTGATTGGTAAGCGCTAGGTAAGGAGCTTGTTGGTGAAATTTCATGCCAACCACCGCATCCAAGTCCACGTCTACGGCATTCAGTAAGTTAGTCGTTAAAGAAGGAGCTACCTCGGATAAAGGCATGGCGGTAGGAGCTGCACCATTCCCTGTCCACCAGTCATTAAAAATAACGCTAGGGAAAGCTCGCACTTTTTGCCCTACTAAATCAGCAGGCTCATTGACTGGCTTAGTGGACAAGACATGGCGCATTCCAGCAAAAGCATACCCTACCCCCAACATCCCATGCGCTTCTAGGTTGTCTAGCATTTGTTGAGCGGCATCTAGTTGCGTAGCTTGGGTCGCTTGTTCTACATCATCAAACAAATAAGGCAAGGACCACCCAATTAAGGTGTCATCACGGTTAGTAAGCGCTCCTAAAGTCAGAATCCCAAGCGGCATCGCCCCAGATTGCAGGAGGTTAATCATTTGTGCTTCTGGACCTAATTTGCTAAGAGGATTCACCTCTACTTTCATGGTCCCCCCGCTTTTTTCCTGTAGGTTTTCATTAATTTTTTCACCCACTTGACTCCAGACGTGACTAGGGGGCGTCACTAAACCTAGCTTTAACGTTTGGGCTTGGGCTGAGCTTGTAAATAACAAACCAGCACTAAGCAAACCCGCTCCGGCAAAAGAAAGTTTTTTTGCAATTCGAATCATGTCTCCATCCTCTCGATCATCTATTAATTAAATATTAAACGGCTAGGGTAGCCACTAATCCAAACAACGTTCTGCTGACCAAACATATAACTGTGCGTCAAAAACGCCCTTGCTGGTAATGTTCGTTATTTACTGTCTCTTTCCAGACTCTCAGCTGTAAAACGTTACCACCAAATGATATCGACCACCACCTCGCAGCGGATAATGCATCCAATGACAGCCAAAGTCAATCTAAAAGACAGAGGTTTGCTGCTGCGCTGCCTTAGGCAATAAAATCAGGCTGTACACGGGGCCGGGCTTGCTGAAAAGCCTCATTTTTTAACGCATGATGATAAACCGTTAATAACCGAGGGAAAGCTGATAAATCACACCCCATACGCTCAGCATTTGCCATCTGCGGCACTAAACAGCAATCCGCTAAAGTAGGCTCATCACCAAAACACCACGCCCCACTACCATGGACCTCAAGCAAACGCTCAGCCATAGCTAAGCCATCATGAACCCAATGGTTGTACCACTGCGTCTTTTGCTCTTCAGTCACTAGCAATTCAGTTTGCAAATAACGCAAGACACGTAAGTTATTAATGGGATGAATATCGCAGCTTATAACTGCAGCAAATTCCAACACTCGTGCTCGCCGCTCTAGGTCTGTGGGGATCAAACGAGGTGACTGAGGGTATTTGTGATCTAAATAATCCAAAATAGCCAAAGACTGCCCCAACACAAAACCTTTATCGTCCAAGGCAGGTACCGCGGCAGAAGGGTTAACCGTAGCCACATAATCCGCTGCTCGGTTCTCTTGCACCCGAATATTCACCCCTTCATAGGTGTGATCCAACCCTTTTAAAGCTAAGGCAATACGAACACGGTACGAAGTGGAGCTGTTGAAAAAACTGTATAGCTTCAAAACACACCTCGCCTATTTAACGTCCACTACTAAATCAGCTAACCCCTCAACCCCAACACGCATTTGTTGACTGCGCTCTACAGCACCCACCCCTTCAGGAGTGCCGGTGAAAATCAAATCACCCGGCTCTAACTTAAATAAAGTGGATAAATAAGCCACGGTTTCTGCCACACTCCAAATCAATTTATTGATGTCACTACGTTGACGCTCGGCACCATCCACCGTTAACCAAATGGCTCCTTCGGTGACATGGCCTATTTCAGAGGCTTTATAAATCGGCCCCATCGGAGCGGAATAATCAAAGGCTTTACCAATTTCCCAAGGGCGCCCCATTTCACGCATTTTCATTTGCAAGTCGCGGCGTGTCATATCCAAGCCAACCGCATAACCCCAGACATGATCCAATGCGTTTTCTACTGTAATATTGGCGCCCGACTTCCCAATCACCGCCACCAGCTCAGCCTCATAATGTAGATTATGAGTTGCAGAAGGGTAAGGAAAAGCGTAGACCTCGCCCTCTGCCACTGGCACCACAGCATCTGCAGGCTTACAAAAGAAAAAAGGCGGCTCGCGGTTGGGATCAAAGCCCATTTCAATCGCATGCGCTGCATAATTACGGCCCACACAATACACACGGCGCACAGCCACTTTTTCCTCGCTGTTGGCAACCGGCACAGCTACTACGGCAGGAGGAGTAAATACATATGTCATTTTCATTAACCTCTATTCGCTTGGTTTACTCGCGAAATTCGCGAAATAAATTAAGAGCTTGTTGTACAGGACGATCAGAATAGCTAAAAAGCACTACGTCTTCGTCCATCTCAAAACGTATAGCAGCCCATGAAGGCGCTATAAAAATATCCTTGGGACTAAAAGGGAACACCGCGTCATCAATATAGGCAGTCCCACGACCCTCCACGACAGTAAAGACAGCTGAATCAGTGGAGCGATAGGTACGACCCTTGAAGCCGGCAGGGAAAAACTGCATAAAAGTCGCCATAGTTGGCATGGCAAAGCCACCCGTATTGGGATTGATATAGCGTAATTTCACGCCATCCCACTCATCAATGACTTCAAAACGAGACAACTGATCTAAGGCCTCGCGAGTTCGCTCGTATGGGTAGCTAAAGATAGGAGACGTCGCATCAGTGGGGGTGTAGCGCAACGGTGCCATATTATGACCAAACTGAGCATAGCTAAAGCCCTCTGGTCGCTCAATAGGCTGAGAGGCTTGATCCAAGTTTTCTGCAAACCCAGCATCTAAATGTACTAATAGAGGAATGTCTAGGCCATCTAGCCAGACAACTGGCTCACCGCCCTCCTCGGCGCGGGGGTTGCCATGGTCATGCCAACGCCACGAGGGAGTGATGATGAAATCCCCCGGGCTCATGGTAGTGCGCTCGCCGTTCACAGCAGTCCAAGCACCTTTACCCTCCATCACAAAGCGCAATGCTGACTGCGTATGGCGATGACTGGGCGCAATTTCTCCCGGCAAAATCAACTGTAAACCGGCATAAAGAGTAGAGCTAATGCTGGACTTACCGGGCAAGCCGGGATTTTCCAAGACCAAAACCCGACGGACAGCCTCTTCGGCTGTGATGAGCTCGCCCGCTTGCATGACATAAGGACGTACCTCCTTATATTTCCAAAGCGCAGGCACCGCTTTGGGTGTGGGGTGGCTAGGCACTAAATTACTTAAAGACACCCATAAGGGGGCTAAATTTGCTTGGCTTAGCGTTTGATAATAGTCTTGCCGTGGTGTGGTCATCAGACCCTCCTTATTTGTCCATACCCATTATTTTTTATGGTTTTTTCTATAGTATGCTATGGCAGGTATGACAGGTAAAATTACATTTTCATATTAGGCATACCAAAATGATCATAGGTACGGACTGGACACAGCGACTACGCTTGCGCCACTTAGAGATAATTTTGCATCTAGTGCAAACAGGAAATATCAGTCATACAGCGCAAGCGTTGAACATGACTCAACCTGGGATTTCCCGGTGGCTTAAAGAAATAGAAGATGACATGGGGCTGACCTTATTCGAGCGCCATGCGCGCGGCTTACGCCCTACTGAACACGGTGAAATATTGATGCGCCATGCCCAACGCATCGTAGCGAATTTAAATTTGACACGTGATGATATGAATGCGCGCCATCATGAAGGCAGTGGACTGGTCAATATAGGTAGTACTGGTGCCGCCACGGTAGAAACCGTGCCCATGGCCGTGCTTGAGCTACTAAAGACCTCACCTAAAACACGGATTTCTATCCTTGAAGGCACCATGGACCGTCTTATTAGAAAACTCTATACCGAAGAGCTCGACATAGTGGTGGGTCGGTCTGCCCCTGAATTAACGAATAATGAAATTGATTATGAAACGCTCTATATGGAGCCGTTGCAATTTATCGCTCATCCTCAGCACCCCTTAGCGCAGCGATTGGCTCTGCGTTGGGACGATATATTGCAATATCGCTGGATAATCTGGCCCAAAAGCACTCCTATACGCCATGATTTAGAACGCGCTTTAGTTGCAGACAGGCAGTTCTTGCCCACGGATTACATTGAGTCCAATTCAACCCTACTCAACATCACTCTTTTAAATAATAGTGATTATATTTGTATTGCTTCGGCACGTTCAGCCAAACAACTCCAGCAATTGCGTACCGTCAGTATTCTGAATTTGCCCTTATCCGGCTTTGGTTCTGTTTCTATGTTTTGGCGTAAAGAGGCCACCAAACGCCTCGCTGTAACGCAAACTCTTCAAACGTTGCGCGAGGTCAGCCACCAGTACCAAAATAGTTTAGAAGATCAGCCGCTCTAGGTTTTCCGAATCGGCTAACAAAGGAGCGCTGGAGCCGTAATACACCGCTTGACCTCTATCCAAAACCAAAGCCTGTTCCGTAATAGACAGCGTCATACGCGCATGTTGCTCCACCATAATCACAGTTAAACCCTCGTCTTGAATTAACCGTTTAATCACGGCTAAGAGTTCTTGCACAATAATAGGGGCCAGACCTTCCATGGGTTCATCTAATAACAGCAGTTTAGGATTGAGCATCAAGGCGCGTGCAATAGCGACCATTTGCTGCTCGCCCCCCGACAGCTGATTGCCCATATTTTGGCTGCGTTCTTGCAGGCGCGGAAAGAGCTGATAAATAGTGGCTAAATTCCAGCGGCCCGGCCGGGCAATCACCGTTAGGTGTTCCTCTACCGTCAAAGAAGGAAACATATAACGCTCTTGAGGCACCCAACCTATGCCCAAGGCCGCCCGTTGATGGGTAGCCATGTTTAATAAAGAGTGACCTTGCCAGTCTATATGCCCACCTTGATGGGTATTCAAACCCATTAAGCTCAGTAGCAAAGTGGACTTACCCACCCCATTTCGCCCTAATAAGGCTAAGCTTTGGCCTTCGTCCAAACGCAAAGAAACCTGATCTAGAATACGGGACTCGCCATAACCAGCACATAAGGACTCCACCACCAGCCACGGTGTGTTATTAGACATGGCTTTCTCCTAAATATACCTCTTTGACTCTGGGGTCTTGAGAAATTTGCTCAGGCGTCCCTTGCGCAAAACACTGTCCTCCCACCAATACCGTAATATAGTCCGCAAATTGAAAAACCAAGTTCATGTCGTGTTCAATAAATAGTACGGTGACCTCCTTGGGTAAGGCAGCGATCACCTCAAAGAGCTCCGCACTTTCTTTAGTGGGAATGCCTGCGGCCGGCTCATCTAATAAAAGAATTTTGGGACGAGTAGCTAAAGCCAGTGCTATTTCTAATAAGCGTTGTTTACCATAGGGCAAAGAGCGCGTTACGTCGTGAGCTTGCGCTGCAAGCTGTAGTTTATTCAGCAGTTGTAACGCCTCTTCAATGGCCATGGTATGAGCAGAAACGGGTTTAAACCAGTGACGACTTAAGCCCTCGCGCTCACTAATCACTAAGACCACCGATTCCAACACCGTCAACCCTGCAAACAGCGTATTAATTTGGAAAGTCCGCGTCATGCCCAAACGGACGCGCTCATGTTGCGGTAAGGCCGTAATGTTTTTATCGCCCAAAAACACTTGGCCGGTGGTGGGCGTGAGCACCCCCGTCAATAAGTTGATAAAGGTGGTTTTACCGGCACCATTAGGCCCAATAATGGCGTGTCTGGCTCCCGCTTCAAAACGTAAACTCAAGTC
>CANQRK010000090.1 GCA_947626245.1 uncultured Paenalcaligenes sp. | reverse complement strand
GTATGGTGTGCGACTTCTTGAATGGCTTGCCAACGTCCAAATGCATTGGTGTCATGCTGTGCCAAAGTAATTAAGTGGTTTAAGGGGCGCTCGTAGTGTAAACGTACTGGCGCTGAAAAATCACGTAATAATGACAAGACCGGAGCCTGCTCGACGTGGTTAAAGACAAACTGCTGTTCGGGCTGATCGAGGTGCAAGGTGAACTCGTGCGCGGTCTGGCCATTATGCTGTACCGACAGGGCTTGTCCTGATGCCGCTAAAAAGCCCAACGTGAACGGAATGAGTAGGGGAGGTTTTGGAGCGATGGGTTGTTCTAGTAGCTCAATACCAACCGCTGGATTGTGCTGAGCGATGCGCAGTGTGGCTTGACGTAGTGTGGCGTCGTAGTCCATGTGCACCGTTATATCCGGTGTACCCGCTTGCTCGTACCAACCAGCAAAAGCGGCTAGGCTCTGACCAGAGTGCTGTCGTTGAAACTGTTGATCCATGCAGGCCAGAAACTCATCGCAAGTAATGGCCTGGCCATCAAAATGTTTGAAGTAGTGCTGTAATGCAGCTTGAAAGCCGTCTTCACCTAGCAAGGTATGGAACATGCGAATGACTTCCGCCCCTTTTTCATAAATAGTGGCGGTATAGAAGTTGCTGATTTCCTCGTAGCTGTTAGGGCGAATGGGGTGCGCCATGGGGCCAGCGTCCTCGGGGAATTGGGCCAAACGTAATAGGTTGACGTCATCAATACGTTTAACGGCTCGAGCGCTAGCGGCAGCTGCACCATCTAGGCCGGAGGCCAGTCTATCGGCACTGAACTCTTGCTCGCGGAAAACAGTGAGACCTTCTTTAAGAGATAACTGAAACCAATCACGGCAGGTAACGCGATTGCCGGTCCAGTTATGAAAGTACTCGTGCCCGATCACGGCTTCGATATCGTGATAGCTTTGGTCAGTAGTGCTTTCGGGTTGCGCTAGCACATAGGCGGCATTAAAGACGTTTAGGCCTTTGTTTTCCATGGCGCCCATATTGAAGTCGGCTGCCGACACCACCATGTAGCGTTCTAGGTCTAGTTCTAATCCAAAGCGCTGTTCATCCCAGCGCAAGGAGTGAATTAGGCTTTGCATTGCCCATTCTGTTTTGTCGTAGTCCCCTTTGTCACTATAGAGCTGTAGTAACACCTCGCGCCCCGAGGCGGTGTGTAAACGTTGCTCTCGACAATCAAAATCGCCGGCGACGACGGCAAACAGATAGGAGGGCTTGGCAAAGGGATCTTCCCAAATGGCTTCGTGTTGATTGTGCTCTAGGTCTGCAGAATGGATCAAATTGCCATTAGAGAGCAGGTAGGGAAACTGAGTTTTATCACCAATAAGATGCACGGTATAACGTGTAAGTACATCGGGGCGATCAGCAAACCAGGTAATGCGTCTAAAGCCCTCGGGTTCGCACTGGGTAAACAGTTGTGCTCCCGATTGATAGAGCCCCATTAAGGTGGTGTTTAGGGCTGGCTCGCAGTAGTTTTCGATTTCAATCAGGTGCGTGTGTGCAGTAAGGGGCAGAGTCAGGTAGGAATCGTGTAATTTATAGTCATTTTCCTGTAGCGGTTGGCCATCAATACGCACGGAAACCAAATGAAGGTCTTCGCCGTCTAAGACTAGGGGCGCGCCGGGGGTTTGGGTTTGAACTCTAAAACGACTTTGAACAAGAGTTTTGTTTAAGTCTAGATGAAAGCGCAGTTCAAGGCCTTCGATTTGATAGGGGAAAGGACTATAGTTTTTTCTGTGGATACTAGCTGTCATTGGTGAAATCGCCAGAGTAGGAAACGAAAAAAGATTATGATGAGTATTGTAATCGGTTCAGCTAATTAAAGGAGTGCGTATGCGTGGACTTAAGACTAAGTGGGGGCGTAGTTGGCTGCGTTCTTTAGTGCTGCTGTGTGGGGTATTTGTGCTGACAGGTTGTGCGAGCTCGTGGTCTGCCAAGGTGACCTCGTATCAACAGTGGCCTGCAGAGCTGTATCAAGCCCGCTATCACATTCAGCCCCAAGCCGAGCAGGCTCGGAGCCTTGAGTTTCAAGCGGTAGCAGATTCGGTACGGGTTGCTATGGGGGCAGCTGGCCTAGTTGAAGGTGGGCCCGAAAGTCGCTTGGTAGTCGAGCTAAGCTACGGGAATCCCATGCAACAAGAGTGGGTAGATCGTTATGTGGATCCTTATGATCCTTTCTTGTATGGGGGGCCTTTTTCAGCAGGTGTATGGGTAGGCAATGGAGGCGGGCCATTTGGGGGATTTTATAGAACGATGCCTCGTTATGCTTCGGTACCAGTTGATATTTACAGTAACACCTTGAAAGTTGTAATTAAAGATAGCCTAAATGAAATGGCAGAGGTATTTAATGCAACTGCTATTAATAAAAGTGATAGGGATGAATTAATAAACGTAATACCCTTATTAGCTAAAGCCGCTTTTACTAATTTTCCGGGGATGAATGGGCAGGTCCAAGAGGTCCGATTTAAATAAACCCAAAAGAAAAGCGCAAACCCTTGGGGTAAGGGTTTGCGCTAGGTCTTGGCGGCAGAAGCGATTAAGCTTTAATTAAAAAACTATCGCGATTTTTGCCTTGGGCTTCGGCGTCTACAATCCAACGTGGAGGACGACCACGGCCGGTCCAGGTATCACCTGTTTCAGGGTTTTTGTAGCGGGCAGGAGCGGAACTGGTTGTTGCGCTGCGTTTTTCGCGACGTTGGAAAGATTCGGTGATTTCTTCCGGAGTAATACCATACTCTTGCATGGATTTAATAATGGAGTTGATCACTGGACGACGCTGACGGCTATGTAGAGTACGCATTTTACGCTGAAGTTTTTGAATTTGCTTTTCTAACAGCTGCTTTTCGCTTAAGAATTCATTTTGAGGCATTTGTTTTCCCTGTGTTTGTAATTCGCTATTTAGCTATTTGTATTAATGTGAGATGAATCACATATTAGATTCTAACTCTTTTTATTAAATATGAAAATATATAAGAAATACGATCGTATTGTCCTAGTGGGGTAAATAGATGAGTAATGCTGATAATAAAATGGTAAAAGTGGCGGCGATTCAAATGGTTTCGGGGCCGCGACTGCATGATAATTTGCACGAAGCCGCTCGATGGATAGCCTGTGCAGCACAAGACGGTGCAACCTTAGTTGCTCTACCAGAGTACTTTTGTTTCTTAGGTAATACGACTGAGGAAAAGTTCAATTTAGTTGAATCCATAGGCCACGGGCCTATCCAACAGTTTTTGTCGCAACAAGCCGCTTTGCATGGTGTGTATTTAATAGGTGGAACCTTAGCCTTGACCTCGAATAACCCCGAGCGTTTTTACAACAGTACATTGGTTTATGGGCCTGATGGGCAGCGTATAGGGCGTTATGACAAAATTCATTTGTTTAGCTTTCAACGAGGCCAAGAGTACTTTGACGAGGCTCAAAGTATTGCTGCTGGATCCCCAGAACCGGTGGTCATAGACACCCCCGAACTACGCATTGGCTTAGGCGTTTGTTATGACCTGCGTTTTCCCGAGCTATTTAGAGCCATGGGCAAGGTAGATTTAATCGTTTTACCGTCTGCTTTTACGTACACTACGGGGGCAGCTCATTGGGAAATTTTATTAAAAGCCCGTGCCATTGAAAATCAATGTTATGTATTGGCTCCTGCCCAAGGAGGCACTCATGAAAATGGACGTCGCACGTGGGGGCATACGATGTTAATCGACCCATGGGGCGAGCAAATAGATGCTTTAGCCACTGGGGTAGGCTATGTCAGTGGCATAATAGATAAAAAGCGGTTAGCTGCTGTGCGTACGGATTTACCGTCACTCACACACCGTCGCTTAGGTTACGTATTTTAAGGATAGTAGATGATGACAAGCCCAGTGGCTTTGGATGCGTTAAGTACCGCTAAATCTGTTTTGTTAACGCCTTGGGGGGTTAGCGAGCATGATTTGCAGCACAGCTTATCTGAAATTTTGACCCATCGTGTTGATTATGCTGATTTGTATTTCCAATATTCACGCAGCGAGGCCTGGAGCCTCGAAGAGGGTATTGTAAAAACCGGTAGCTTTAATATTGAGCAAGGGGTAGGGGTGCGGGCCATTAGTGGTGAAAAAACTGCATTTTCTTATTCTGATACGTTAAGTCAAGACGCGTTGTTGGGTGCGGCTCATGCCGTGCGTAGTATTGCGCGTTTAGGGCAGCAAGGCCAAGTGCCCATGTTGACGGCTCGCTCTTCCGAGCGTCCAACGTTATATGTGCCGAATGATCCGCTAGATAGTCTTAGCGCTCCCCAAAAGGTAGCTTTGCTTGAAAAGGTCGAGCGTATGGCTCGTGCTAAAGATCCGCGTGTTATTCAGGTCATGGCTAGCTTAGGAGCTACCTGTGATACGGTCTTAATCGCTGGTAGCGATGGTCGTTTAGCCGCAGATATTCGTCCTTTGGTACGTTTGTCTGTCACCGTGATTGCCGAGCAAGCGGGGCGTCGAGAAAGCGGTAGCTCCGGTGGTGGTGGCCGTTTTGATTTAGGCTACTTTGACGAGGCCATATTACAAAGCTATGTGGACCAAGCAGTAGCTCAAGCGCTAATCAACCTAGACGCTCAGGCAGCTCCTGCCGGTGAAATGCCGGTGGTACTGGGGGCGGGTTGGCCGGGTATCTTACTGCACGAGGCGGTAGGTCATGGTCTAGAGGGCGATTTCAACCGCAAGGGCTCTAGCGTGTTTACGGACCGCATCGGTCAGCAAGTCGCCTCTAAGGGGGTAACCGTTATCGATGATGGCACCATTGCCGACAGACGTGGCTCATTAAATATTGATGACGAAGGCAATCCAACGCAGCATAATGTCTTGATCGAAGACGGTATTTTGACGGGCTATATGCAAGACATGCTCAATGCTCGTCTGATGGGCATGCCTGTCACAGGCAATGGTCGACGCGAATCCTATGCGTATTTGCCCATGCCGCGTATGACAAACACCTATATGTTAAATGGTGCTTACCATCCTGATGAGCTTATCGCTTCAGTGAAAAAAGGCATTTACGCTGCTAACTTTGGTGGTGGCCAGGTAGATATTACCAGTGGCAAGTTTGTGTTTTCTACCTCCGAGGCGTGGCTTATTGAGGACGGCAAACTGGTGCATCCTGTCAAAGGAGCAACACTGATTGGTTCAGGTATTGATGCCATGAATCAGGTGTCCATGATTGCGAACAACATGGCTTTAGACTCCGGGGTAGGGACCTGCGGTAAAGAGGGGCAAAGTGTACCGGTGGGGGTAGGTATGCCTTCTATACGTATCGATGGCCTAACCGTGGGCGGAACGGCTTGACGGTCTAGTTGTCAATAACTAGAGCACTAAAGGCCGCTATTGCGGCCTTTTCTTGGTTTGACAATAATCGTATCTATCGATATGATTTGAACTCTAATGATTAGTTGCTTGATGTGGAATATGAAAGCTAAATGAAAACACAGGATCAGTATGACTTACGCATTTTGCGTGCTTTACGTCGCATAACACGTTCTATTGCTTTGCACTCACGCCAGCTTTCGGCGGGCAGTAATATTACTGCTCCCCAGCTCGTTTGTTTACGTACGGTAATAGACAAGGGTCCCCTAACGGCGACTCAAATCAGTCGGGAAATGCACGTAAGCCCCAGTACCGTAGTAGGTATTCTTGATCGTCTCGAGGATAAAAACCTAGTGGTGCGCGAGCGTAGTCGCGAGGATCGTCGTATTGTGTATGTCAGCGTTACCACTGCAGGCCAAGACTTAGCACAAAGTACGCCATCACCTTTACAGCAAAAGCTTAGCGAAGCCCTACAACAGCTTCCTGAGCAAGAGCAAAAGCAAATTACACAGGCCTTAGAAAAGGTGGTGGCTTTAATTGACTCAGATGCAGACATGGAGGCCGATCAGTCTGTTTCTGCCCTCTTGGAGATTCCCGACGGCGCGGTACCACCGGAGTCGGGTCTAGTGGTTTAATGACCATTGCTATTAACAAATCTACCAAATCGACGGAAAGCAGCGACGATGACCCACTGCTGTTTCGTCATCCAACGATTGATGATGGGGCTGCAGTTTATGAGTTAGTTCGAGACTGTCCCCCGTTAGATCTCAATTCCAATTATGTGTACTTATTGTTATGTACGCATTTTGCTCATACCTGTCTTGTCGCTCAACAAGATAATCAATTAGTAGGCTTTATTTCTGCCTACCCGCACCCTCAAAAACCGCACACCTTATTTGTATGGCAAGTCGCCGTGCATGCCTCCATGCGTGGGCAGGGCTTAGCTAAGCAGATGCTAGATCAACTCTTGCAAAGCCCTCAATTGGCGCATATTCGCTTTATTGAAACCACGGTGGATCCAACGAATCAGTCGTCTAGACGACTTTTTGAAAAGTTGGCGCAGTCGCATCAGGCTGAGCTAACTGAGCTCGAGTTTTTTCAAGCCGAGCATTTTATAGAGCCTCAAGTGGAACCGTTGCTGCGTATCGGGCCACTACAGGCACACATGTGATAGAAAACGAGGAGAAAACCCATGTCGAATCTAACTATTTTTGATCGAATGGAGTCCCAAGTTCGTGGCTATATCCGTTCCTTCCCCGTCCTGTTTACCTACGCAAAAGGATCTATTTTGCGTGATGAATCGGCTAAAGAGTACATTGATTTCTTTAGTGGGGCAGGAACATTAAATTATGGTCATAACAATGAATTATTCAAAAGCAAGCTGATTGACTATGTGGAAAGCGATGGTGTAGTGCATGGCTTAGACATGGCGACATCGGCTAAAAAAGCATTTTTAGAGGCAGTAGATCGTCATCTTTTAACCCCTCGTAATTGGAATTACACCTTGCAGTTCACAGGGCCTACTGGCACTAATGCGGTAGAAGCAGCACTGAAATTAGCACGTCAAGTGACTGGGCGGCAAAATGTAATTTCATTTACTCATGGATTTCATGGGGTCAGTTGTGGGGCTTTGGCGGCCACGGCAAATAAAAAATTCCGCGAAGCCGCGGGCATAACATTACACAATACAACGTTTATGCCCTATGACGGTTATTTAGGGCCTGATGTAGACACCATTAGTTATTTAGAGCGACTACTAGAGGACCCAAGCAGCGGCCTCGAAAAGCCCGCTGCCGTTATTGTGGAGACCATTCAAGGAGAGGGCGGCGTCAATGTGGCCACCACTCGTTGGTTGAAAGCGTTGCAGCAGCTATGCAAAACGCACGGCATGTTAATGATCGTTGACGATATTCAAGTCGGTTGTGGTCGTACAGGTACGTTTTTTAGCTTCGAAAAAGCCGGTATTCAGCCCGATATTATTACGCTGTCTAAATCCTTATCAGGATACGGTTTGCCCATGTCGTTGGTGTTATTCAAACCCGAGCTAGATATTTGGAAACCCGGTGCTCATAACGGCACGTTCCGTGGTAATAACTTGGCCTTTGTGACGGCGACGGCTGCCCTCGATCATTATTGGCAAGATGCAGAGTTTAGTAAGCAGATTCAAAGTAAAGAAGTCTTCGTGCGCGATTGGTTAGAGAACATTGTGCATAGCTACCCTGGTTCGGGTTTAAGTGTACGGGGGCGTGGTTTGATTCAAGGTTTAGTCAGCCCATCAGGCTCGGACATTGCCACGCAAATTGCGAGCCGTGCTTTTGATAAAGGCTTGGTTATTGAAACCTCGGGGGCTAAAGACGAGGTGTTGAAACTACTGCCCGCTTTAACTATAGAAATGGATCTATTGAAAAAAGGTCTTCATATTCTGGAGCAAAGTGTGGCCGAAGTGATGGCACAAACTCCACAAACTGCAAAAATTCTTAAATTAGGAGCGAACTAATGCTGGTGCGTAATGTAAATGAAGTGATAGGCACGGAACACGAAGTACGTACCGATACATGGGTGAGTCGTCGCGTATTGTTGAAAAAAGACGGTATGGGGTTTTCTTTCCATGAGACTGTTATTTTCCCTGGAACAGAAACGCATATTCATTATCAAAATCACCTCGAAGCCGTATGGTGCATCGAGGGTGATGGTGAGATTGAAACGGTAGCGGACGGCAAGAAATACGCCTTGGGACCAGGGGTGGTGTATGCCTTAGATGAGCATGATGAACATTACTTACGCGGGGGTGAAAAGCCTTTGCGTGTGATTTGTGTGTTCAACCCACCTCTAAGTGGATTAGAGGTGCACGATGAAGAGGGTGTGTACCCCGCCGATATTACCTAAGTGGTAAAAGTAGGCTGGCCTCTTGCAAGAGGCCATGCCTTTGATAAGGGTACGGTTGTATCGCAGGCATGATTGGTTCGTACAGGGCTGAGTGTGGGATGGGGTGGTGACGTGAATGGATGAGCGGT